>JAYUDR010000027.1:0-6939 GCA_043739665.1 Chloroflexota bacterium
GAGGATATGATCGCGGCCGGAATGGCCAACAGCAAGCTGTTGAGGAAGTTGGGAGCGAGTGCCTTCCACGCCGCGTCGAAGCTGTCCAGGTTGAACGAGGTGGGCAGAGCCCACATCTTGTCGAGTGTGACCTCGCTCGAGCCCTTCAAGCTCGTGACCAGCAGGATGTAGATCGGCGTGAGATACCAAATCGCGAACACGAAGAGCACTGCATACAGGAGGAAGCGCATGCTCAGCGCCCTGGGTCCGCGGGCGTGTGCGCCCCGGGTGGTGGGGGCGTCCGGACGGAATCGCTGAGACACTGCCGCCTCTTCTTCGTCCGAGACCACCACCACAGCGAACCGATTAGTTAGGCCGGCCGAATTGGAGGGATCCGGCTGCATCTCGCGGCTCATGCCTCCACCTCCTTCCGGCGGTTCCAAATGAGGTACGGCACGATAACTGCGGCGATTAGCACAAGCATGATGATGGCCACGGCGGCTCCTCGCCCGAACAGACCGTCACGGAAAGAGGTCTGCCACATGAAGTTGGCGGGCGTGTCAGTGGCGAAGCCCGGGCCCTCCTTGGACATGGCCACGGTCAGGTCGTAAATCTTGAGACTGATATGACCGAGGATGATAATCGCCGAGAGGGTGAACGGGATCAGCAAGGGGAAAACTATATGGCGGAAGATCCGCCACTCGCTGCACCCATCAATCCGGGCGGCCTCTTTCAGCTCCTCCGGTATCGCCCGCAGGCCCGCCAGATAGAGAATCATGACGAAGCCCGACATCTGCCAGACGGCGGCCAAGACGATCGACAGCAGCGCGATTGGCACACCGATGTTGGGACTTGTAATGGCTCCCAGACCGATGTCGTGCAGCAACTTGTAGACGGGACTGTCCGGAGCCAGGTAGACGACGTGGGCGTCCGTGATCCAGCGGTTCGAGGCTGGATCCAACCCAAACAACTGGTTGACACCCTGGGGGCTGCCCGCCTGACCCGGCGACAGAACCCATTTCCAGACGACGCCCGTCACTATAAAGCTGACCGCCATCGGGAAGAGGAAGATGCTCCGAAAGACCCCCTCCTTCCGAATACCGCGATCGATGAGATTGGCCAGCAAAAGGCCGATCAAGAGCGACGCAATAACGAAGAAGAGAGTGAACACAACCGTGTTCCGGATGTCCATGAGGAACCGGTTGCTGGCAAAAATGGCCTGGTAGTTGGCGAGGCCCACCGGCGTATAGTCGGGACGGAGCGTGTCCCACTTCACCGTCGAGATAAAGCCGGTCCAGACGATCAGTCCGTAGACGAAGACCGCCACCGCCAAGAGGGACGGCGCGATCACGAGCAATGAGATGACTCGATCGCGATTGATTTTCATAGTCCCGCTGCAATCCCCAGGCAGGTGGAAAAGCGGAGGGAGCGACCGAGTCGCCCCCTCCGGGAAAACCTTATGAGCTGACTACTTGCACACCTTCGCGTCCTTGCAAGCCTGCACGAGAGCAGTCTGGATGGTAGGAACGTCCGGGCTCGCGACGAACGACGTGACGGCCGTCTCGAAGCTGCCCTTCCACGCGGGAGCAGCGGCGGCGCCGTGCTCTACGCTCGGGACGATTGCATCGGCCTTCCACTCACCCAGGGCCCACGTCTGATACGCGCTGTACGCCTTGGCACCGGCAGGCGGGTTGCCGGCAGTGCTATTGGCCGGAATGGAACCCTTGTATGGGTTGAAGAGGTCCTGGCCTGCGGCCGAGCCGACGAGGGTCAGGAACTTCTTGACGGCGTCCTTGTTGGCCGCCTTGGAGGGCAGACCGAAGGAGTCGGCCAAAGCGTCGTAGATCTTGTCCGTGCCGGGCGCCGCGGCCCAGCCGTAGTCGGTGAACGTCTTGGCGTCGAACTCACCGGCCGCCCAGTCGCCCATGATCGTCATCGCGGCCTTGGGCTGCGCGCCAGCGCTGGCCGGAATGAGGTAGTCGGCGGCCTGGTCCCAGCTCAGGGACGAGTGGTCGGTGTTGACGTACGTCAGGACTTTCTTGTAGGTGGTCAGAGCGGTCGTGACCTTGGCACCGGCCCAATCGGTCGTGCCAGTCCAGAGACCGTTGTACCCATCGGCGCCGAGGGTGCTGATCAGGATCGACTCAAGAAGCATGCCGTTGGCCCAGATGCCGTTGTCGCCGACGGCCAGCGCGGTGATCCCCTTGGCCTTGAGGGCGTCGGCAACGGTGAAGAACTCATCCCAGGTCTTGGGAGCGGCCAGGTTGTTGGCCGAGAACACGGTCTTGTTGAACCAGAGCACGTTGGCCCGGTGGATGTCCAGCGGAACGCTGTAGTAATGCGTGGCGCCCGCGGAGTCCTTGGCGCTGACGATGTCCAGAACGCCCTTCGGGAACTGCGTCGTCCAATTGTTCGCAGTGTAGAGATCGTCCAGGTTGTCCATGAAGCCCGGCGTGACGTACTGATCGAGCAGCTCATGGCCCATGTGGACCTGGAAGCTATCGGGCGGAGTGTTGTTCAGAACGCGGTTCTGCAGGGCCGCCTGGGCGTTCGAACCGGCGCCGCCGGCGATGGCGCTGTTGGTCACCTTGATCGTTGGGTTGTCGGCGTTGAACTTGTCGATGATCTTATTGAAGCCACTCGCTTCACCGCCGGTCGTCCACCAAGAGACGACCTCGACATTCGTCGTCGCTCCACCGGCCGCACTCGTGCCACCGGGTGCGGTCGTGCCCGAGCCCGTTGAACAGGCCGAAACAACTAGAGCGGTAACCGAAAACAGAGCAAGAATCCGCCGCGACGGGAGTTTCACTGCTAACACCTCACTCACCTTGGATGTGCCGATGAAACCATCGGACCGGATCGGTGAATCTGGCAGGCGCCCAGGGTAGCCTGGTCTCGCCGACCTACGAAAGGCCGCGCCAGGCGAACGCCTCCTGCACCAAAAGATGGCTTTTGCCTCGCCTCCTCCACTCGGCCACCAATAACGCAGTCCGGGCCCCAGGACAGCCTTGGGTCTGGCCGTCCAGTACGCAAGCTACCTGCCATTCTGGGTGGGCTGGGAGCCGCGACACCTTTCCGGACAGTCACGCTAGTCCACGCCGATAACGTTGTCAATCGCGCGTAATTCGAGATGGCACAGGACCTTGAAGCCCGCCGACGCGCTTGGATACCCCCGGCAAGGGCAAGCGATGACCGGGTGGAAAATCTATGGCCAGGATGAATGGCTCGATAGGGCGATGCCGCCGCTCACTTTGCCGCGATCGAGGGGCTCTAGAGCAACCGCTCGAACAGCTCGTTGCTCAATAGCCGGCCGCGGAGAGTCAGGCGCACCCGAACTTCACCATCGAAACCGATCGATTCGACCAGCCCAGCGGAACGCGCCCAAGCGAAGGCGTGAGCAGCCGAAGGGCCCTCGGTCCATGACGCCGGAACCCCGCGATCGAGCCTCAAGGCAAGGATCATTTGCTCCGCGGCCGCAGTTTCGGTGGAAATCTGTTCCCGACCGCCTAGAGGCAGGGCGGGCGGGCCAGCCGTCGGCAGGAGGGCGGCGATGTACGGCTCCATCGCTGCTGCATTCCAGCGCCGGGTGGCCCCGTCGAAGGCATGTGCGCCCGGCCCGACCGCCTCATACGGCTGGCGCTCCCAGTAAGCAAGGTTGTGGCGGCTCTCATGGCCGGGGCGGGCCCAGTTGGAGATTTCATAGCCGCGCCACCTCTCCGCCGCGAGCAACTCCGTCGCGAGTTGGTACTGGTCCGCCGCGCGATCGTCATCCTGGTCGAGTCGGGCTCGCTCACGCCAGCGTCGCGCGCCCGGGGGCGTCGGCAGGTGGTCGCCGCCGAGGCCCGTTATCCCCTCCGCATCGGGGTCGTCCAGGGTGAGGGCGTATAGCGAAAGGTGATCCGGACGGAGCGCGAGTGCAGCCCGCAGCGTGGCCTCCCACGTCGCCACCGACTGGCCCGGCACGTCATACAGCAGATCCAGATTGACCGAACCGATGCCGGCCGCCCGCGCCCCGGCAACGGCCGTGGCCACGTCATCCGGGGAGTGGCGCCGGCCGAGGCGCCGCAGTTCGCTCGCGTCCAGGCTCTGCGCCCCGAACGAAACGCGCGTCACTCCAGCGCGGCGAAACGCGGCCAGGTCGCCACGCTCGTGGGGGCCGGGGTTGGCCTCGAGGGTCACCTCCGCATCCGGCGCGACGCCGAAGCGAGCCCGTACTATCGCCATCAGCCGATCGAGCCACTCCCCGGGGACGAGCGAGGGCGTGCCGCCGCCGAAGTACACGCTCCGAAGCAGCCCGCGCCCCTCGCCCTCGGCTGGCCGCCCGAGCGGCCCGAACGGCTCGAACGGCCCGAACCGTTCGTCCACCGCGTCGGCGCGCAGCTCCAACTCGCGGCCTACAGCCTCATACAACCTCTCGGTCCGAGCTCGCGGACCGCGGGCGTCACCACCCGCGTAAACCACAAAATCGCAGTACGGGCAGCGAGCCAGGCAGAACGGCAGATGGACGTAGAGCGCGATCGGCGGCCGGGAGGTGATCACTCGCAGAGGGTAGCCGGGTCGCGCCCACGGTATGCAAGGCTAGGGGGCGCGGTGCTCGCCCCGGTTGAGAATCGCCCGGCTCCAGGCCCGCAGCCGGTTCAGAACATCGGCCGCAGGCTGCGCCGCCTCCCGCCGTTCCGCACGATCGACAAAGCCAGAGCGGGCAATCTGTTGAGCTAGGCCGCCTGGTTCGGCCCCAAGCCCCGCGACTGACGGTCGGCGCGCAAGCTGCCAGCCCTCTGGCGATTGATTCCTGGCCGCCAAATCCTCCGGTTCCTGGCCGGCCTGAGGCACCTGTCCGGCGTGGCCGGTGCAAACGAACACAGCGAAAGACGTCACTACGTGGCCGATGATGGCCGCGCCCAGGCCACCGGTTGCAAGGGTGGCCCAACCATAGGCCAAGCCCATCCCAAACGAGAGCAGCACCGTGTAGGGATGGCGTCCCGGCGCAGCCACTCGCGTCACCAGAACGCACGCCACAGTGGCCAGCAGAATGGCCCCGCCGTCCGGCAAGCCGATTGCCACCAGCGTCCCCAGCAAAGCCCCCCGGAAGGTGGCCTCGTCCACGATAGCCGTGCCAACGATATTGAAGGTCGCAGCCGGATACGCCGAGGCCGGCGGCAGCCGCAGACTCCCATAACGTAACCAGGCGAATGCTGCCGCCTGGGCAATTCCCAGCGCGGCGAGCGCAAGACCAAACTCGATTGCCTCAGCTCTGTGGCCGACCAACATGATCAGGACGTCATGCGGGGCCGGGTGAACGACATAGAGGGCCGCCAGCAAGAGCGCGGCGATGAGATACCACGACAACCGCGTCCAGAGACCGGTACGTCGCTTGCCGGGTTCGCTGAACTCGGCCGCCCCAAACCGTTCGGCCTCAAGGCGCAGCATCAGTAGCAGCATGAAGAAGCCGCCGGCCACCAGAACCCGAACAGTCTCCGTTGTCATACGTCGTCCATGCGAAGAACCGCCAGGAAGGCCTCCTGTGGTATTTCGACGGACCCGACGCGCTTCATGCGCTGCTTGCCTTCTTTTTGTTTGTCGAGCAGCTTGCGCTTGCGGCTGATATCGCCGCCGTAGCACTTGGCCAGGACATTCTTGCGCATGGCAGCGACCGTTTCGCGGGCGATCACGTTCGATCCGATCGCGGCCTGGATGGCGATCTCGAACATCTGGCGAGGAATCAGCCCGCGCAGCCGGTGGACCAGCTCGCGACCAATCGCCTGGGCCCGGTCTCGGTGCACGATCACGGAGAGCGCATCGACCGGCTCGCCGGCGACCAGGACATCGACCTTCACGAGGTTGGCCGCCCGATAGCCGGACTCCTCGTAGTCCATCGAGGCGTAGCCCTGGGTCCGGCTCTTTAGCTGGTCGTAGAAGTCCACGATGACCTCGCCCAGAGGCAGCTCGAATGTGAGCAAGACGCGCTGCGGGTCGAGGTATTCCATCCCCAAGAACGTCCCGCGCCGGTTCGTGGCCAGCTCCATGAGCGCCCCGATGAAGTTCGACGGAGCCACGACGCTCAGCTTGACCCACGGCTCCTGGATCTCTTCGATTTCGCCCGCGTTGGGCATTTTGGACGGGTTGTCGACGGCGACTAAGCCACCGTCATTGAGAAGCACGACGCGGTATTCAACCGACGGCGCCGACGCAATCAGCTCCTGGCCGAACTCGCGCTCCAACCTCTCCTGGACGATCTCCATGTGGAGCAGGCCGAGGAAACCGCACCTGAAGCCGAAGCCCAGGGCCACGGAACTCTCCGGCTCGAAACTGAAGCTGGCGTCGTTGAGGTGGAGCTTCTCCATGGCCTCGCGCAGGGCCGGGTAGTCGACTCCCGCAACGGGGTAGATGCCGGCGAAAACGAGGCTCTTGGCCGGCTGGTAACCGGGCAGCGGATGCGGAGCGGGATGCGCCACCGTCGTGAGGGTGTCTCCGACCTGGGCGTCGCGCACGCTCTTGAGCCCCGTAGCCACGTAGCCGACGTCACCGGCCCGCAGTTCAGACACTGGCACCAGCTGCGGCCGGAAAAACCCGAGTTCGAGAAGTTCCGCCTCGGCGCCGGAGCCCATCAGCCGAATGATATCGTGCTGACGGAGAGTCCCCTGGGCGAGCCGGACGTACACGACCACGCCCTTGTAGGCGTCGTAGTGCGAGTCGAAGATCAACCCTTCGACGGGGGCCTGCGGGTCTCCCTTGGGCGGCGGGACCCGGGCCACGATCGCCTCGAGGATCTCGAGCACCCCCGTGCCATCCTTGGCCGAGGCGAGCAGGACCTCTTCACGAGGCATCGCCAGGACGTTCTCCAGCTCTTCGATCACGACGCCAATCTGAGCCGAAGGCAGATCGATCTTGTTGATTACCGGGATGATCGTGAGGTTTTGCTTGAGGGCCAGGTGGACGTTGGCAAGCGTCTGAGCTTCT
>JAYUDR010000028.1:0-6904 GCA_043739665.1 Chloroflexota bacterium
ACGCCCGACGGATGAGAGCCAATCAGGGTAGGAGGAGTTCATGTCAGCCGCCGCCGCGTATGTCCGCGGGATGTTCCAATGGACCGTCAAACGCGAGGGAATCATTGCTCCGGACGAGCGGCCGCCGGCCGTTCAGTCGATTGCGTTGGGAGTTCAGCACATCTTCGCGATGTTCGGCGCGACGGTCCTGGCGCCGATCCTCATGGGCTTCGACCCGAACACCGCCATCTTCTTCTCGGGCGTCGGCACTCTCATCTTCTTCGTCTGTGTCCGCGGCCGGGTCCCGAGCTACCTCGGCTCAAGCTTCTCGTTCATCGCTGTGGTCGTCTCGGCTGAGGCGATCGGCGGGGGCCACAACATCCCCGTGGCCCTTGGCGGCATCATCGCCGCAGGCGCTCTGTACGCCCTCATCGGCGTGATCGTCATGGTCGTCGGCTACAAGTGGGTCGAGTGGCTGATGCCCCCGGTAATCACCGGCGCCATCGTCATGGTCATCGGCCTGAACCTCGCCCACGTGGCCGTCGCCGACCTGAGCGGCGTCGCGAGCTGGTACGTCAACCCGGCTATCGGCCAGACCAACAACCTCTTCCTCATGACCATGGGCCTCCTCACCACGGCCGCCGTGGTTTTGGTGGCCGTCTACGCGCCGGGCATGCTCCGCCGTCTGCCGATCCTCATCGGCGGGATCGTCGGCTACGTTCTCTACTTCGTCAGCGTGAACCTTCTGCACCTTGGTCCCGCCGGAGCCGACATCAGCTTCAAGGGCATCGAGAAGGCGGCCTGGATTGGCCTGCCCAACTTCACCGCCCCCGCCTTCGACGGCCACGCCATCCTCCTGATCGCACCGATTGCGATCGTTCTCGTGGCTGAAAACCTCGGCCACGTCAAGGCCGTTGCGGCGATGACTGGTAAGAACCTCGATCCGTACATCGGCCGGGCGTTCCTCGGCGACGGCATTGCGACCATGATCTCCGCATCCGGCGGGGGCACCGGTGTCACGACCTACGCCGAGAATATCGGCGTCATGGCCGTGACCAAGATCTACTCCAGCCTCGTCTTCGTCATCGCCGCCGTGGTGGCCCTGGCGATGGGCATATGCCCCAAGTTCGGCGCCTTGATCGGGACCATCCCGAGCCCCGTGCTCGGTGGCCTCGCCATCGTCCTGTTCGGCCTCATCGCCGCCACAGGCGCGCGCATCTGGGTCCAGAACAAGGTCGACTTCGGCGTCACCAAGAACCTGGTTACGGTGGCCGCTGCCCTGACAATCGGTGCCGGCGACCTGACCCTCAATTCGGGCGACTTCTCGCTCGGCGGCATCGCCATGGCGACCTTCGGCGCGATCATCGTCTACCAGGTCCTGAGCCTGGGCAAGGTGACCCCCGAGCCCGAGGCCGAGGCCGAAAGCGCGGCATAGCCGCAAGCCACTTTGCAATAGCGAAACGGGCGGCCAGGTGGCCGCCCGTTTCTTGACTCTGGCGCCTGGCGGGCAATCTACCCCGCGCGGCCCGTCCCGAACTGGCGGTCACCGGCGTCGCCCAGTCCCGGCAGGATGTAGCCGAGTTCGTTGAGCTGGCGATCCACGGCCGCGCAGTAGATCTCCACGTCAGGATGAGCGGCGGTGACGGCGTCGACGCCCTCCGGGGCCACGATCAAGTTAACAAGCTTGATGCGCGTGGCGCCCCAGCGCTTGAGGACCTCGATCGCCGCCGTCGCCGATCCGCCTGTGGCCAGCATTGGGTCGAGGATCAGGCACAGGTCGACGCTCGCTGAATCCGGAAGCTTGTTGTAGTACTCGACCGGCCGAAGCGTCCGCTCGTCGCGAAATAGGCCCAGATGCCAAACCTCAGCAGTGGGCATCAGTTCGAGCATGGCATCGACCATGCCGAGTCCGGCCCTCAGAATCGGTACGAGACCGATACGAACGCCCAGCTCATGAGCGTCGGTCCGTTCCAATGGCGTGCTGACTTCGAGCGGCCGGACTTCCACGTCCGCCAGCGCTTCGTAGCCGAGCAGCCATGACAGCTCGCGAACGACCTCGCGGAACTTTTTGGGTTCCGTCCTTTCGTCTCGCAGAATCGCAAGCTTGTGCAGGATCGCCGGATGCCGCGAGACGTGGAGTGTCGGCCACGCGGCTTCACGAACTGGTAGTGGAGAGCTGTCGGGCACGAAAGGCTCCTCCTTGTACGCGGCTGCGAACGCGGCTGGCGTCGGTATTAGGTCAATCCTAAAGGTCTGGACCCCGGAGCGCCGAGCCTGCGCCTCAGTCTGGACGTGGCGACGGTGATGCGGTGCGCCGGACAGTGGCGCGAAGGCCAACAATCGACGCGCGAAGCTCCCGGCGACCCTGGGCCAGGACGCGTAGAAGGTCATCCCACGACCGCGCCCCGAGCAGCGGCAGCGTGGCGATCATTATGCTCAGGCCGCCATACCAGAGCGCCGGCAGGGCCAGCATCGCCGAAACGGGCACCGTCCAGCGGCGGTTCGTTCGGGCGCCCCAGACCACCAGGGCCAGCGCGAAGGGCAGCCGGAAGGCCAACGGAATCGGGACCGCGGCCCAAGTCCCGCCCTTTCCGACGTTGCTGAAGAGGACCTGCGGCCAGCGCTGCCACGCCTCTGGCATCAGAACGAATGAGACGGCCGCAACGGCTGCCGTGGCCCCCAGGGCGATAGCGAGTGAGCGCCACTCGCGCCGGACGACAAACCAGAGCAGCCCAATGCCGGGCGTGATCTTGGTCAGCAGCACGAACGACCATGCCGCCGGCCAGCGGAAGCCAAGGACGATCGATACCGCGACGAGCATCTCAATGTTGCCGCCCCATATCTCCATGAGCCCAAAGAAAGCGAGCCCGAGGAGGATCAACCGGGGACCGGTCATGTACGCCATGGCCGCCATGAGGATCGCGGCCCACGCCGCCATGAAAACCTGCCACGGCAGCCGCCGAATCGGCTCCAGCAGCTGAAGGAAGGCCGGCGAGTACGTGTAGGCGATCTGATCGAGCCAGTTCGAGTGGAGGTACGGATCCGCGAGGGACGGCACCCAGTAGCAGCGGGCGTCCATACCGGACGGCAGGGCCGACGTGCCCCACGGCTCGGCGAAGTAGACGATGCCGAGCCACGACAGGGCGAGGGCCACGACCCCGAGCACGACTATGAACGGAACGCGCCGCCCGGCGATGGGGTTCGTCCGCCCGCTTGAGCCGCTCAGCTGAATACTCCCTCACTGCCTCTGCGCCGCCTAGAGCCCGCCGGCCCCGGGCATGCTAGCACCGGCAGCACTTCGAGCCGGGGCATCGTGATCGCGGCCCTACCCCAGCACCTGCAGCAGCCGCGCCCCGGAGGTCGGACCGTCGGCGCGCTCCACGGCGGCGGAGCCTCCCAGCCTCTCCGACGCATGGACGTCGGCGGTGCCGCGACCATCGCCACCGCCCTGGCCGCCGGGTCCGAGGAGGCTCTCCCAGCCTTCGGCCGCCAGACACTCGAGCGCCGCACTCGCGGCCTGGAGCATTCGATCGGCAACATCGGCCGCGTCACCGTGCAACTGGCCGTCGCCGAGCGTGGCACGTATTGCACGCGACGCCGCTGCGGCCGCTCCCAGATCCGCGGCGACCACATCGACCCGATCCACCGCCGCTGGCTGGATGACGAGCGAAGCCGACCCTCCGGCCAGAGCGGAGACCAGGCCGGCGGGTCCGCCGGGTGCCGAAGTTCGGGCCGCCGGGCCACTTATGACCAGCCTATGACCCTGGAAGACCAGGCTCCGCAGCCACGCCTCGATGAGGATGGAGGCGGGCACGCCCTCTGCCCCGACCCAGTCCGGAACCGCGCCGAGAAAGAGTCGGTCGGGCGGCAGACCGTCGGCGAGGGCTAGTTCAGCTCCCAGTGCCTGCAGGGCGAGGCCTCGACCCGACCGGGTCGCTGCGTCGGACGGCAGACCACTCGCCACGTCGACACCGAGCGCGAGAGGGCCAGATCCGATGACCACCCGGCAGCCGCCCCGGGCCTGAAGTCGATGCGCGAAAGCATGGTCGGCCAGAGCGCGTTCCGGGTCGACGTTGTCCTCGACGATTTCTCGAATGGGATCGCCGACCACGTAGTCGATCCGCTCAAACGCGGCCACGACGGCCTGCTCCGGCGCGGCGAAGGCGGACGCGACGGTCATCAGACCGGCGTAGCAGCCGCGGCGTGCCGTGGCGTCATCCGTGGCCTGGCGTAGAGCGGCCAGACCGCGCTGACTGCCGGCGGGAACCTGCTCGGCATCCGGCCTCGTGGCCTCGGAGGGCCGCTTGCCCCTGGTCGCCCTGGATCGAGCAGCTCGGCCGGCCCCTCGACGGCCTCGATCGCGATCCTCGAACTCGAAGAGATCCGACGTCTCCAGACCGGCTCGGCGGCGCGCCTCGGCGAATTCCCAGCTGGCGGGAACGCGGACCGCGATGACGTCTGCCCCCAAATCGACCAGGCCCCGAATCTCGGCAACCGCCGACACCACCTCGGTAGCCTGAAGAGCAACCCCGAGCCATGGCTCTTCTGGGAGGCCGAGGACCTCGCGCATATCGCGGCTGACGGTGCGATTGGCGTCGAACCGGACCAACGCGGCATCGATCATGGCGCTAGCTTGCTTCTCAGCGGCGGCCAGGCGATCGGGTCGCTCCAGGAGTTCGGCCTCGAGGCCCAAGTCGATTGCTCCTGCTGCCACGTCGAGGGCCAGATCACGAGCCGGCAGGTCGTACTCAAGCAAAGCGGCGGCGAAGGGCAGGATCACGCCGCGAGCCAATCGGCGGCGGTCTGAACCGCAATAGCGCTCGGCAATCGAGGCGGCCAGTGGTCGGCCGGCGCGATCGAGTCCGTTGACGCCAAGCATGCGAAGGACGGCTCGCTCCTGGGCGATGGTGGCCGTGCGCCGGGCAGATCGAGACAGCTCGCCGGCAAGATCGGCCGCTCGCCGTCGAACCAGCTCCGCCTGGGCCTGGAGAGTGTTGCCGCGCATCCTCGCCTCGTTGTGGGCCTTTGCGCCTGTAGCGTACCGGACGCAGCGCTCAAAGGGAGGGGTACTGTCGGGTCGGCCACCTCCCCAATCGAGCCTGGCAACGTTGAGCGAGCCTGCCGCATATATCGATGCAGAGCCCGCCCCGCCGGGCGACCATGCTCAACCCGCGCTGGCATCAGGTCCGGCTCGATCGAATCGGCCTCTCAGCGGACTGCGGGCCGCTGTCCGGAACTATCTAATAGGTGCGAACTACGGGTGCCTTGGCCTCAGGCTGCAGAGGAGAGTGCCTGTGCCAATCGCAGTGTGGGTGCTGTCCGTGGCGTTGACGATTACCGTCTGGTCGGTCGTCTGGTAGACGCCGTAGCCGTCGATGCAGTTCTCGTAATTGTCCCAGGTGAAGTTCCCGGACCCGTCGGCAGGTGTGGTAGTGCTATAGATGTAGCCGCCCCACGCGTAGGACCAGGTAATGGTTACGGAGCCGGAGAAGCCCGAGCCGCTCACATGGGTCGGCAGGTAGCCGTTGGCGGCGAGTGTCGGGCCACTGGAGAACGTCACGGTGGCGGAGATGATGAACGAGTTGCTCACCGCGCTGGTGTAGCCGCCGCTCGTCGCGGTCAAGGTGTAGGTGCCGGCCTTGTTGATGCGACAGCCGGCGAACGCGTCAACGCCCAGGACAGCTGCCTTCGGGTTAGGTGTGCAGGTAAGGATCGCGCCGGCTGGCGTGGTGATCGTGACGGTGATCGAGGTCGTCGCGGTCGTGACCGTGTTGCCGCCGGCATCCTGGACGGTGACGGTCGGCTGGTTGGTCCAGACCGTGCTGTTCGCGCCGCCACCCGGTTGCGCCGTGAAGGCGAGTTTGGTCGCGGTTCCGACGGTGATGTTGAACGCGCTGCTCCCCGCGCCGGTCAGACCGGCGGCCGTCGCGATCAGGGTGTAGGTGCCGGCCTTGTCGATGCGACAGCCGGCGAACGCGTCAACGCCCGCGGCAGCGTCCTTCGGGTTGGCCGTGCAGGCCAGGATCGCGCCGCCTGGCGTGGTGATCGCAAGAGCGATCGAGGCAGTCGCGGCGGTGACGGTGTTGCCGTAGGCATCCTGGACGGTGACGGTCGGCTGGGTGGCCCAGGCCGTACTGCTCGTGCCGCCACCCGGTTGCGTCGTGAAGGCGAGCTGACTCGCCGCCGCCGGGCTGATGGTGAAGGAGGTGCTCACGGCCGAGATCAGCAACCCATCGGTCGCGGTCAGCGTGTATGTACCGGCCGTCGTGATCGTGCAGCCGCTGAACGTCGCAACGCCGCTGGACGCAGCCTTCGTGTTCGCACAGCCAGTCACCGCCGCCGTCCCACCCGTGACGGCGATCGTCACATTGCTGGTATCCGTCGTCACCGTGTTGCCGTACTGATCCTGCACCGTCACCTGCGGCTGCGGTGCAAATGCCACACCCGCGA
This sequence comes from Chloroflexota bacterium, assembly GCA_043739665.1. Lineage (GTDB taxonomy): Bacteria > Chloroflexota > Limnocylindria > Limnocylindrales > CSP1-4 > Fen-1039. Next base: position 6,430 of record JAYUDR010000028.1, read on the forward strand.
CCGTGTTACCCGGCGACTGGTTGAACGAGAGCCTGTACGCGGCCGCCGGCGTGATGTTGAACGCGGTGCTGTCCGCCGCTGTCAGGCTCCCGTCCGTCGCGGTCAGCTTATAGCCGGTGCCGACCGTCGCGATCGTGCAGCCGCTGAACGTGATCACTCCACTGGACTCGCTCTGCGAGCAGCCCGTCAGAGAGCCGGGACCGCCGGTCGTCGGCGTACCCGACTTGATCGTCAGCGTCACCGTCGAAGCGTCACCCGTGACCGTGTTGCCGTACTGATCCTGCACCGTCACCTGCGGCTGCGGTGCAAAGGGCACACCCGTAGCCGTGTTCCCCGGCGACTGGTTGAACGAGAGCTTGTTCGCGGCCGCCGCCGAGATGGTGAAGGAGCCGCTCACGGCTGAGGTCAGCGACCCATCGGTCGCGGTCAGCGTGTATGTACCGGCCGTCGTGATCGTGCAGCCGCTGAACGTCGC
>JAYUDR010000029.1:0-2637 GCA_043739665.1 Chloroflexota bacterium
AGGCGGCGCGGCGCGGCGGTCCCGTCCGGATCGACCTGCCATAGGGCGGTGCGCATCTCGTTTGCCTCCGGGCCGGGCCGCGAAACGGCGACGACCAGGCGGCGCCCGTCGGGCGAGAGCAGCAAGCCAGACAGTCTTGGGGTGGCAAAGTATCGGTCGAGCGTAAGTGGATCACTCATGGAGCGATCATCGCGCATCGGCGGCCCCGGTCAAGTGTTTGGCCATGCCGCGGCCCCGCGACTGCGACCTGCTACGCGCGCGCCGAATCGCCTGCTATCATTCCGGAGCCCTCAGCGGGCATTTCGGTCGGGGCGTGGCGCAGCTTGGCAGCGCGCATCGTTCGGGACGATGAGGTCGGAGGTTCAAATCCTCTCGCCCCGACCATATCCAATAAATCCCGTGAAGGTGGCCGGCACGGCATAGGCGAAGCCATGTGCGGTGGCTTGGGCGGTGAGACGGAACCGCATGGCCTGGAACCCGGACGCATCGATCCGGCTGAACAGCGAGCGTGCAAGCTCAGACCGGCCAGGCCCACCGTCGGCGAGACGCCAGGCTTCACCGAGGCCCTGCAGGTAGCGCACCGCTCGCTCGGCGGGAATGCCTTCGGTCTGGCGAACAGCCTTGGCTGCGCTCTCTTCCCGGTCCAGGCGCTCCATAGTGGCACGCAGGGCTTCGTAGTCACGATCTCGCACGACACGCGCGGCGGCATCGGTTCGTTCGCGTTCGATCCGCCGTAGGGCCGCTTCGTCGGGTCCGGAATGGGCTGGCACGACCGCGCCGACGACCTGGCTGACCAGGTGGGCATTCAGACTCACGCGATCGAGAAGCACGCTGACTGCGTCCTCGATCAGTTCGCGCCGGTAGCCCTTGCCTTGGGGCGGCCTGCCCCTCCATTCTTCTGGCCAAGCAGGCTGCGCCCCCCGATAGGCTTCGCAGGCCCGATCGTGACGATAGAAGCCTGTGTCCCCGCTGATGCGCTTGCCACAGTGGGCGCAGTGCAGCATCGCCAGGGCGTATGGGCGGTGGGGGCTGGCCTTGCGGCCGGTGCTTGTTGCTCTGGTGGCACGGACAGATCCCACCTTGTCAGCGAGTTCGAGAGGCACCAAAGCCGGCCAGTGGGCGTCTGAGCCGTCGCGCAGCCGACCGACAAACAGAGGTGAGCGCAGCATTCCCCGGATCGTGTCGATCGGCAGACCGAGTGCCTCGGCGATCTCGTGGTCGAGTGCACCCGCCGCCGAGCGGCTGAAGGCGGCCAGAACAGTGTCGATCTTGTCAGGGTCCGGTTCGATCAGTTTCGACTCGTTGCGCCGGAAGCTGCGGATTCCGGTCGATTTCGCCACCTGATTCCGCTGGGTTTTCGCCACCTGATTCCGCCGCGAATTCGCCACCCGATTCCGCCGGGTTTTGGCCCACCTTGGAGGCACTCGCCAGCGGCGACGTGAAGCCCGTCGCATCGGCCACGCTCTCTCGATTACGTCCGTTGTCGAGGAGAAGAGCCGGTGCCCCGTCCCCGTACTGCCATGCGCAATATCAGAGGCGTCCTGCGGCTCCATGAGGCCGAGCATCTAGGTTCTCGGGCCATCGGCATCGCCGTCGGCCTGCCCCGAACAACCGTTCGCAACTACATAGACCGAGCCCGTGAAGTCGGTCTTCACTGGCCGCTGCCCGATGATCTCGACGACCGCGACCTCGAAGAGCGTCTCTTCGGCCGAGCGGCTCCGCCGCCCGCGATCTTGCGCCGCCCAGAACCGCACTGGGCCGCGATCCATGCCGAGATGCGCCGGCCACACGTCACGCTCATGCTGCTGTGGAGCGAATACCGCGAGCGCTGCCACGATGGCTTTGCCTACTCCTGGTTCGCCGAGCGATACCGCGCCTACGCTGACCATCTCGACGTCGTGCTCCGCGGCAACCACCGCGCGGGCGACAAACTCTTCCTCGATTTCGCGGGCGACAGGATCAAGATCGTCGACCCCGACACGGGCGTGATCAACGAGGCGGAACTCTTCGTCGCGGTCCTCGGCGCAAGCAACTACACATACGCCGAAGCCGTGCCCTCCCAGAGCCTTCCGCATTGGACCGCCGCTCACGTTCGTGCCTTCGAGTTCTTCGGCGGAGTGCCCGCACTCCTAATCCCCGACAACCTTCGGTCGGCGGTCACCCGGGCGGATCGATACGAGGCCGACCTCAACCGCACATACGAGGAACTCGCCGCCCACTACGGGACAGCGATCATGCCGGCCCGGCCGCGCAAGCCCCGCGACAAGGCCAAGGTCGAAGCCGGCGTTCTCATAGTCGAGCGCTGGATCCTCGCGGCCCTGCGCAACCGGACCTTCTTTAGTCTCGCCGAGGCGAACGCCGCCATCCGGGAGCGACTCGAATGGCTCAACAACCGGCTCCGAAAGCTCGAAGGCTGTCGGGCAAGCGTCTTTGCAGAGTTCGATCGACCGGCCCTGCGGCCGCTGCCGGAGCGGCCATACGAGTGGGGCATCTGGAAGCGGGTCAAGGTCAACATCGACTACCACGTCGAACTCGACCGCCACTACTACAGCGTGCCTTATCAGCTCGCGCACGAGATGTGCGACGCACGCCTGGCGGCCACAACCGTCGAGCTGTTCGTGCGCGGCCGGCGGGTGG
>JAYUDR010000030.1:0-2625 GCA_043739665.1 Chloroflexota bacterium
CTGATCGCCACGGCTCAGAAGGCTGCCCAGGATCTCCGGGACGCGGATATCGCCGCCACGCGCGACGAGCTGAGCCGACTCCACGAGAAGGCCGCCGCGGACATCGCCTCCGAACGTGACCGCGCCCTGGCGGATCTGCGGGCCCAGGTCGCGGATCTGGCTCTCGCGGCCGCCGGCAAGGTCGTTGGCGAGACGATGACCGAGCCACGCCAGCGCCGCCTGGTCGAGGAGTACCTGGCCGAGCGCAGCGCAAACGACGGGCGAAGCAACTGATGCCACGCAATGGCGCCGGACGGCGCTACGCGGAGGCGGCATTTGAGCTGGCCGTTCGCGACGATAGGGTCGACGCGTGGCAGCGCGACCTGGCCCTGGCCGCTGAGATCGCCAGCGACGAGCGGGTCGCCCGGGCCGTAGACAGCCCGGCCGTGCCATTCGGCCAGCGGCGCAAGGTCGTCGAGCAGTTGCTGGCCACGCACGTCTCGCCTCAGGCGCTGAACCTGGCCCTGCTCCTCGCCAAACGAGGACGCTTCGGAGTCCTTCCCTCCGTCAGTTCCGAATACGACGCCAAGGTCCGACAGGCGCGCGGCATCGTGGCTGCCATAGTGACCACGCCGGAACCACTCTCGGCCGGAGAATTGGCGGCCGTGCGGGCGCGCGTGGAGCAGCTCGCCGGCGCCAAGGTGGAACTTGCCACGAGCGTTGATCCGGGGCTCCTGGGAGGGCTCACCATTAAGATCGGCGATAGATTGATCGACGCCAGCGTCCGGGGCCGCCTTGAGAGGCTGCGCGGCCGGCTGGTCCAGGGAACGACCTAGACACGGGAGGTCGGCGCCGAGATTCGGCTCGACACCGGGGCCTCCACGGCCGAACGGAGAAGGAATGGCCATTCGCTCAGACGAGATCGTCAGCATCATCCGGAACACGATCGAGAGCTTCGACGCCGGCGCGGAGTCGCGCAGCATCGGCACGGTCGTGGAGGTCGGCGACGGGATCGCCCAAATCTACGGCCTCTCCGGCGCCCTATCGTCGGAACTCCTTGAGTTCCCGGGTGGCGTGATGGGCATGGCCCTCAACCTCGAAGAAGAGACCGTCGGCGCGGTCATCCTTGGTAACTCCACGGCGATCAAGGAAGGCGACACGGTCAAGACCACGGGTCGCGTCGCGGAAGTCCCCGTCGGCGCGGCCCTCCTCGGCCGCGTGGTGGATCCGCTCGGCCGCCCGCTGGATGACAAGGGCCCGATCGCCGCCACCGCCACCCGCCCGGTCGAGCGCATCGCCCCGGGCGTCATTACCCGCCAGTCGGTCGACACGCCCGTCCAGACCGGCATCAAGGCCATCGACGCCCTCATCCCGATCGGCCGAGGCCAGCGCGAGTTGATAATCGGCGACCGCCAGACCGGCAAGAGCGCCCTGGCAATCGACACGATCATCAACCAGAAGGGCAAGGGCCTGGTCTGCATCTACGTGGCCATCGGCCAGAAGCTTTCGACCGTGGCCAAGGTTGTGGCCGTGCTGGAGCAGCATGGCGCGATGGAGCACACCATAGTGGTGGTGGCCGGGGCCGAGGAATCGGCCGCGCTCCAGTTCCTCGCCCCATACGCGGGCTGCGCCATGGGCGAGGAAGTCATGGAGAACGGCGTCCAGATCGACGGCCAGCTGGTCAAGGACGCCCTGTGCGTCTATGACGATCTCTCCAAACACGCCTGGGCTTATCGCGAGATGAGCCTGCTCCTGCGCCGCCCGCCCGGCCGGGAAGCCTATCCGGGTGATGTCTTCTATGTCCACAGCCGCCTCCTCGAGCGGGCCGCGCGGATGAGCGAGGAGAACGGCGGCGGATCGCTGACGGCGCTGCCTCTGATCGAAACGCAGGCCGGCGACATCTCGGCCTACATCCCGACCAACGTGATCTCGATCACGGACGGCCAGATCTTCCTGGAAACGGACCTGTTCAACGCCGGCCAGCGGCCCGCCCTGAACATCGGCGTCTCGGTCTCGCGCGTCGGGTCGGCGGCCCAGACCAAGGCAATGAAGAAGGTCGCTGCTCCGCTAAAGCTTGACCTGGCTCAATACCGCTCCCTCGCCGCCTTTGCCCAGTTCGCGTCGGACCTGGACAAGGCCACCCGCGATCAGCTGACCCGCGGCGAAAAGCTGTCCGAGGTCATCAAGCAGCCGCAGTACGTGCCGGTGCCGCTGGAACGCCAGGTGGCCATCCTGTACGCGGCCACGATCGGTCTGCTAGACGACATCCCAACGCCGCGAGTCAAGGAATTCGAGGCCCAGTTCACCCGCTACCTCGACACTCAGCACAGCGACGTCATGCAGAAACTCGCCACGACCAAGACACTCGACGATGACACGGCGGCGGCCCTGCGAGCGGCTGCCGACGAGTTCCGCAAGACGTTCCTGGCCTAGGAAGTACTGAACCACCGTGCCCAGCCAGCGAGACATTCGTAGGCGCATCAACGCCTCGAAGAACATCAGGCAGATCACTCGGGCCATGCAGTTCGTGGCTGCGTCCAAGCTGCGGCGCGCCCAGGAATCGACCCTCGCCGCCCGGCCCTACTCGGAACTGGTCGACGAGATGCTGGCCGACCTGGCGGGCGTTCTCGGCGGTGAGGAACACCC
>JAYUDR010000031.1:0-6815 GCA_043739665.1 Chloroflexota bacterium
GGGCCCAGTCCTCCTCCGAGCTCCAAGATATCGCCCTCGCGGGCCACTATCTCGCCCGCCGGTGAAAGCAGCTGGGCTACTCCATCCACCACCCGGGCGGAATAGCCTTGCGGCCACACGATCCTCTCCGACAGATAGTTAGTCGTCGGTACGAAGACCATGGCCGACCCCGCCCTTGACACCCGCCTGGGGCCTGCACTGGCTTCCATGCATATCCCACCCTCCCACGGGTACGTGGCTGTGCCCATGCCCATGGTGTCGATCATCAGGGCAATTGGCGCAGCTGATGCCGCGGTTGACGGTAGGTCGCCACTCACGTTCGTCGTTCGATAGCGCAACCATGCCGAGGCCAAGACGATCACGGCTATCAACGCGATAGAGCTAATAGCAACAGCGCGGAATGTTACGCCCACCCCGGGGCGATGAGTACCTTGGGAATACTCGTCCGGGACCGCGGAGACGCGAACCCTCAGCGCAGTCGGTGCCAGCAGGCCAGCCTTCTCCGACATAAGTGCGTCCAGTTCCTCTTCAAAGTCCCGCGTCATTGGTCGCTCCTTGATCCCGATCGCTGGACCGCCTCGTAGGCGGCTCTGAGCTCCCTCAGCCCGTAGTGCAGCCTCGACTTCACGGTCCCGGCTCGGACACCCGTTCGGGCCGCGATCTCTTCGATGGACTGGTCCTCCAGGAATCTCAGTGCGATGACAATCCTGTGATCGGCGCTGAGCTGAGTCAGCGCGCTGGTCAGTACGTCACTCGGGCTTGTACCTTCGGCGGTCTCCTGCCCGCTCCTCTCAACGAGAGACACGATCCGCCGGCGCGAACTCCTTTGGCGCTGGCGATCGCGACAAACGTTCACGACGATGCGATCGAACCAGGCGTCGAAGTGATCTGCGTCACGCAAGCTCGCCCAGCTTTTCCAGGCTCGTACGGCCGCATCATGCACCGCGTCCTGGGCTTCCTCCTCGTCGCCGAAGATGGTTGCGGCTAATCGATAGGCGCGGTCGAGCCGCCGCTGAGTGAGGCGCTCGAACGCATCGCGTGCCGTCGCGACGAAGACCGTCGAATCCGAACTCACGAGTCGATCATCCCCCGCCGTGCGACCTCCGTTCGATTCACCATCCCAATAGACGGATCCAAGAGAGTCTAGGTTCAATCAAGGGAGCCACGTTGCTCTGTCCGCGGCCGATCACCCGCTCGCCGCCGCCTTGTTCCCTCGACAACCGTGGGTTCCCACCCGCAACGGGGGCCGCGCCGAAAGCAACTGCGCGGACCGGCAGTTCCGCCTGGTTCACGCCGCAACCACCTGCCGGGCGCGTTCTGGGCGTGGTGATATGCTCGGCTCGTGACCGTCCCCTCCACGTTTGACACCGAGCCTGCCTGTACGCGGACGTTTCCGTGTAGTGCCCGGCCCGCCGCCGAGGCCGCCACTCGATGACCGCCGCCACCGGTGCGCGGCTCGTGGCGCAGCGCCGCGCCTTCGGCGACATCCCCGCCGCGGCCTGGGACGCCCTCGCAGATAGCACGCCGTGGGCGTCCCCGTTCTCGCGCCACTGCGTCCAGCGGGCGTGGTGGGATGCGTACGGCGCCACGGCCCACGACCAGACGCTCGTCGTCACGGACGCGGTCGCCCCCGGCACCCCGGCCGCCCCCGGCACCCAGGCCGCCCCGGAACGGCTCCTCGGGATCGTGCCGCTGATGCATCGCCACGAGCTTGAGCCGGGCGACGTGGCCGCCCGGACAATTCTCCGCCACCAGGCCGGGCCGCCCCTCCGCGCGGTGCCCGAGTCGGCCACGGCCGTCTTCTTCGGGGCCTCGTACCACGCCGACTACGCCACGGTGCTGGCGGCGCCCGCGGATCTGCGAGCCGTCTGCGAGGCCGCCGTGGACTACCTCGCGACCGAGGACCACTCCCGCTGGGACGTGGTGGACCTGCGCCGTTTGCGCGCCGGCGATCCAGCCACGAATGCCCTCGCCAACGCCTTCGAGTGGGCCGCGCCGAAGGCCGGTTGGGTCGTGACGCGCGAGCAGGAAGACGTCTGCCCCGTCGTGACGTTGGCACCGGGTCAGGATTTCGACTCCTACCTCGCCACGCTCGACAAGAAGGAGCGCCACGAGATCCGGCGCAAGGTTCGCCGCGCGGAAGCCGCCGGCACGGTCGCTCTTGAGCGGTCGACCGATCCGATCGATGACCTGGATGCCTTCATCGATCTGCACCAGAAGCGCTGGGGCGCCGACGGCCTCTTCCCGCCGACAGAAGGCGGGGCGGCCAGCCGCCGTTTCTTCGCCGGGCTGTTCGAAGATTGCGCGCCGTCGGGCATCGTCGATCTCAGCTTCCTGTCAGTCGGCGGCCGCAGAATCGCGGCCGGAGTAACGTTTGACGACGGCGAGGCCGTCTACTACTACAACGCGGGCGTCGACCCGGACGCTCGAGAACTCTCTCCCGGAGTGGTCATGGTTGCCTGCTACATCCAACGAGCCATCGCGCTCGGCCGAACCCGCCTCGACTTCCTGCGCGGCAACGAGCCCTACAAATATGAGTGGGGCGCGGCGGACTCGCCGATCGAACGCCTGCTTGTGCAGCGCACCAGCGCGGCGGTCACCACCCAGGCCACCACCCCGGCCGGAGAGGGCAACTAGCCATGGGCGCCGAACACAGCCTTGCCGAGCCCTGCGCGGACATTGCGGCCAGGCAGCGTCCACCGATCGAAGGCGGGCGCGTCCGAGTCGTCGAAGTTATGGCCACCGGCACCAACGGTGGAGCCCAGGAGCACGTCTACTCGCTGGTGACCCGCCTGGACCCCGCGAACTACGACGTCCGCGTCGTCTCACTCTCGCACGGCAGCAGCGTCCGCCGTCTGGAGAAGGCCGGCATCGATGTCAGCGTTATCGACGAGCCGGACGATCATGCCGCCGTTCGCGCCCTGGCCGACCTGCTCGCCTCGATGGAGCCCGAGGTCATCCACAACCACATGTATCGGGCCGAGGTCGTCGGGACTCGCGCCGCGCTGCTGCTCGGAGAGATGGGCTGCAAGCGGCCGGTCATCATCTCGACCGTCCATTCGAGCCGCATCCGCTGCGTAGACGACCGGGTCGCGCTGCGCCAGCTGACCCCGCTGATCGACCGCCTGATCGTCGTGTCCAAGGCCATCGAGCTCAAGATCCAGGAGGAAGGCCGCACGGGCGCGCCGGTCAGCCTGATCTACAACGGGGTGGACCTGCAGCGCTACAACCACCAGCAGCCGTGTTGCACGCTCCACGAGGAATACCTCATCCCCGAGGCTTCGCCGATTGTCGGCGTGGTGGCGCGGCTCGAAGCGGAGAAGGGCCACCGCGTCCTGCTGGAAGCGTGGCCGCTCGTTCTCGCTGCGTATCCTGAGGCGTGGCTGCTGATAGTGGGCGAGGGCTCCGAGCGCAACTCGCTCGAGGCCCAAGCCGGCTCGCTCGGTATTTCGGACCATGTCGTTTTCACCGGCCGCCGCGAGGATGTGCCGGCGGTCACGGCCGCGCTGGACGTCGCCGTGCTGCCGTCATACCGGGAAGCCCAGGGCCTCAGCGTTCTGGAGGCTATGGCCCTCAGCCGGCCCGTTGTCGCATCCAATGTGGGCGGCATCCCCGAGATGATCGAGGACGGGGTCAGCGGACTGCTCGTCCCGCCTGGAAACCGCGAGGCGCTGGCGGGCGCGATCAATCGGCTGCTGTCGGACCACCCGTTCGCGGACATGCTCGCCAAGCGAGGCCACGATCTGGTCCACGATCGCTTCTGCATCGAAATGATGACGAGCCAGATCGAAGCGCTCTACGACGAGGCAGCCGTCAAACTGCGCGCCGAAGCCGGCGTGCCGCGCTAGGGTCCGGTGGGCGGCGCCCGAACTAGAGGTGCGGCCGGCTGAACCAGCGGCGGCGGCCAGACTTAGACGCCGACTCGTCCTCCGCGGCCGGCTCCGCGAAACCGTCCTGGCCGATGAGTGGCACGAAGACGCACGGGCCGCAGTCGCGCTCCTCAAACCGATCACCCCGACGGACCACGAGGATCAACTCCTGACGTGATCGCATTCCGACCGGGACCACGAGCCTGCCGCCATCGGCGAGTTGCGCTCGCAGCGCCGCGGGGACGCGGGGAGCGGCGGCGGTCACGATGATGCCATCGAATGGGGTATCGGCCGGCCAGCCCAGACTGCCGTCACCGACCACGACTCGGACGGCCTCCGCGAGCCCCAACCCCAGTCCGAGCCCGGCGAGTCGGGAACGGGCCGCCTCGGCCAGCTCCGGGTGGCGCTCCACGCTGATCACTTTCGCCCCGAGCGCCGCCAGTACCGCGGCCCCGTAGCCGGAACCCGTGCCCACCTCCAGGACCCGCATCCCCGGCCGCACGTCCAGCAGCTCGGTCATGTGGGCAACCATGTGGGGCTGGCTGATCGACTGCCCGGACGCTATCGGCAGCGCGCCGTCGGCGTATGCACGCGCGACCGATGCGGCCGGGACGAACAACTCGCGCGGCACCTGCGCCATCGCGGCCAGGACGCGCTCATCGCGTATGTCGCCGCCTCGAAGCTGCCGCTCGACCATCTCCGCCCGAAGGCGCGTCGCTTGCTCCGGGTTCATGAGGCCACGATACGCCCGATTTGGCGGCTAACGCTGCCTCGGACTCTCGCCCGGGTTGGGCATCCCTGGCAGGCATGTCAGATGGCGATTGCCGCCCTCTCTCTTGGCCAGGTACATGGCGTAGTCGGCTGCCCTCAAGAGCGTGTCGGCGTCTTCACCGTTCTCCGGGTAGAAGCTGATGCCGATGCTCACGCTCACCTTGAGGGTGTGTTTCTGGATGCTGAAGGACCTGGCAAGAGCCCTCTGGACGGTGTCGGCGACGGCGTCGGCGCCGCGGCTGTCGTGAACCGTTTCCAGCATGATCACGAACTCGTCGCCGCCGATACGGGCGACTGTGTCGCTCTGGCGGACGCTCTTGGTAAGCCGCTGCCCAACGGCGCGGAGCAGGAGATCCCCGACCTCGTGTCCGAGCGTGTCATTGACTTCCTTGAAACGGTCGATGTCCATGAACAGGACGGCAAAGGCGGTCCCCGATCGTTTGGCCCGGGCTAGGAGCCGGCCTAACCGGTCCACCATCAGGAACCGATTCGGAAGATCGGTGAGCGTATCGTGCGTGGCGAGGTGCTGGAGGGCCACCTCGGTCTGCCTGATCTCGTTGATCTCACGGGTGATGCCCACGAGGCCAATGACGGCGCCGGACTCGTCATGGAGCGGCAGTTTGGTGGTCAGCGTCCAGTTCATGCGGCCGTCATCCATCTGGCGGCTCTCGATCAGGCCGATGACGGGGCGGTCCATGTCCATGATCCTGATGTCGTCCAGCCGGGTTCCTTCGCCAAAGGCTTCTCCAAACAGATCGATGTCTGTCTTGCCAATCAGCGCTGCCGGATCCGCGAACCCGAGATCCTTGGCCATCTTGCGGCTGACGCGCAGCAGACGGCACTCGCGATCCTTGAAGTAGATGCTGTCCGCCGTGGTCTCCATCAGGGCGCCGAAGAGGTACGCATCGTTTAGGGCATTCGGAAGTGACATGCTCACCATTCTATCCAAATGCCCCGGTGTAGGCGTCGCTTTAGCGCGCCTTGTGGGCCGGCAGGGGGCGACCCAGCAGGAAGCCCTGGCCGAGGTGGATATCGAGGGCGCGCAAGGCTGCGAGTTCGGCCTCTGTCTCGATGCCCTCGGCGATCAGCCGGCAGCCGGTCGCGCGAGCGAAGTGAAGCAGACCAACGATCATCGCCTGACGCACTTCGTCGGCTTCGAGACCCGTGACGAGTGAACGATCGAGCTTCACGAACGCGGGGTGCAGTTCAAGGATGTGGCGCAGGCTGGCGAAGCCGGCACCGGCGTCGTCAACGGCGAGATCCATCTTGTGTCCGAGCGCGGCCACCGCCGCGCGGAAAGCCGGGTAGTCGGCTATGACCGAATGTTCGGTCACCTCCAGCACGAGGCGTCGGCTGTTGCCGCGGGGGAGCACACGAAGCGCGTCGCCCGCCAAGATGAGTTCCGGTGAGGCGTTCAGATTGAGCCAGGCCGACTCCGGCAAGGCCATCGAGGCGGCGAGGGCGGCGTGGAGCGTGGCCCTCTCGAGATCAAGCCCCAGCCCTACCGCGGCCGCCTCGGCGAACACGACCTCTGGATTGGAGCCGTCTGTGAAGCGAGTGAGCGCCTCATAGCCGACGAAGGCGCGGCCGTCCAACTCGACGATCGGCTGGAAGACGGGGTGGAAGGCACGGCGGCTGATGATGCCCGAGATGTGGCCGTGGGCGCGTCCCGCGTCGGCCCGCCTGGTCAAGTCGCGGCCGATGAGAGCCCCGGCAAGGTCGGCGAACTCGACCAGGGCCGGCAGTGCCTCAGTGGTAGCGGCCTTGTCGACCGGATCAACGGCCTCGATCACCAGCAGCCCGATGAGCCGCTCGTCGTAGCGCACCGGCGCATAGGCGAGGGAGCTTGGGCCGACCCCTGTCACCAGCTGGTCGTGGGGGTGGCCCTGGCGGTTCATCCAGGGCTCGACCCATGGTCCTTCGGCGGCCCGGCGGACGAGTCCCCGGCTGACCCGGTGGGGGAGACGATCCAAAGGCGGGTCGGGTCGGCCGGCAACCACGTGGCCGATTGGCATCGCGCGACCGCCCAACTCGAAGAGGAGAAACTGCGCGGCCGCAACGCCGGTCAGGCTTGCCACCTGGCGGCAGATCGCCTGCGCCGTGGCCTCGAGCTTGTCACCTGCTCGCAGACCCCGGATGGTTTCCGCGATCAAGGCGCGCTCCCGCACGAACTCG
>JAYUDR010000032.1:0-6718 GCA_043739665.1 Chloroflexota bacterium
GGTCGCGCCATGGCGACGATGATCGCGCCCAGCGCGGCAATGAATAGGACGACGGGCAAGTGACGCCTCAGCCGCGCCGAACCCGGTTCGGCGTCCCGGATAAGGGCAAGGCTCGAGTACCGAACCCCAGACGGGCGTCCGCGGCGCAGTCTCCAAACGTACATCGCGATCAGTATCGGAAGCAGAACGAGCAGGGCTAGTAGGCCTGACCACAGGAAGTTCATCTATCGGCGTCCAGTCATGGCAGTCGACCCAGCAACAGGAGTGAGGTCACGGCGCCAGCCATCAGCAGCAGCAGGCTCAGGCCCGCCAGAAGCGACGTGATCTCCGTCATCTGGGGCTGGAGGACGACCTGGGTATCAATGTTGTCGTAGACCGAGCGGAGCTGTTGGGCGTCGGTCGCGGCGTAGTAGGTTCCGCCCGTCGTGTCCGAAATGCCCTGCAGAGTGGCTTCATCGAGCTGCGTGAAAACCTGGAAGCCCTGGACCGTGACGGTCGTTCCGGTCGCGCTGCCGATGCCAACGGTGTAGATGCGGACGCCCTGGTCCGCAGCCGACTGAGCCGCAGCGGCCGGATCCGGATTTTCGTTGTTCTCGCCATCGCTCAGGAGGATGATCACTGCGGGTGCGTGAACCCCGGCCGGCATCGGCGTTGGCTTTGGGGCCGGCGTTGGGGCGGACCCGAGCGTCGGATTGGTGTAGTAGTCGCCGCTGAACGGCCCGGCCTCTGCCGTGGCGATGACCTTGAGCGAGGCGAGGATGCCCGCGGCAACGGAGGTCCCGCGCTCCGGCGTTAGGCGATCGATCGCGGTTAGGACCGTGGCTTGGTCGTTGGTCGGCGCCTGAACCGACACGCCCGAGTCGCTGAAGGCCACGACCCCGATCGTGATACTCGACGGCTGGCGCGCCACGAAGTCCTTGGCCGCCACCTTGGCCGCGGCGATGCGGGTGGGCGTCAGATCGGTGGCGCCCATGCTGGCCGAGACGTCGAATGCCAGGATGACCGTGCCCTCTTGCCGCGGCAGGCTTACGACGGCCTGCGGTCGAGCCAGAGCGACCGACATCACGACCAGCCCGAGCAGTAAGAACGCCGCTGGAACCCGACTCCGGAAGCCCGCTCGGCGGGCGGCTCCGAGCGTGAGCCCCGACCCGCCATAGGCGGCAAGGCGGCGGCGGCGACGCCCCTCCAGGAATCGATACAGGAGCAGGCCTATCGGGATGAGAGCCAATGAAAGGAGCATCGGCGGCCAGATGAACGACATCGGCTACCTCCTGCGCCGGCGGCGAACGGTCGCCATTCGGATGATGGATCGGACGAGATCCTCGTCCGTGGAAAGAGAAAGGGCTTCCACCCCGGCACGCCTGAACGCGCCCTTGACCTCCGCCTCCCGTCGCTGGGCCGCAGCCACGAAGCGGCGCCGGAATGCGGCGTTGTGCGTATCCACATAAAGGTGCTCACCGGTTTCGGCGTCCTCCATGATCATTGGACCGACATCAGGAAGCTCGATCTCGCGCGGGTCGGTTAGGCGCACGGCGACGACCTCGTGCCGGCGGTTGAGCAGGCTCAGCGACCGATCCCAGCCCGGGACGCTGATGAAATCCGAGACGATGAAGATCAGAGAGCGGCGCTTGATGGCCCTCTGCCCGGCTGCGAGCAACGGCGCCAGGTCCGTGAAGGGGGCGTTCGGCAACCGCGGCTGATGGAGCAGGTCGTCGATAAGGCGCAGTACCTGGTCGCGTCCGCCACGCGCAGGGATCGCCCGATCGCCGGCGCCGCCATAAAAGATGGCCCCGACTCGGTTGCCGCGCCGGGTCAATAGCCGGGCCAGCGTCGCCACGAAGTCGATCAACACGGTTCGCTTGTCGCGCTCCGTGGCCGCTGTCCCAAAGTCAATCGATGGGCTCAGGTCCAGCAGGAACCAGGCCGTGATCTCGCGATCCTCGACGTACTCGCGGACATACGGCGTATCCATTCGGGCCGTGACGTTCCAATCGATGGCCCGCACGTCATCCCCGGGCTGGTATTCGCGCACGTCCACGAGATCGACGCCGTTGCCGCGGAAGAGACTCCGGTAGTCGCCCTGCAGCACGCCATCCAGTCGGCGAATGACCTGCCAGTCGAGGCGCTGCAGGATCTTCTCCGCGGCCGCGACGGATTGGCCTGAGGCGACTACGGATGGCCCGACGGCGGCGGGCGGCGCCGGTGACCAGACGAGGCGCTCAGGCGCCGACGCGGACGTTGGAACGCTCCCGCAGCGGCACCTTCGGCACCGGGATTCGCTGGAGGACCGTCGTCAGCACGTCGTCGGCGGTCACGTTATCCGAGAGGGCCTCGAACGACAGGACGAGGCGATGGCGCATCACATCGCGGGCCATGTCGAGCACGTCCTGCGGCAGCGCGTAGTCCCGGCCACGAACGAAGGCCAGGGCGCGGGCCGTGAGAATGAGGTTGATCGACGCTCGGGGGCTGGCGCCGTAGGTGATGTAGCGCGCCAGCTCCGGCATGCCATGTGCCTGCGGCGCCCGCGTCGCCGTGGACAGACGGACGGCGTATTCCATCAGCGAGGGATCGACGTAGACGCGGTCGGCCTGCTTCTGCAGCTCGAGCAGGCTGGCGGTCGAAAGCACCTCCTGCACAGGATCCAGCCGCCCGGTCATCCGCTCGACGATCACGAACTCTTCGGTCGGGCTCGGATAGCCGACCAGGACCTTGAGCATGAAGCGGTCCACTTGCGCTTCGGGGAGGGCGTAGGTGCCTTCGGTCTCGATCGGGTTCTGGGTCGCCAGGACGAGGAATGGGTCCGGCACCTTGTGAGTCTCGCGTCCGATCGTGACCTGCCGCTCCTGCATCACCTCGAGGAGCGCGCTCTGGACCTTGGCCGGCGCCCTGTTGATCTCGTCGGCGAGCAGGAGGTTCGTGAAGACGGGGCCCAGCGACGTGTTGAATTCGCCCGTCTTTTGGTTGTAGATGCGCGTGCCGATCAGATCCGCGGGGACGAGATCGGGCGTGAACTGGATGCGCTTGAACTCCCCGCCGATCGCCGCGGCGAGAGTCTTGATGGCCATGGTCTTGGCCAGCCCAGGCACGCCCTCGACGAGGATGTGGCCTCTGGCCAGCAATGCAACCGCCAGCCTCTCCAGGAGGTGATCCTGGCCGACGATGACCTTCTTGACCTCGTAGAGGAGGCGCTCCGTCGGCGCCGTTGGCTCCGCAGTGGCCTGTGCTTGCACTGTTTCTACCTCCTGAAACGATCGCAGGGCTAGGCGCGCGGCAAGCCGGCCGCTCCGCCGGCTACGTCGATCGGCACCGCCAAACCGATGCCGATGAACACGCCCTGGTTGGTTGGATTGATGAGCGCGGACACGATCCCGACGACCTGGCCGGCTCGGTTGACCAGCGGGCCGCCCGAGCTGCCGGGGTTCACGGCCGCGTCAACCTGGATCAAACCGGTGAGGAGCGGACCGTTGTTGGGGAACTGGAAGGAACGATTCAGGCCGGAGACGATCCCCGAACTGATGGAGCCTGTCAGGCCGAAGGGGCTGCCCAGGACGAAGGCCTCGCTACCGACCTGCATGCTCCTGGGGTTCCCCAGGACAGCCGGTACGAGACTGGCCGGCGGTTTGGTCGCCCGCAGAACGGCGATGTCGTTCTGGGGCTGAGTGGCCTGGATCGTGG
The DNA here is from genome assembly GCA_043739665.1 of Chloroflexota bacterium. Classification (GTDB taxonomy): domain Bacteria; phylum Chloroflexota; class Limnocylindria; order Limnocylindrales; family CSP1-4; genus Fen-1039. The sequence continues at coordinate 3,676 of JAYUDR010000032.1, forward strand.
CCGGCGACTTCGTGCCGTCGGCGAACGTGACCTGGATGGACGTTGCGTTGGCGACCACATGAAGAGAGGTGAGGATGTCGCCGCTGGCGTTCACGACAACGCCGCTGCCCATTGAACCGTCGGCCGTGGAAGTGCCCGAAGGCGGGGGCGAATTGGTTGGAGTGCTGCTCCCGCCCGGCGCGGTTGAGCCGCCTGGCGTCGCCGAGCTGACTGGCACCTGGGCTTCGACCAGGACGAGCGAAGGCTGGACGGCCTGGTACGCATGTTGCGATAGGGCTGGGGCTGGAGTGACCGACGCCAGCGCCTGGCTGATGCGTGTGGTCACGTCCTGCGGCGTAAGCGGCTGAGCGCCGGGCACCATAACGCCGTACAGCGTCACCGCGACCAAGGCGGCCGCAATGCCCATCGCGAACACTGCTGCCCAGCGGGCCCGGGTCCGGACGCGTGAAAGGCGCCGCGACCATGGCCGGATCGCGGGCTCGTCAGGTGGATCTTGCAGCTCAGTCATGAAGCAGGTCGTGTCCCGATCAATCTCGCCGCCAGAATGTGTACGTCGGTAACCGCCCGGCGGACAATTCACCGAGGACAGCCTTCGGCTTCATCCTGAAGCGCGTATGAAAGCGGGCGAATCGGCCTGGGGACTCCGGAGGGCGAGACTGCAGGCAATCGAGGACGGCCTCTACTCGCTCGGTCGATCAGATCGCCTGCGGGGCCGGATTGCGTTCAGTAGTGCGCGGTACGGATTCGGGTTGAATAGCCCGAACACGACGGCCACGAAAGCCACCGAGTACAGGCCGAACACAGCCGCCGCGATCGCGATCAGCGCGCTGGCCACTAGGACTCGCGATTCGCGGCTGGGTGTCGCCATCCGCACGTGCGGACCGGCGGTCGCCTACTGGAGGGGCTTGGTAGGGGAGGGAGGATTCGAACCTCCAACCGGGGCTGTATAAGAGCCATGCTCTAACCGTTGAGCTACTCCCCCGCCGACCGCGATCGTACACCAAGGACGGCGCCGAGCGAACCCCTGCGCCTTACTCCACGCCGCCGTGGAGGACTTCGATCTTGGGGCGGTGCGGGATCGTCGCGGGAGTGTTTTCGGCAACCAGGGCGACGCCGTCGCGGAATCGGCGCAACTCGCCGCCCGTGTTGAAGAAGCCCACGCTGATCCGGATGGCGTCCAATGGCGGAATGGTGCGGGCAATGCACAGCGTCCGCTGCGCCAACTCCTTGAGAGCGGCCGCGGACTTCCAGCCGGCGATCTTGAACGTCACCAGTCCGGCCATGTTCGCGCGCGGCGTCAGCACTTCGACGCCGGGAATCTCGGCCAGCATCTCCGCCGCCGCGCCCGCCAGCTGAGCTATGCGGTCGTGGGCCCAGCGCAGGTCGACAAACATCGACAGCCAGGCGGTACTGCGAGCAAAACCGATCACAGACGGAAGATGGAGCGGCGAATTCTCGAACCTTCGGGCGTCCGACCAGGGCTTGCCGTTGGCGGCGAGGTCCATCGACTCGAAACTCCAATAGCCGGCAAAGGCCATCAGCGGCCGATCCAGGACGGCCGGGCCGCAGTAGACCGCCCCGATGCCCTCCGGCCCGAGCAGCCATTTCTGACCGGGCACGGCGTAGAAGTCGACGCCCAGTTCGTCGACGCCGATCGCAATGGCCCCGGCGGCCTGCGCCCCATCGACTGCCACGAGCGCCCCGCGGCTGTGGGCCAGCTCCGCGATCTCGCGGATCGGGAGGCGGGCGCCCGTGGCCCAGGTGACGTGCGAAACCGAGACGAGCCTCGTCCCCGGAGTGATTGCCCGGTCCATAGCCGCGAGGGTGGCCGCCGCATCCCCGCCCATCCCGATATCGGCGATCGCCAGGTCCACGCCGAGGCGCTCGCGCAACGCCCACAGCGGCCCCAGGCCGCCGGCGTGCTCGAGGTTCGTGGTCACGACGCGATCGCCGGGCCGCCAGTCGACCGCCCATGCCGCGATGTTCATGCCGTCCGTGGCAGCGTGCGTCAAGGCGATGTGGCTCGGGTCCGTGCCCAGGACCGCCGCAATCGACGCCCGGGCCTCAGCCTTGCGGTCGATCGAATCGCGGTAATAGTTGATATCGGCCCGGCCCGTGCGCAACTCCCAAGCTTCGGCCTCGGCCATGGCATGGGCCGTTTCTCTGGGCAGCGGCCCCGCGGTACCGGTGTTGAGGTAGATGCCGGCAGCCGTGGACGGCAGCGCTTCGCGCAGCGCGGGTGTCTTTTCGTCGTCGGGGAGGAACGGCGTAACCACGCCTCACATCATAGGCGGCGTCGACGCTACGGCGGCACTGCCACTCCCTTAAGTGGGGTCGGCTAGGTTGGGTCGGCCCGCGGCGTCGGCGCTACCGCCCCACCGCCACTCCGGCAACCACCGGCCACCTACCAGGGATTCTGGCCGCCCCGCGAGCCAGCTTCCGGCAGGACCGCCCTCTGCCATTCCGTCCCGACCGGGATGGCCACGTGTGCTCGGGCGCGATTCACGACCAGGAGGTCCACCTGGTTCGGCGACTCAGCGACGCCGTAGGCCCAGTACTTGGCGCTCGTCAACGCTACGAACCGCTCGCCCAAGGAATCGACGGCCTGCCCCAGCTCCTCTTCCATGGGCAGGTGGATCTGACCTTCGATAGTGAACGGGGGAGCAAGCAAGATCGCCCGAGTCGGCTGTTTAGCAGTCCGCATCTCGTCGCCGGATTCGGTCGGACGGGACGTGTGCACGAAGAGCATGTCCGCGAGCTGGATCTGCGACACGCTGGAGTTGGCCACCACCCTTCTTGATCCCACCTCCAAGAAGGTGGCATCGAAAAGGACGAGATGATCCAGGTCAGGCTCGTTCATCACGTCCGTCAGCCTCCGGAGCCGCGTCCGCAGCGACCCCTGAATGATCAGGTTTGGGGTCACAACCGTGAGCGGCAACGACTGGACGGGATTGAAGGAACCGATCATTGACGCAGGATAACCGCCCGAACCTCACTTCGCCGGTCGGAACGGGGCGCTGCCCGGCCGCGCGGGGACGGCGCG
>JAYUDR010000033.1:0-15743 GCA_043739665.1 Chloroflexota bacterium
CGCGCCCCGCGCCCCGCGCCCCGCGCCCACGCGGTTACCTCGCGGATGTCCGGCTGTACCGGACAAGAATGGCTTCCGGCCCAGGATCCCACCCGCTGACCACTTCCCAGCGCCCGCGGCGCTCTTAGATCGGCCCCGGGTGATGGCCAAAGCGCATTCTCCGAACTCTCTCCGAACTCCGGGAGGCGCCATTCCGGGTGCCGGCGGCCTGATTCCGGGGTACCGGGCGGTCGATCGTGTGCGAGGAAGCAAAGCTGTCCGGTGCAGGCGGACAAACGCGAGATCGGGCCGTCCACCTTCCCGCAACAGGCCTGGTGCACCGGGAGATTACGCGCCTCGCGCTGATGCTGGGTCAGGCCGTCCCTGACGAGCGGGTCGGTCGACGCCTGACGGTTCCCGAAAGGGCCGCCTCGGCCGGACTCGGTCGAGGCACGGTCTCGGCTATCGAAACAGAACATTCCGGCTCGCTCGCGACCTGCGTCCGCCTGCCGAGGAACTGCGCCTTCGGGCGGAATTCGAGCTGGCGGATACCAGGCGGCGTGAGCACCTGACGCGCCGGGCAAGAGCCACAGCGCGTCGCCTCTTTTGGGCCGACCATCGGCCTGCCGGTAGTGACTGCTACTCAACCGAGCCCGGCTGCCGTGCAGCTCAATCCCTACCAGGCTGCATCGCAGCCGCCGTCCTCGACCCGCCCGACGCGGTACCCTTAGCCCCCGTGACTGTCGCCCCGAACGATTTCGTCCACCTCCATCTCCACTCCGAGTTCAGCCTGCTGGACGGGCTCGGGCGCATCAACGACCTCGCCGAACAGGGCTCCAAGCTCGGCTTCGATGCCATGGCGATTACCGATCACGGCGCGCTATACGGAGCAGTCGCGTTCGTCCAAGCCGTCTCCGCCAAGGGCATGAAGCCGATCGTTGGCATCGAGACCTACGTGGCCCGGCGGAGCATGCGCGACAAGGAAGGCAAGGCAGATAGCCAGCCTTTTCATCTCGTTCTGCTGGCCGAGAACTGGGAGGGTTACCAAAATCTTTGCCGTCTGGCCACCGACGCTCATTTGGAGGGCTACTACTACAAGCCCCGGATCGACCGTGAGCATCTGGCGAAGCACTCGAAGGGGCTGATCGGCCTATCCGCCTGTCTTAGCGGCGAGATCCCCAGGGCCCTCGAAGTCGACGACTGGGAGCTGGCCCGGAAGTTGGCCGGCGAGTACAAGGATATCTTTGGCCCGGACCGCTTCTTCCTCGAGCTGCAGGACCACGGCCTGGCCCAGCAACACCGCCTCAACGAACAGCTGCTCCGGCTCGGGCCGGAAGTCGGGCTGCAGCACGTCGTCACCAACGATTTGCACTACGTCCGGCGCGAACAGTCGGAGGCTCACGACGTCCTGCTGTGCGTCGGCACCGGCAACAACCTCGATTCGCCGGGACGGATGCGGTTCGACTCGAACGAGTTCTATCTGAAGTCGGCGGTCGAGATGGCGGCCCTCTTCCCAGACAACCTGGACGCCATCCGCCAAACCCGCACCATCGCCGCGATGGTCGACCTGAAGCTGCCATTCGGCCAACTCCGAATCCCGAGCTTCCCGGTCCCCGAAGGCCAAACGATCGAGTCTTTCCTACGTACGGAGTGTCAGGCCGGCCTGGCCTGGCGCTACGGCACCGTGACTCCTGAGCTGCAAAACCGCCTCGATTACGAGCTCGACGTCATCTGCCGGATGGGCTACGCCGGCTACTTCCTGATCGTGGCCGACTTCACCAAGTTCGCGCGCGATCAGCGCATCGCCATCACCGTCCGCGGCTCGGCCCCCGGATCAATCGTTACCTACACCCTCGGCATCACGCCGGTCGACCCGATCCACTACCAGCTGCCGTTCGAGCGGTTCCTGAACCCGGACCGCGTGACCATGCCCGATATCGACGTCGACTTCGAGGACGGGCGGCGCGAGGAAGTCATCAACTACGTCAGCCGCAAATACGGCTCCGACCACGTCGCCCAGATCATCACCTTCGGCACAATGCTCGCCCGGGCGGCCATCCGCGATGTGGCCCGCGTCGTCGGCATGACCTACGGTGAGGCGGACAGGATCGCGAAGGCCGTTCCCAACCAGCTCGGGATCAAGCTCGAGGAGGCCATCGAGACGAGCCCGCAGCTCAAGGAGATGTACGAGAACGAGCCGCCGGTCCACAGGGTCATCGAGTTCGCCAAACAGCTGGAGGGCGTGGCCCGGAACGCTTCCACGCATGCTGCGGGCGTCGTAATCAGCCGCGAGCCGCTGACGGAGCTGATGCCGTTGCAGCGCGCCACCAACTCGGACGCGGTCATGACCCAGTACGAAATGCACGCCGTCGACGCGTTGGGCCTGCTCAAGTTCGACTTCCTGGGCCTCTCCAACCTGACGATCCTGCGCCAGGCCGTCGACCTGATCCGCGAGCATCGCGGCGAGGAAATCGACCTCGAGAAGATCCCCCTGGACGACGCCAAGACGTTCGAACTGCTGGCCTCGGGCGAGACCACCGGCGTCTTCCAGCTCGAATCCGCGGGCATGCGGCGCTATATCCGCGAGCTTCGACCGAGCACCGTATTCGACCTGGCGGCCATGGTCGCGCTCTACCGCCCCGGCCCGATGGACAACATTCCCTCGTACATCCGGCGTAAACACGGCGAAGAGAAGGTCACGTACCTCCACCCGCTCCTCGAGCCGTATCTGAATCGAACGTACGGCGTCTTCGTCTACCAGGAAGACATCATGTCCGCCTCAACGGCCCTGGCCGGCTTCACCGGTCCCGAGGCCGACATGCTCGGCTACGCCATCCGCAAGAAGAAATCCGCGCTCATGAGCGAGATGCGCGAGAAGTTCGTGCGCCAGGCCGCCGAGCGCGGGGTCAAGCCGCAGGTCATCGATGCCGTTTTCGCCGCCTTCCAGCCCTTCGAGCGGTACGGCTTCAACAAGGCCCACGCCACCTGCTACGGCCTGATCGCTTACCAAACCGCGTATCTGAAGGCGAACTACACGGTCGACTACATGACCTCCGTACTCACCGCCTTCCGGGATAACGAGGAGAAGGTCGCGGCTGCGGTTGCCGAATGCCGGCGCCTCGGCATAGATGTTCGAACGCCCGATGTGCACCGCTCTTTCGTCGAATTCACAGTCGAGGACGACGCCGTCCGATTTGGCCTGCTGGCCGTCAAGAACGTCGGCGAGAACGCCATCCAGTCGATCATCGACGCCCGACGGGCCGACGGTGACTTCCGGTCTCTGGCGGACTTCTGCTCGCGCGTCGATCTTCGGCTGGGGAACAAGCGGGTCCTCGAATCCCTCATAAAGGTCGGGGCGATGAACCGGTTTGGGCATCCGGCCCAACTCCTGGAGGCCCTCGATGACGCCATGGCGGCCGGCCAGGCCACGCAGCGCGATCGGTTGAGCGGCCAGACGTCGTTATTCGACATGAGCTCGTCGCCCGAGGCCCTGGAGCGACCGCTGCCGCAGGTCCCGGAGGCGCTTTCGCGCGAGAGGCTGCGCTGGGAGAAGGAGCTCCTGGGCCTATACCTATCCGAGCATCCGCTCGGCTCCATCGCCGACCAGCTCGCTCAGTACGTGACGGCCTACTCGAGTGACCTCAAGGACGAGTCGCTGGACGGCCAGCGAGTGGTGATGGGTGGCATCGTGACCGGGATGCGGACGGTCATGACTCGGGCCAAGGACACGATGGCCGTGGCCACGTTCGAGGACCTGCGGGGGACCGTGGAAGTGGTGGTCTTCCCGCGGATGTACGTCACGAGCGGCGCCACCTTCGCGGAAGGCACGATCCTGCTGGTTGCGGGGCGTGTCGACCACCGCGGCGAGGAGGCATCGCTGCTGGCCGACGCCGTGTGGGTCTGGGAAGACGCTGTCGCTAAGGGCCCCACGACGATCGCGGCGGAAGTGGCCGCGGGCGACCGAGGGCGCGGTGGCGGCCGCCGCTGGGGGAGTGGCAACGGCAACGGGCATGGCAAGGCGCCGGCCGCGTCAGCCCCCGCACCGTCCGCAGGCCCGTCCGCGGTCGCGGTCCCGGTCCCGGTCGCGGTCCCGGTCCCGGTTCGCGTGTCGCCCATCCGCGTGTCGCCCATCCGTGGTGGGGCAGTGACACCGGCACAGGCGACGCCCGCAACGTACACGAGCCCATCCCGCCCGTCCGAGCCACTGTCGGCCGCGCCCTCGCCGTCGGACCTGGCCACGCTCGCCCCCGAGCGCGAGGAGCCGCCACTCCCGGATGAGGCCCGTGATGTTGCGGCCCGTGCCTCGGCCGCACCTACTACGCCCCTGGAGGCGCCGGACAGCGGCATGCTCAACGTCCGGTTTACGCGGGGTGCCGGGAACGACCGCATCGTGCTGGCCATGGAGGAGTTGAGAGCCGTGTTCAGGGACCGGCCGGGCGCCACGCGGGTCATCTTCCACATTCCGGGTGCCGGCGGCTCGGCGCTGCCCATGGAGCTCCGCGTCGGCGTCGCTTACGACGCGGAGCTACTCGCAGAGGTCCAGCGCCGGCTGGGCGAGGGCCTGGTCCGCCTCGAACTGTCGGGGCCGGCCTCACGGTGAGCCTGACCGAGAGGAACTTGCGCGAGTCCGACGCCATTCTGCATCGGCGTCTGTTTGGCCCGCAGCCCGTCGGGATTGCTCTCGTGGCATCCCTCGCAGTCGTCGTCGTCGCTATCGGCGTCGTGCTCGCCACTGGCGTCGTCAAGACGGGCGGCGGCGCCTTCGCGGTCGTGTTGTCGGCTCCGGTCCTGCTGCTCGCGCTCGTCCCGGCCCCGGCCCTCCAGCTCGGCGTGGTCCTGAGCAGGCGCCGTGCCTGGCCGGCCCAGGACGCCTACCTGTGGGCCGAACTCATCGCCGCCGACGGCCTGCCCTCGCCTGCCGAGCGGGAGCTACGGCCGGCCATGCACGCTGCCTTGCTGGCCGCGGATACGGACGGCGACTGCCTGACAGCGCTCGCTGCTGCAAGGGAGAAGGCCGGGAAGTTGCCCGCCGGATACGGCCGCAGGATCCTCGCGACTCGCTATCGGGGCGTGCTCTTCGCGATTCTCGGTGGCATCTGGATCCTCGTCGCGATCGTCATCGGGATGGCAGTGGCGGGCGGAGTCGTGTGGCTCTGAGCCGCCGCGGCGCTGGCGCGCTTGCCCCGGGATTCGCATCCATTCGTCGCGGCGAGCGAATCCGGCTCGGCGGCGGAAGCCCTAGGGCGTGCTTCGGGCATAATGCCGGGAGCCCAAGCTCGGCCTCGGTGGGCCGGGTGGCGGCCGAGGGCAAGGGAGACACCGTCGCATGAAATTCCGAGACCTGCTCCGAAAGCCTCTCGCGGCCGCGGCACTTTCTTTCTTGCTGCCTGGACTTGGCCAGGCAGCGGCCGGAGACCGGCGGCGCGGGGCGATCGTCGCGATTCCCGCATTTGCCCTCCTGGGCACCATATTGGCCGTGGCAATCGTCGACCGTAGTGCGGTTTTCGGTCTCGCCGTCGATCAACAGTGGCTGACGAGCCTGCTGCTCTTGGACCTCGTGGCCCTCATCTATCACATCTGGGCCATCGTCGATTCGTACCTGGTGGCCACTCTTGCGGCGCCCCAGAAGAAGAGGGTAAATGCGCCGGCCAACAAGTGGGCGCCCATACTCGGCATCGGAATCATTCTGTTCGGCACAGTCGCGGTCCACGGCGGTATAGCCAAAGTGGACATGGACTGGCAGCGCGCCCTGTATTGCCTCACTGCCAAGATCCCGTGCTGGGTAACGGACAACCCCGCCAGCGTCGACCCCAACGCGACAGACCCCAACGCGACCGACCCCAACGCGACCGGCATCGCCCAGGTCTCAGACGGGCCGGGCCCGATTTCGTCCGGTGCCAAGGCGTCGGCAACTCCGATGCCGACCTATGACATCAGCAAGATTGCGACCTTCTCCACCACAAACGACTCTCAGAATTGGGACGCCGACGGTGAGCTGAACGTTCTACTCCTGGGACTGGGGGTCCAGAGTGACCCGAGCCAGCTTGGACCCGACACAATCATGGTCCTCCACACCAGCACAACGACGGGCCAGGCTGAGTTGATCAGTATTGGACGAAACAACTACTGCACTCCAATGCCCACCCAGGAGATCGCGGCGCACTATCCGAGTCCCCCGTACAACTGCCCAGCGGGCACATGGGGACCGTTGCTCAATGGTCTCCCCATCGAGATACTCGGCCACTGCGACCGATGGCCAATCCCAGAATTCAAGTCTACGTGCGGACAGCCCCGCGACCAGAACCGCTATTTGCGGGCGTACAAGGGCTTCGAGATGACGATCGGCAACCTATTGGGGATCAGAATCGACGGCTCGATGTGGATGAATCCGGTCGGCTTGTCGACGCTCGTCGACGCAGTGGGTGGCGTCAACATCACCGTTCAGACCAGGCTGTTTGACAAGCCTTGCGGGCCCGCGGGTTCGCAGCAGCAGAAGCTCGGATCGCAACTCCAAGTGCCCGGCAACGCTACTTGTCAGGACACTTCACACTGGGGATATTACGTGCCTACAGGCATGTCGGGCGTCCAGAACATGAAAGACGCGGCGGCGGCATCAGGAGGCGGGCTGGCCGTCTACCAGGTACCCGGGCACGACCCAGATGTCGCCTTCGTAATGGCGCCAGGTACCTACCACATGAACGGGGACTGGGCCCTGGCGTACGCTCGGACTCGCATCTACGACGCGGGCGGGGATTACAGTCGCGCGGCGCGCCAGCAGACTTTGCTCTCATCCCTGCGCAAGGGCCTCGATCCTTGCCGGTTCGCATCCCTGGGCAACGTGCTTCCGCTCCTAGGCGTGGTCCAGGCGGTTCCCTACGGCTTCAACACCGACATGGACGTCACGAATCCACAGAACATCAAGAGCTGGGCCGGGCTCGCAAAGAGCGTCCTGGGAGAAAACGTGCAGCAGTTGGTCCTGGACCCGCAGAAGGTCGGGATGCCGGCCAGTGCCACATACGTCGCCTGGGATGCCACTACGATAGCCAAGGCGCGGGCTCTTGTGAACGACAATTTCCAGAAGGCGCCAAAGGCCAGTCCCGGTTCGGGTGGCGGGGCTACCTGCGGATAAGTGCGTCCGTCACGGTCAGGAACATCGTGGCCCACAGCCTCGACAGCGTCCCGGTTGCCAGCGGCGGCGGGGGGGCGGCGGCTTCAACTGCTGAGGAGTCAGGTGGTCCCGTCCGAGGTTGGCCGTAAGCGTAGGTCGGCCACTCGGTCGCCTGCGCTCTGTCCCAGATTTGTCGCGACTTTTGTCGCGACGGCCCCGGCGCGGAACATCGCAGAGCGGTCAGGCGTCAGAGCCGTAACTGCGCCCGCCAAATGAATCGTGCATAGTTGGAAGGCGTCGATCCCGACGGCAGCCTGCCGTGAAGCCGGTTCACCGTCCACCCCGTATCGTGGAGGAAGAGCTTGAGGTTGCTTCTTAGGAACCCGGCCCTGGCCGCCTTCCTGTCCTTCTTGCTACCCGGTTTGGGCCAGGTCGCAGGAGGCAAACCGCGCCGCGGCGCGATTATCGCGATCCCAGCCCTGGCGCTGTTGTTCGTTTTCGGCTTCATGCTCATCTTCGCCAGGCACACACTATTCGACGGCCTGACGACGTCCACCTGGCTGGTCAGCCTTCTTCTCCTCGACATCGTTGCCGCCCTCTACCATGTCTGGGCGGTCGTCGATGCCTACCTCAACGTCGAAAAGTCGCCCTTCGAGAGCAGGCCCGTCCGCGGTCTGCCAAAGCGCAGGACGCCAGCATTGGGGGCCGGGGCTTTCGTGCTGATGGGCGTGCTTGTGGCCACCGTTGGCGTCCACCTGTTCTTCGGGATTACGGACGTCAGCGCGCAGAATGCGATTTCCTGCGTCTTCCGACCGGGTGCTCCTTGCGGCGTCGCGAATGGCGGTAACTTCGGTCCCGGCACGAGCGTTGCCGACCAGAGCCTGGATCCGGCAGACTTTGCGACCACCAATCCAAGCAGCTCAGCGGCGCCGGCGAGCACGCCCATCGCGGGCTGGGTTGCTAATACGGACGGCGTCAAGGTGCGGTCTGGCGCTGGAACCACGTACGCAGTTATCACCCAAATCGCGGTAGGCACCGTGATCACAGGGCAGATAGTCACCGGAGCCTCGTACGTGAGTTCCGCGGGGACGAGCACGGATTGGATCAAGATCGACGAGGGCCAGTCGCTGGCGGGCGGATACGCCGCCAAGGCCTACTTTGACGCAACCACGGTTACTCCAGCCACGGCTGCACCGGGGTCGAGCTTGCCTCCGATCGTGTATCCAACCTCGTCGCTGCCGCCCGCCACCGGCGTTGCCAACAACTGGGATGCCGACGGCTACCTGAACGTCCTCTTGATCGGAGCCGACTCAGGGGCAGGCCGAGCCGACATGCGAACAGACACGATGATGCTCCTGCAGGTGAAGATCGCCACCGGCCAGGCTGCCATGTACGGCATTCCCCGAAACCTGTTCAACGTTCCGCTACCGCCGCAGTGGCAGGATGCCTGGTCGTGCCACTGTTTCTACGGCTATCAGGGATCGCCGGCCGGCGGCGGCAACTACATGCTCAACGCGCTGTGGCAATGGGCGGCATGGCGGGCTCCGGACAAATTTCCGAACACAGGTGCGACGACCGACTTTGAGCGTGGGTTCAAAGTTCTCGAACAGACCGTTGGCCAGATGACCGGCGTGACAGTCGATGGCGTCGTCTACATCAATCTGCTCGGGTTCGTGAAGCTCATCGACGATCTGGGCGGCCTGCAGATGTACGTCCCCAAGAGCATCCATGACGCAACGATGCCGTATCCGGATCGGGGCGGGACGTACGTCCTCGACATTCCGGCGGGCGATCACCACTTCTCCGGCGTCGAAGCTCTGGCCTACGCCAGGACCAGACACCAGGACGACGACTTCGGGCGGATGGCCCGGCAACAGGCTGTAATCAAGGCGATTCGGTCGGACTTTAGCCCGTGCTCGATCCTGCCGCGCATCCCAGGGCTCCTGAGCGACCTCGGGGGCATGGTCTGGACGGACCTACCCCAGGACGACGCGCCCAGGCTTGCGGCTTTGGCCCAGGCGATCGGCGGCAACAATGTCCAGAGCTATGCATTCAGCCCCGCGAACGGCTACGCCGAGTACGTCACGCCTGCCGAAGTCACCAAGATGCAGAACGCGGTTGCGCACGGCCTGGACAACGCGCCCAAGTCCACCTCTACCGGCGCCAGTGGCGGTGGTGGGCTGAGCTGCTAGTAGCCGGCCACGCTCCCTAGTGGCCGCCGCGCTACTACTGCCCGGTTCGCGGCTCAGGGGGAGTGGTGCCGACGGCGGGAGTCGGCACCGATAGGGCCTGATCGTGCTCAGGAGCACCCCGAAAACGGCCAGTGTGTTCCCATGGGTGTTCCCATCGCGTCCGCAAGTGCGCGCCGAGCCCCCTACGACGTCCGCCTCAACGCACGCTCGACGCGGTCCGCTGCATCGCGCAGGCTGGCGTCGAGGACGCCGGTGTAGTGGTGTGTCATAGCCTCGGCAGCATGGCCCAGGGCCGCCATCGCTACGCGCTGATGAACGCCCTGCGCCGCGAGGACGGTCGCGAACCCGTGCCGGAGATCATGATGTCGCCGAGACCAGCTGCCAGCATCGCGTCGCGGAAGTGGCGATCGAGCGTGTTTGGGTGCCAGGCGAAGATTCGGCCGTCGATCGGCGCGGGCTGCGTCTCGCGCCAGGCGAGGTACTCGCGGACGGCCTCTACGGCGAGCGCCGGCATGGCAACGGCCCGGACGCTGCTCGCGGTCTTCGTCTCCCGTATCCGCGCACCCTGGCCTGGCACACGGCCGTACTGGCCGCGGACCGTTAGGACCGCTTCGTCGAGATCGACGTCGCCAGCCCGAAGGCCGAGGATCTCCCCGCGGCGGAGGCCGCAGGCGCCAGCCAGCACGACGATCGGGTAGAGCCGGGTCCCAGCAGTCGCGTCGAAAATCGCGCGGAGTTCGTCGGGCCCGATTGTCGGGACCTCCCGCTTCTCGGCCGCCGCAGGCGCGTCAACAAGTTGGCCCGGCCTTTGGGCGTCCAGCCACGACGGGGTAGTCAAGTATGTATTGATGTCTGACCTGGTGCTGCCTAGACTGCACACAAGAGGCGGCATTTGGGCGCCGCCTGAAGGTCGGGGGAGTCCCCGATTGAGGAGGTTCGAGATGAGGTGGGTTGGTCGTCGGTTCTTGGCCGTGTTGCTCATGGCAACCGTCGTGAGCGGAGCTACTGTCTCTGGCGTTGTCGCGGCCGGGCCAGACTCGGTCGATGGCAACGGGGTGACTCAAGGTGGAACAGGGGTAGAGATCTGGGTCGGTAGCAACCCGCCAAACGTCGACCTTGGAATCCCGAGCGGCTATGCGGCCCTCAAGATGTCTCAGTTCGCCTCGTTTGTTGCAGGTAAGCCAGCGTCTGTCGTAATCCCGACCAAGAAGGGCTCCGGAGCGAAAGATACTGTCACGAGGGCAGTGCTGGCGCCGATGACCGCCACCTGCCGTAACGGCTACCCCTGCGTTGTCAGTATCACCCCTTGGCTGCCTACCAAGCACGAGTCGCGGACCATTTACTGCGTTGTTGCCTTCATACAAACGATCGCGATATGGGACATCAACACGTCCTACCAGACGACAACATACTCGGCGCAAGTGGCGCGGCAGGACAGCCTCTACAGTCAACTGCACGGCGGAAGCAACGGACCGGGAGTCTACGACCCATACGCGTTGAGCTGGATCAACAACCAGTTCAGCGTTACTGGTTACCCCTTCTACTATCTGCCTATCTTGCCGGCTTCGTTCTCTGACTTCATTGACTATCTGCACTACGACCTACAAGGTCTCTATCCGGACCGGGAATCCAACTACGTCAGAGTCAACTTGGCCAACGGGGGCTACGGAGGTTTCTCGTCCGGTGGAGGATTGCGCCTACACGCGACCGGATCAGCGGGCTATGACGACACCGCCGGCACGTTCACTAGTTATGATCCGTGGTCGCATCGGTCCAGCAGCGGCATGTGCGATACGACCTACTGGAGTTCTTCTCAGCTCCCCGGCTGTTTCTGGACGATGCCCCAATCCAACTACTTCCAGGCGATGGACACGTCGGGCAATGGCACCGGGCCGGTCTGGTTCTAGGGCAGCCTCTGCGATGGCGAGGGGGTTCATCCTCGCCATCGCCCTGCTGGCTTCGGGGTGCGCCGCCACCCCCGGACCGACTCCATCTATGTCCCAGCCTGCGCCTTCACTCTCGTTCACTGGGTCGGCCTCTCCGCAACCGAGCAGATCCGTTGCGATCGCGACTGCGACTGCTGTAGTGACCTCGTCGACACAGCCACGTTGCGGCGACTCCAGAGGGTCGAGACCAGAGCCTCAGTACGCATTCGCCCGCATTTCGATCCCGTTGGGCACGGATGCCTGTCAGGACGTCGGACCCTTCACGAAGCCGAATATCCCCTTCTTGAGCAACGATGGATCTCGGGTGGCATTCAACGCCACTGACTATGACCACCAGGGCGACATCTGGTACGGCGACCTTGTCACAGGCTCGGTGAAGGTCGTATACCAGGCTCAGCAGTCTGCGTCTGCAAGGATCGATGTCCAATCGGTTCAGGTCATAGGGCAGCAGCTGATCTGGCTCGAGTATGTTCACGCAGGGCAGTACGTGAGCAACCAGGTGAAGGAGTGGCTGGTCAAGGCGATGGACCTGGGCACCCTCGCGGTTAGAGTCGTGGCTCATGGTCTGGCGCCGGCAAGTGGTGGGCTCGCCCTGGTGAACGAGATCAGGTCCGATGGCACACGAATTGCCATGGCCGAGTCCCTCGCAAAGGGGTGGCAGATCCAGGTCATTGATCTGGACGGACGTGTGACGTCCACGATCCATATCACCGGCGAACCCTTCGATATCGCCCTGGTGACAGATGGTTTGTTGTTCTCCACAGGGACGGAGAACGACGCCGGCGCAGTCGGTCATCTGCGCCTGTGGCACTGGAC
This sequence comes from Chloroflexota bacterium, assembly GCA_043739665.1. Lineage (GTDB taxonomy): Bacteria > Chloroflexota > Limnocylindria > Limnocylindrales > CSP1-4 > Fen-1039. The sequence continues at coordinate 12,042 of JAYUDR010000033.1, forward strand.
TCCGAACGGTGGCTCCACCTCGATCGGTGCCGATGTGTTCCAGATCAATGCGCATGGTTCTATGGCAGCCTGGGTACAGGATGCGGTAGCCAGTCAGCAGTCCACCGGCAATTTCCAGGCGCCGCGTCTCTTCGTTGCCTCCGCCCCGTTCGCCAACCCGCAGCCGATCAGCCCCGTCGTATCCGAAACCGGCACCACGGGGATCGATGCCATGGCATGCGGCTCGGGCGTCGTCGCCTGGTGGGAGAAGGAGGCATGGGGGGCAGCCTGGCACGACGTTCTGACCATCTGGCAGCCGGGTTGGTCGACGCCGGTGCAGATCGATACCGAAGGGAACGAGAGCTATCGCGTATCGGTCGATGGAGGGTGGCTCGTTTGGGAAGAGGGGTTTGGGCGCGAGAACCCACCGCTGCTGGAACGGATTCGAGGCGTCCCACTGTCGGTGCTGGCTGGAGAGCACACGGGCTAGGTCGCACGCACCGTCTGGCCCGCTTCCTCCCTGGTTCGCGAACCTCCGGAAATCTCGCGACGCGTGAGTTGTGCTACCCGGCCCCGGCCTTCCAAGCCGAATGTAGCGGGTTCGAGGCCGGTCTCCCGCTCAAGCGCCGGATAAGCAGCTCTATGTCGGGTTCGAAAGGCCGCGCTCCGCACCGCGCACCAAGGGCCATCCGACCGACCTAGAGCGCCAGGCGTTGACAGGGTGGAAATCGCAGGCCCAATTCCTATCGGCTCGGGGCTATCCAACATCGGCCAGCTCCGAGGAATCCGCCGCATCGATCTCGTATCTCAGTTGGAAGGCCTCGGCTCTAATCCTCTCGCCCCGACCATATCCAGCAAGATCCCGTGCCGGCGCGCCCTTCCACTGGCGTGGCCACTGTGTTTCTGCCTGTGCAGCAAGCCTCACCGAGTCCAGCGAGCACCTGAGTGTCGCCCGCCGGGTGTTCCCATGGGTGTTCCCATCTCCGCCGGATTGCGGCGAGAACCGGTCAAATGAGGCGGCTTCCAGGCCCGGTCTGAGCACGAATCGGGCGCTGTCGAGTCGGGGAGAAGGATTGGTGCCGACGGCGGGAGTTGAACCCGCATGACCTTACGGTCACTCGATTTTGAGTCGAGCGCGTATGCCAGTTCCGCCACGTCGGCACGTCCGGCGGGCATGGTACAGCCTGCGAGGCCGCTCGGGTGCGGCGTAGGCCGCGAGGCCTCGTGCTATCCTCGCGCCGCCGCCAGGTGAGGCGTTCGTGGACAAGAGAGTGGCTGACGGGCAAGTCGTGACCGACGCGATGGCCGAGGATGATCGAAGCGCTGCGCGCGATTCCACATTCGATGCCGCGTTGGTCGAAGAGGCCCTGAGTGGCCGGCTCGAGGCCTTCAACGAGCTAGTTCGCCGTCACCAGGACCATCTCTTCGGCCTTGTGTACCGGCTCGTCCCGGACCGCGACGGGGCTGCGGACGCCGTCCAGGAGGCCTTCTTTAACGCCTACAAACACCTGGCGTCGTATCGCGGTGGTAGCGTCCGGAGCTGGCTCGGGCGGATCGCGATCAACGCCGCAATGGACATGGGCCGGGCCCGTCGACGCCGGCCAAGCCAGCCGTATCCCGAGTTCGAGGATGACAGCTGGCAGCCGCCGGCCGGGCATGAGGAAGAGCCCGAGTCGAGGGCCCTGGTAGCGGAGCGCTCGAAAGCCCTAGCGACCGCTCTCGATGCCCTGCCATTCGAGCAGCGGGCCTGCATCGTCCTGTACGACATCGAGGGCTACGACTATTCGGAAATCGCGGCGATCATGCACGTGGAGGTTGGGACGGTGAAGTCCCGCATCCACCGCGGGCGTCTCGCGCTCCGGAGCGCCCTGGCGCCGCATCGGGAACTCTTCCGTGGCTGAGGACGTCTGAGGATCGTGATGGACCGAACCGCCACTCACTCCAACCACGATGAGTTGCTCATCGTCCGCCTTTTCGGCGGCGATGTAGACGATCCCGAGCGCACGCGCGCCCTCGACCAGCTGGGCGAATGCGAGGACTGCGCCGCACTCTTCGCCGATCTGCGGGCCACGGCCGACGCGACGGCCGCGATGCCGGTCCCGGCCAGGCCGCGAGACTTCGTTTTGACCGAGGCCGACGCCACGCGACTCCGCCGGGCACACCACGGCCTCGGCTTTCTCTCGGTGCTGCGCCGGACGCGAGCTATCGGCGGGTCGCTCGTGGCCATCGGTTTGGTGGGAATCGTGGCAACCAGCTCGCTGGCGATTCTGGGCGGGACGGCTGGGACTTCCGGGGCCTACGCAGTCACCAAGCGCAACGCCTCCGAGCTCTCCGCCGCAACGGCCGGGCCGGCGACCGCGGTTGCTCCGGCGGCCATGGATGCTGGCGCAGCGAGCAGCACGGCACCGGCCTCCTCCGCCATGAAGGCGGCCGTGCCTGAGAATCCAGCGAGTTTGCAGGGCGCTCTGGCCGTCACTAGCCCTGCCCCACCCGTGCCCGGAGCTCAATTCGGCGCCGTCGACACAGGCTCCGCCGGTAACGGCGCCGGCTCGCCGGATGGGCTGACTATTGCGGCCGCGACCGCCTCGACCGGGCTCGACGCCCGATTGGTCTGGCTGGGGGGCTTCGGCCTGCTCTTCCTAGCCGGCCTGGGGGTGCTGATCGTGCCCCTGATTCGCCGACGCGGAACCCGCTGAGGCTGCCGTCGGACCCGTCCGTCGGCGCTGCCCGTCGGCTCGCGGCTCGGCACGGGTAGACTTGACCGGCCGGCCCATGCTCCGCCGCCGGCGCCGAAGTCGACCGAGGCCCACATGACCCGTCTGATGCTGCTCGACAGCAACGGCCTCATCTACCGTGGCTACCACGCCCTGCCGCCGCTCACCACGAGCAAGGGCGAGCTGGTCAACGCCGTGTTCGGCTTCTGCAGCATCTTGCTGCGCGGGATTCAGGACCTGCAGCCCGAATACGTCGCTGCCTGTTTCGATCTGCCGGGCCCAACTTTCCGCCACGAGCGGTTCGCCGACTACAAAGCCACGCGCGCGCCCATGCCGGACGATCTGCGATCGCAGTTTCCACTTGTGCGCCAGGTCGTGGCCGCTCTGCGCATCCCCGTCTACGAGATGGCCGGCTACGAGGCGGACGACGTCATCGGCACGATCACTCGCGACATGGACGCCCGCGGCATCGACACGACTGTCGTGACGGGCGACATGGACATGCTCCAGATCGTGACCGAACACACGCGGCTGATGACGACGCGCCAGGGCGTGGACTCGACCGTCTTCTACGACCCGGCCAAGATCTGGGAACGCTTCGAGCTGCGGCCGAACCAGATGATCGACTACAAGGCCCTCAAGGGCGACCCGACAGACAACATCCCCGGCATCCCTGGAGTGGGGGAGAAGACCGCCGCCAAGCTGGTCGGTCAGTTTGGGTCGCTGGAGGGGATCTACGAACGTCTGAGCGAGGTCAAACCGGACAAACTGCGCTTCAAGCTGGTCGAGGCCCGCGAGCAGGTGTTCGCCAGCCGCGAGTTGTCTCGAATCATCTGCGACCTACCGATCTCGCTAGACCTGGAGTCGGCCCACCTGTCGGACTACGACCGGGCCGAGGTCGTGCGGCTATTCCGCGAATTCGAATTCCGCACGCTGATCGATAGGCTGCCGCGACTAACGGGCGAGTCGGCCGTCGAGGCCGCCGCCGCGTTGCGATCCGTGGCTGGGG
>JAYUDR010000034.1:0-2549 GCA_043739665.1 Chloroflexota bacterium
TTACCGAAGAGCTGCGCAAGTGGCTCGAGGAGCGGGGTTTCGGCACCGTCGCGGTCTTCCATCGGGAGCTGGAGCGCGAATGAACTTGCCCCGTGTGCGAGTAAGCGGCGCGGTCGTGCGGCGCTGGCTGCAGCCCGGGATCGGCTTCAAACGCTGGCTCGTCGTCGTCTTTGTCGGTGAGTTGTTGCTGGCTCTGGCCGGCGCGCTGCTGCTCCGCCAGGTCTACCGCGAGTACGAGTTCTCGGGACCCGGCCAGACTGCCCTTTACCTGCTGACGATGCAATTCGTGCCGTATTGGGTCCGAGGCCTGATCGTCGCCACGGCCGGCACGGCGTTGTTCGTGTACGGATCGTGGCGTTCGGTGCGCGTCCTGATGGGGCCGTTCCTCAACTCGGAGAGTGAGCAGCCGCTTGTCGAGGTCATCTACCAGAAGCGGTTCCTGGCCCGCGGCCCCAAGATCGTGGTAATCGGCGGCGGGACGGGACTCTCCACGCTGTTGCGCGGGATCAAGGAGTACACCAGCAACATCACGGCTGTGGTCACGGTCGCGGACGATGGCGGTTCCTCGGGTCGGCTGCGGGAGGAGTTGGGCATCCCGGCGGTCGGCGACATCCGCAACTGCATCGCCGCGCTGGCGGATTCCGAGCCGCTGATGACGCAGCTGCTCCAGTATCGATTCCCGGGCGAGGCCGAGGCCAGCCTGGGCGGGCACACCATCGGCAACCTGCTGCTGGCGGCGATGTCGTCGATTCAGGGCGACGACTTTGAGGAAGGCGTCCGCCAGATGAACCGGGTGCTGGCGGTCCGGGGCCAGGTGGTGCCGGCGACCGGAACGGCGGTGACGCTCCACGCTCGACTGCTGGGCGGGGCCGAGGTGACCGGACAGTCGGAGATCGCGAAGTCCCCCAAGATCGACCGAGTCTGGCTGACGCCCGACGATATTGCGGCGGGCGACGACGCCCTGCGCGCCATCGACGAAGCCGATCTGATCGTGATCGGGCCCGGCAGCCTGTACACGAGCATCATGCCCAGCCTCCTCCTGCCTGAGCTGCTTGCCGCAGTGAAGGCCTCTGCCGCGGTCCGCCTGTACATCTGCAACGTGGCCACACAACGTGGCGAAACTCAGGGCTACGACTTGGCCGACCACGTCGGTGCGCTGGAGCGCCATACCGGCCCAGGCTGGATCGACACGGTCCTGGCTAACAACCAGTTCGACGCGAGGCGGCCCGGCGGATACGTTGCCGAGCCGGTGAAGCTGCGGTGGCCGCCGGCGACGATCCACTCGGAGGCGGCCCTGCCTCGTCTTGTGCTTGATGACGTGATTGATCCGGACAACGCCCATCACCACGACTCGGCCCGACTCGCGGCGGCGGTGATTCGGGTCTTTGAGCGCGAGTCCTTCGGGCGGCGCCACTCGCGCATCTCGCGGACGGCTTAGGCGAAGCGGTGGTCGGGAGGCGAATCGCAACTTTGGCCGGCTGGTGACCACTGCCGAGCGCGATCTTGTGGAGGCGCTGCGCTCCGAGCTGGCGGCGATCGATCCGCCACGTCGTTGCTGCCGGGTCGCGGAGGAGGCTGGCCTTGCGGGAGCGTTCGAGCCGCGCCGCCGGGCGATCGCCCGGCTGACGCTGCGGCTCGGAAGGGGGCGGGCGGGCGAGAAGGCTGACAGCGTGTCTGCGCCATTCGATTGGCCCCGCGCAGCCGAGCACTGCCGCGTGGCCTACCTGCGCGGCCGGTTCCTGGCTCACGGTTCCATGAGTCTGGCCTCCGGCCGAACACACCTCGAGTTCGTTCTTCCGCCAGACGACGCGACTGAGCTTTGCGAACGACTCGGACAGCTGAATATGCCCGCCAGCCAGCGCGTCCGCCGCGGCCGCGGCGTCGTCACATGGAAGAGCGTGGAGACCGTGGGCACGTTTCTGAGGGTCGTTGGTGGTGGCGCCTCGCTGCTGGAACTGGAGTCTCGGCAGGTCTCCAGGTCGGTTCGGGGCGACATCAATCGGGTCATCAATGCCGAGTCGGCCAATCTGCACCGGGCCGTGGCCGCCGCGGCTCGCTACCTCGAGGCGATTTCCGCGCTGGAGTCGGACGGACGGCTCGCTGAGCAGTCGTACGTGGTCCGGCTCGTGGCCGCCGCACGCGTGGAGGAACCCGAGGCCACGTTCAGCGAGCTAGCCGAGCGCCTCGGACTGCACCGCTCTGCCGTCCAGCGCGCCCTTGATCGCGTCGAGCGCCTCTCGCTCCACCCCGACGAGGGAGTGGGCAAGCGCGCCCGCCCCGCCCGCGCCGCCCGCCCGGTCCGTGCCGACCACGGGGCCGACTGACACCCAATGGCGGCCCGGAGGCCACGCGTCGAGGGGCCGAACCTCCCTCCGTCGGCCGGCCCAGACCTGGCATCATTGACGTCATGAGACCAATCATCATTGCCGCCAACTGGAAGATGAACACGACCCCCGCGGACGCTGGAGATCTGGCCGCGACAATCGCCGCCCGGACGCAGGAGCCCGGCGTGGTTCGAGTCATCTGCCCGCCCTTTGTTTGCCTGTCCG
>JAYUDR010000035.1:0-2540 GCA_043739665.1 Chloroflexota bacterium
ACGACCGGGAGCGGTTCCATCGGCGGCGTGGTAGCCCACAAGCACTGGTTGCTAATTGGTCGATCGGTAGCGTTCGGCGCCGGCAAGCTGAGCGGGACCTTCACGGGCTCGGACATTTCGGGAGCCGCTGTGAACGGCAGTTTCACCTGCTGATAGGGCAGACGATGGCGGGCGAAGAGGCCGGCCTGGTATGGGAATCGGCGCAGCGGAATCGGCGCGCGTCGTCGTTTGCTTTCGTGGGGGAGCGGGCGCATGCTTTGAGCCTGTCCGACCTCCGTACCGATGCCTCGGCCCCGAGACTGCGACAGGCCGGCAGCCGGAACGAATTCATGCTTCCCATGAGCACGTTGCTGTGCGCCCCGGCCGGGGCGATTCTGCGAGGAGCCTGATGAATACACCACAGACCACCGGCGTGTGGATCTCGGCCGCATCGGCCACGATCCTGCGATGGGGCCCCGACGGGGTCACCATCCGCGAGCGGATCGACTCCCTGGTTCCAGGTCGGCACCGCTCCACCGGGCGTCCGCCGACGGAAGAGCACCCGGCCGGCGAGGGTCACCGGGACGAACACATGCGCGCGTTCTTCGCCCAAATCAACGCCACTGTGCCGATTGACGACGACCTTCTGCTCGTGGGCGACGGAGAGGTCGTCGAACACTTCGCGCACCAGATTCAGGACCACGATCGCAGCCGAAGCACCGCTCGGCGCGTCGAAGTGGAGAAGAGCGGGCCCATGACCGAGCCTCAGCTGCTCGCCAGGATTCGCGCCTTTGCCGGCTCACCGGCGAAACGTAACCTACCGGCTTGAGCGAGAAGGACCACCCATGACTCGAACCAAGAACAAGGCCACTCCGCCACGATCCGAAGCCAACGACGAAGTGAACGAGCAGTTCCATACGCTCCTGCGTGAGGCTGCTGAGAAGCGGGAGGAGCGGGCGCTCGTTCAGTCGACCGCGAACGAGGTCGCAGCCAAGCAGGAATCGGCGGATCTTCTCGCCCTCGCCAGGAGCCAGGGCCGCCGGCAACTACCAGCCGAGCGCTGATCTCATCCGTGCAGTTCGGGCTGTAGGCTTTGCCAATGCCCGACCTGTATGAGGTGCTGCAGGTCAATCCCCGGGCGGAGCCGGAGGTTCTCCGGGCCGCATACCGCGTTCTCGCGCGCAAATACCATCCCGACCACGGCGGCGATGCCCGCCGGATGATCACTCTGAACGACGCCTGGGTTGTGCTCGGCGATCCGGTCAGACGAGCGGCCTACGATGCCTCAAGGGCGGCGCCGGCCACACGGCCTGGGCCCGAACACCAATCGGCGACGGCGCGCACGACGGCGCCCACGGCCGCGCGTACTGCCGCAGCCGCCACTGCCGCAGCCGCCACTGCGCAACGCACGACGGACGTGGCCCATGCTGGTCCGCCGCCGGGGCGTCCCTCCGGCACCGTCATGAACTTCGGCCGATACGCCGGCTGGTCCCTCGGGGAGATCGGCCGACACGACTTGGACTACCTGGAGTGGCTCCAGCGGTCCACTTTGGGGCGGGGACTGCGAGCCGAGATCGAGGCGCTTCTCGCTCCACGCCGCGGGTCAGGTGCCGGTCGCGCCACCTCCAGCCGGCCATGGGGCCGAGAACGCTAGGGCTCTTCATGCTAACCTACGCCGAACCTTTTCCAGCCGGCCATGAGACCGGCGTCGCGGTCCTGCGAGGCCGGGAAGGAGATGAATGGGCACCTGTATGCTGAACCATCGCGCCTCCGAGGCCGGTGGCTTTTTTGTCGGCGGGGGCGGGCGCCGCGCCAGCACGGGCAGCCGCGCCAGCTCCGGCAGCCCCGTCGCGTGAAGCAGCCGCCGTTTCCACGATCCAGCGCCGTCGTCGATCCCAGAGTCGGTGATTATGGGCCGGCCCTGTTGGCCCTCGAGGATGGCCGCCTTTTCCCGGGCATCGCCTTTGGGTCGCAGCGGAGCGGTGAGGGCGATCTGGTCGTGAACACCAGCCAGACCGGCTACCAGGAGATCGCGACCGATCCGAGCTACGCCGGCCAGCTAGTGGTCATGACCTACCCCCTGATCGGCAACTACGGCCGCGTCCGTGCCGACGACCAGTCCGAGCGCCCCTGGCTGCGCGGCCTGATCGTGGCCAACGCCACCGCCGCGGTTCTCGATGACGCCCGTCAGCTCGCGACGATGCTACGCGAGGCCGACATCCCGGCACTCGCCGGCGTCGACACGCGGGCCCTGGCCCGACACCTCCGATCGAACGGCTGCCTGCGAGCTATCGTGACCGCGCCCGGCCAGACGGACCCAGAAGAAGCTCGTGCGCTCGCGCGAGGCGTGCCGCGCTGGGAGGACCAGGACTTCGTGGCTCGTGTTTCTCCGGCGAACGCGCGCGACGTCGGAGACGCCTCTGAGGGCGGCCCGCTCGTGGTCATTCTGGATTTTGGCCTCAAGACGAACATCGTGAACAGCCTCCGCCGACGGGGGGCGAGGGTCCGGATCTTGCCGCACACGGCCACGGCCGCGGAAGCGCTGGCGCCCGATGTAGACG
>JAYUDR010000036.1:0-40265 GCA_043739665.1 Chloroflexota bacterium
TGCCGGCAGCCGGTCCGTCGGCCACCAGCGGGATCTCATCCGCCACGAGCGACGCCCCACCGAAGTAGGTGCACAGCGTCTGGCGGTAGTGGGGATGCACACCGCGACTTACCAGCACGCGCTCCCGGCGCGTCGCCCGGCAGGCCATCAGGGCGCCCTCGGCCGTGGCCGTCGCCCCGTCGTAATGTGAAGCCGAGACCACGTCGAGGCCGGTCAGCTCGGCCAGGAGCGACTGGTACTCGTAGATCGTCTGAAGCGTGCCCTGGCTGATCTCCGGCTGATACGGCGTATACGCGGTATAGAACTCGCCTCGCAACAGCAGCTGGTCAACGACCGCCGGCACAAAATGGCTGTATGCCCCAGCACCGAGGAAGCTGACCAGATCGACTCGGTTGGCCCCAGCGAGCTTCCGCAAATGGGCCGCCAGCTCGGCCTCGGATTCGGGCGGCGGCAGCCGCAGGCCAGATGCCCGCAACGGTTCAGGTATATCGGCGAAGAGGTCGTCGACGGAACTGACGCCAATCACCTTGAGCATGCGGGCTCGATCTTCGGGCGTGTGCGGGCCGTATGCCATCCTCAACTCCTACCGGGCGCGAACGGCTCCTCGTCCGACTCGATCCGCCGTCCAGCCACGATCAAGCCTCGCTGGTCAGCGCCTCATAGGCCGCCAGGTCGAGGAGGCCATCAAGCGCAGCCCGGTCGTCGAGACGGATCCGGAGCATCCAGCCCTGACCGAACGGATCGCTGTTGAGAAGCTCTGGCCTGCTCGTCAGCTCGGCATTAGTCTCGACGACTTCACCGCCAACGGGCGCGAAGAGGTCACTGACGGCCTTGACCGACTCGATCACCCCGACGGCCGCGAATTGGGCCACAGTCCGGCCGACCTCCGGAAGGTCGACGAATACAACGTCACCGAGCTGCTCGGCCGCAAAGTCGGTAATACCCACGGTGGCCAGGTCGCCCTCGATGCGGACCCACTCGTGTTCTTTCGTGTAGCGCAGATCCTGGGGCACCATGTCCTTGGGTTCCTCCTATGCCCGGGCATCCGTGGTCCGGGCCGGCCTTCTGTAGAAGGGCATCGGCACGACCTCGGCCGGCACTCGCTGATCGCGAATACCGACGCCGACTATGGTACCGGGCTCAGCCACTGAAGGCGTCACATATGCCATTGCGATGGGCTGTCCGAGAGTCGGCGACTGGGTGCCGCTGGTGACGACGCCGATGGGGCGGTCGCCGACGAAGACGTCGTAGCCGTGGCGAGCGATACCACGACCCCGAACTACAAGCCCCACGAGAAGCTTGCGGGGACCCTCCGCACTGGCCTTCTCGAGCGCTGCCCGGCCGACGAAGTCACCCTCCTTGGCGAGCTTCACGACGCGGCCCAGTCCCGCCTCAAAGGGAGTTGTGTCGGGGCCCAGCTCGTTGCCGTAGAGCGGCATTCCTGCCTCGAGGCGGAGGGTGTCGCGAGCGCCCAGGCCGACCGGCACGGCCCCCATTGGTTGGCCGGCCTCCAGAAGCGAGTCCCAGACGCGTCCGGCCGCGGCCACGTCGACCATGACCTCGAAGCCGTCCTCACCGGTGTAGCCGGTCCGGGCGATCAGGGCGGGCACTCCTGCCACGTTCCCCTCGACGATGCCGTAGTAGGGCAGGTCGGCCAGAGCCACTCCCGTCATCGGAGCGAGGATAGCCGCGGCCAGCGGCCCCTGGATGGCTACGAGGGCGGTCGCCAGGGAGCGATCGTCCAGGACCACGTGCCGGCCTGCGAGCCGTGCCGCCAGGGCGTCGCTGACCGCACTCGCATTCGATGCATTGGCCACGACCATGAACCGCTCCTCGCCCAGGCGGTAAACGATCAAGTCGTCCAGAATGCCGCCGTCCGGGAAGCAGATCATCGAGTATTGGGCCCGGCCAACCTTCAGACCGGCAGGCTCGGTGGTCAGGGCATAGCCGAGAGCGGCCGCCGCCTCGGACCCCTCCACGAAGAGCTCGCCCATGTGCGACAGATCGAAGAGCCCGGCCCTTGACCGCACGGCCCGGTGCTCCTCGAGGATGCCGCCGTACTGGAGGGGCATGAGCCAGCCGCCAAATTCCACCATCCGGGCGCCGAGGGCTTGATGCCGATCGGCCAGCGGTGTCGCCAGCGGCGCGTCATGTACTTGGGCCATCGGGGCCAACCTCCGCTCGTACTGGTGTGGGCGTCGGTCGAAAGGACCGTCGCGGCCGTCCGGGTCGCGGCTAGTGGGACGCGCCGGTCAAGCTGCCCTCTTCGGGAAGATGGTTCGCCGCCAACTCCACTAGACAGCGCTCGGTTTCGAAGGAGAGTAGCGCCGGCGCTTCGCCGAAAGATACCCAACGAACTTCCTCGAACTCGCGATCGTGCTCGCTGAGGTCGCCACCGGTGGGCTCCATCATGAAGTAGTGGACGGTCTTGTAAATCCGCTCGCGACGCTGGACAAATGTGTATTCGATCGAGTCCAGCGGCGCCAGAATGCGAACGGTGAGGCCGGTCTCCTCGCACACTTCACGGAGGGCCGTTTCCTCGAGGCTCTCCCCCGGAATCGGCGTTCCTTTGGGGAGCGTCCAGGTCTGATTATCGCGCTCACGCTTGCGGCGACCGACGACAAACTGCGGAATCGAGTCCACATAGCGGACGACGATACCGCCGGCAGAAGTCGCGGTAGCGGTAGTCAGCCTCGCCACGAGGCCGGCGCCAGACTCGACCGGCGGTCGGCTTGAGGCCGTCCGAGGCCTGTCCAGTGGATCTTCACGGAGGCGCGAACGAGGCCACTTTGGGGCGCGCTGCGGCGTGGGGTAACGGGCCGCCAGCCGGTCGCCTGGAGGCCGCCGTGGGACGGGCGCAGAATCGTTTGACGGGTCGCAGCCCGCTGGAACGTGAGGCCGGAGTGGAGGCCCAGGCGGCGCTCCCACTCCCTGGTGGCGGGGCGGATGAAGCGGGCCGTGGACCAGGCCACGTGCTTCGCCGCAATACTTTGCTTCATGTGCCAATCGTACCTGGTCAGCGGTCCTTTGCAAGGACGCGCCTGACACGTGCGGCCTGGTTTGGTGACAGCGTGCCCCGCTTCTCGGCGATTCCAATCTGGCGGCGGACCGTGGCCAGATACAACTCCACCACGTCTGGGGCCTGAGCCTCCAAAGCCGCAATGTGAGCGGCCACGGTGCCGGCGTCGCCACGGGTAATGGGGCCGGTGAGCGAGGCGGCGATGCCGATCACACGAACATTGGCCAGCGTCTGCTCCATCAGACGCCCGTACACAGCCAGCGAGCCGCGCTCATCCAAGCCCACGGTTGCGCCCAGAGCCACTATGGCGTCGAGCAGGGCCACCAGACCGCCACTGGCCAAGACCGCCGCCGCGTGATAGGCGGCCTTCGCACCACGGGGAAGCCGGACGGTGGTGCCGCCGATCGCCTCGGCCAGAGCCGCCAGCAGCTTCGCCAACCGATCGTCGCCCTCGATGGCGATCGTCGCCCCGGCGATGCCGGCGACGGACCGCTCCACATCCGACGTGAACGACACAAGCGGATGGAAGCCGCCCATGACACCGCCCTCAATGACGGCTGCGGCCAGCACCTCGGCGTCAACCGCCCCGCTGGTGTGAACGATAGCCTGGCCGCTGTGCAGCCGGATCTGGGCCGCGACCTCGGCGATGGCGTCGTCCGGCACGGCGACGATGATCAGATCGGCCACGTCACGGATGGCCGGAGGCTCGACGAAGGCCCGCGCGCCCGGCACCAGGGCGCAGAACCGGCGGCGCCGGGTGGCGTCGCGGCTCACGACAGCCCCGACCGGCCAGCCCGAACGGCTGATGGCCACGCCCAGGGCGATCCCTACCGCTCCGGCCCCGACGATGCCCACGACTGGCCACGCGACCGCCTCAGGCGTGCGGCGCTCGGCTTTGGCCTCGATCGTAACCTCTCTCGTACCGCGGCCCGCATCGTCGCGCTCGGTATTCACGCGACTGACCTCCCTGCCCGCGAACGGCGCTATTCTTCGAGCGGAAACACCTCGGGCGGAACCCGCCGGCCCGAGTTTAGCGTTCCCGGCGGCAGAGGCGCTCCCCCGCCGGGGTCCTGGCGATAAATCGCCGGTCGGTCCGACTTGCAGCCAGGCCAGCCTGGCTTTGGCCGAGACCCCGATGAGCAAGGAGTGGCCGTGCATACCAGCGATCCCTTCGGTACCCGGGCCCCTCTGGGCCCCGGAATGCCGGCCTTCTACCATCTTTCCGCCCTTGCGGCCGGCGGCGTCGCGGCCGGCCTTGATCTGGCCCTCCTGCCGGTGACCATCAAGATCCTGCTCGAGAATGTGCTGCGGCACGCAGGCGGAGGCATCGTTCGCGAGTCCGATGTGGTGGCGCTGGCCGCCTGGAAGCCGGGTATCGCGGCCACCACCGAGGCCGAGATCCCGTTCTTGCCGGCCCGGGTGATCATGCAGGACTTCACGGGCGTCCCGGCCGTCGTGGATCTCGCGGCGATGCGCGACGCCATGGCCGAATTGGGCGGCGACCCGGCTCGCGTGAACCCGCTCGTCCCAGCCGACCTGGTCATCGACCACTCTGTCCAGGTCGATCGTTACGGCACGCCGGATTCCCTGGCATTCAATGTTTCCCGCGAGTTCGAGCGCAATGGCGAGCGCTATCAGCTGCTCCGCTGGGCGCAGACCGCCTTCAACGACCTGCGCGTCGTCCCGCCCGGCACCGGCATCGTCCACCAGGTCAACCTCGAATACCTGGCAAGTGTCATCGCCCACGGAACCGACACGGACGGCTCCGCGATCGCCTTCCCCGACACTCTGGTTGGGACCGACTCCCACACGACGATGATCAACGGCTTGGGCGTCCTCGGCTACGGCGTCGGCGGCATCGAGGCCGAGGCGGTGCTGCTCGGCCAGCCGCTCTACCAGCCGATGCCGAAAGTGGTCGGCGTCCGGCTCTCGGGCGGGTTGCCGGAAGGCGCCACTGCCACGGACTTGGTCCTGGTCGTCACTCAGATGCTGCGCTCCTATGGCGTGGTCGGGTCCTTCGTTGAGTTCAGCGGCGACGGTCTGGCCGGCCTGACGCTGGCGGATCGGGCCACGATCTCCAACATGTCGCCCGAGTTCGGGGCTACGGCGACGCTCTTCCCGATCGACGCCGAAACCCTCGCCTACCTGCGCCTCACGGGCAGAGCGGAAGAGCAGGTGGCCCTCGTCGAGCGCTACGCCAGGGAACAAGGCCTGTGGCGCTTGCCCGGCGTCACGCCCGCCTTCGACGCACTCCTGACATTGGACCTCGCCTCGGTAGAACCCTCGTTGGCGGGGCCCCGACGACCGCAAGACCGCGTGGCGCTTCGCGACCTCAAGACCGGCTTCCGAGCGGCGTACCCGGCGGGTCTGGTTGTCCCGAACTCGGAGTCGAGCCGGGCAAGCATGGCTGCCGCCGAGGCGCGCTATCCGACCGTGCGAGTCGAGGCGGCCGGTCGTTCAGTCGATGTCTCGACTGGTTCAGTCGCCATCGCGGCAATCACGAGTTGCACCAACACGTCTAACCCGACCGTGATGGTGGCGGCCGGCCTGCTTGCCCGGAACGCTGTCGCGCGCGGCCTGACTGTCTCGCCCACCGTTAAGACCAGCCTCGCGCCCGGTTCGCGCGCCGTGACCGAGTACCTGCGTGGCGCGGGCCTGCTCGAGCCCCTGGAAACGCTCGGCTTCGCCGTGGCGGGCTACGGCTGCACGACCTGCATAGGCAACAGCGGGCCGCTCGACGCGCCCGTGGCCGGGGCAATCGAGGACAACGACCTGGTCGTGGCGGCCGTGCTGTCGGGCAACCGCAACTTCGAGGGCCGGATCCATCCACTCGTCCGGGCCAGCTATCTTGCGTCCCCACCGCTCGTCGTTGCCTTCGCCCTGGCCGGAACCGTGGACGTCGACCTGACCATGCAGCCGCTGGGCACGGATCGAGACGGCGAACCGGTGTATCTGCGCGACATCTGGCCTTCCTCCGACGAGATCCGCGCGACCGTTGGCTCGGCCGTGAGCGGCGACCTCTTCCGTGCCGCCTACGGCTCCGTCTTCGAAGGCGGTCCGGAGTGGAAGGCCCTCGACATCCCGACAGGCGATCGCTATCGCTGGGACGGCGCGTCCACGTATGTCGCCCTGCCGCCCTTCTTCGTGGATCTGCGGGCCGAACCTGAGGCCGTGGCCGGCATTGCCGGAGCTCGCGTCCTGGCTCTCCTCGGTGATTCTGTGACCACAGACCACATCTCCCCCGCCGGTTCCATCGCGGCCTGGTCGCCCGCCGGCCAGTGGCTCCAGGCTCACGGCGTGCCGCCGGCCGAGTTCAACTCGTACGGGGCCCGACGCGGCCACCACGAAGTCATGATGCGCGGCACGTTCGCCAACATCCGCCTCCACAACGCCCTGGCCGAAAAGGAAGGGCCGTTCACCGTGCACCTGCCCAGCGGCGAGGCCACGACCATCTTCGATGCCTCGGTGCGCTACGCGGCCGAGGGCGTGCCGCTCATCGTCATGGCCGGCAAGGAATACGGTTCGGGCTCGTCGCGTGACTGGGCGGCCAAGGGACCGCGGCTCCTCGGCGTCCGGGCGGTCATCGCGGAGAGCTTCGAGCGAATCCACCGTTCCAACCTGGTGGGCATGGGCATCCTGCCGCTGCAGTTCCTGCCCGGTGAGAGCGCCGCGAGTCTCGGCCTGACGGGCCGCGAGTCGTACACGATCGAGTTTCCGGGGGATGGGCCGGCCCCGCGGTCGCGTGTCGACGTGGTGGCCTCGTCCAACGGCCCCCTCGGCGGCGTCACGGGCGACAAGCGGTTCGAGGTGGTCGTTCGGCTGGACGGCCCAATCGAACTCGATTACTACCGCCAGGGCGGCATCCTGCCGGCTGTCCTGCGACGCCTGGCGAAGGAGTAAGTTCGTTCGGTCGGACGCCGCATGCCGTTGTTGGCTGCTGCGCCCGTCGGACCGACGAACCGGTCCTTACTGACTCCAGTCCGTCGGCTCGCGATCCCAGCGATGGGCCCGCAACTGAGCGATCAGGTCGGGCGACAGCGGGCCGGCCGCGCTGGCGGCGACGTTGGCCTCAACGTTGTTTATCTTGCGCATACCCGGAATTACCGTGCTCACGTCCGGGTTCGACAGAATGAAGCGCAGGGCCATCTCGGCCATCGTCGAGCCGTCGGGCACGAGCGGCCGGATCGCGTCCACACGAGCAATCGTGGCCGCCAGGTTCTCCGGCACAAAGTATGTCGCGCGCCAATCACCCTCAGGCCAGGTTGTGTCGAGGGTTAGGTTTCCGATGAGACTGCCCTCGTCGAAGGGAACACGAGCGACAACGGCGACGTTGTTCTCACGACAGGCCGCGAACAGCTCGTCTTCGGGTGCCTGGTCGAAGATGTTGTATATGACCTGCACGGAATCGACGAAGCCGGCCCGAACCGCCTTGATGCCGTTCCAGGGCTCCCAGCGGTTGAGGCTAATGCCGAAGGCCCGAATGGCGCCTTCTCGCTTCAGCTCTGCCACAGTCCGCTGCAACTCGCCGCTATCGAGCCAGTCGTCCTCCCAGACGTGCAACTGAAGGAGGTCGATCGTGTCAACGCCCAGGTTCGAGCAGCTGATGTCCACGTACTCCCGCACGTAGGTGCGCGGAAAGACCTGACCGACGGGCACTCCCCGCCGGCTCGGCCACTGGCGATTCTTGGGCGGAACCTTGGTCGCGCTGTATATGCGCTTGCCGCTGTGGCGCGCCGCAAGTCGGGCGAGGAGTTGCTCGCTGCGGCCGTCGCCATAGGCCTGGGCCGAGTCGTAGAAGTTGACGCCCTTGGCGGCTGCCAATTCCAGCGCCGCAATCGACTCCTTGTCGTCGGAGCCGGACCAGCCGCCCATGCCCCACATCCCGTAGCCGACCTCGCCGATCTGCCAGCCGAGTCGTCCGAACGTCCGGAACTTCATCCTTGTCGCCTCCCCACACGATGCCGCTCCGACGCGACCAGTTCAACCTACCGATTGGTGCATCCTACTGCCTCGGACCCCTCCGCACTCGTTTTGCCGCGGCAACGATGACGGAAGGGCAAGTGGGGATTACGGTGACTTTGTTCATGGCAGCGACATGCGGCTCGTGCCGGTACGCCACGACGAAGGTCCGGCGATCGGTCCGCGCCCATCGGCCTGTAACGGAATGCCAGCCGCTTCGTTCCAACGTGCGACCAACGTAACCAACGCTATCAGCGCGATCAGCTCAGCGTCCCGAATCATGGAGGAGCTACTCAATGTCCGAACGCATCCACGGTCTCGGCTTCGGCAAGTTTGTCGTCGGTTTCATCGGCGTCATCGCCATGGCGACCCTGATCACCGGCGCCGTCGCGGCGTCGACCGTCACGTCCACGCCCCACAAGGTGACCCCGACGGTCGTCCCCGCAGTGCCGGCCAGTTCTGCAGGGCCCACCGCCAAGGTCGAGGCAACCGAGCATCCGACTGCCAAGACGACAGGTCTACCGACGTCGGAGCCCACTGCTAAGCCCACCGCCGGACAGACGTGCGATGCGGCCGACAACCACGACGACAAGTCCAAGGGCGAGACTGAAGGCCAGGTCCCCGACGCATCTGCCGCGCCGGCCGACTCGACCGCCCCGACCGCCAACAGCTCCGAGCCTTCGGGCTGCAAGGCCGAGGGCCCCGACGCGGACGGCATCGGCGACCAGACCGAGGTCCAGACGGGTGACCAGACCGGCGATGAGACGGCCAATCCGTCGAGCAGCCCCGCCGTCGACCAGACCGGCCGCAGCAACGGCGGCACCGGTCATGACGGCAGCGGTGACAAGTCCGGCGACTAGGTAGACGCGCAGAGCGGCGGCGGAAGGAGCTTGCGAGGTGAAACACACCATGCCGGCCCAGACTGCCGCCGTCGCGCACCCCCAATCCGGAATCCCCATGTTTGCCCTCGCCCGCGCTTGCCGCGATGATCGACGGCACACGCCATCGTCAGGGGCGAGCCGATGGCCTACCGCAAGTCCCGTCTCACCCCGTCCCGGCACGGAAACCAGCTTATGTCTGAAGACGAGATCAACGGCCTCGTTGAGCGCGCGAAGAGCGGCGATGGTTCCGCATTCGCCGCGCTATACGAGGTCTACGGCTCCAGGGTCTACAGCTTCTTTCGTTTCCGAGTGTCGAACACAGAAGCCGCCGAAGACCTCACCCAGCTGGTATTCCTCAAGATGATCGAGCAGCTTCCCAGATACGAGTGTCGCGGGGTTCCGTTCGCGGCCTGGGTCTTCCGAATTGCTCGGAACGCCTGGATCGATCAGAACAGGACGACCCATGAGTCGGTGGCGCTCGAGTCACTGGCCGAGAGCCCGTCCGAGGGCGACGGGCCGGAAGCCGCTGCCGCGGCCGCAATCGACTCCGACCAGCTCAAGAGAGCGATCGTCAATCTCCCGCGCCACCAGCGCGAAGTCATCGAATACCGGTTCTTCGGCGGCCTTAGCCCCGCCGAAACAGCGGCCCAGATGGGCCGCAGCGTGGGTTCCGTGCGAGTCCTGCAGCACCGGGCGCTGGCTGCCCTGAGGAAGCTGCTTCCGGCAACCGAACGCGGTTCCGGCACGCCTTCGGGGGTAGCCGCGAAATGAGACTGTCACTACCCTTCCGACGCCCCTCGGCTGCGCAGTCCGCGGACTGGATCGACGGCGACGACGCCGAGATGGCGCAGTTCCTGGACGCTCACGCCGCCGACTTGAGGCCGAATGACGCGACGCTCGCGCGCATGGGGGCGTCGGTACGGGCCGCGTTCGTCGAGTCACAGATCGCGCGGCGCGATGCTTCGGCCGCCCCCACTGCCGGCGCCCGCAAGCTGCCATGGGGCCGACACCGCGTACTAGCGGCCGTTGGCGCGGTCGCGATCCTGACCGTCTCGTCGGTCGGCCTGGCGGCGGCGCAGAGCGGCCCCGGCCAGCCCTTCTACAGGCTGAGGCTGGTCATCGAAACGGTGAACCGGCCGCCAGCCGGCTCGCTGACCCGTCTGGACACGGATCTCGACCGGGCCGACGCCCGCCTGAACGAGGTCGCGGGCGAGGCATCGTCCTCGGATTGGATCGGTGCGGCAGATGCCGCCGCCGCTTACCGAGAGGTGATCTCAACGGTGGCCCTTCCGGCAGACGCGTCAAAGGGCAGCGCGCTGCAGCGCCTGGACAAGCAGCTGGCCCATCTGGAGCAACTCCGCGCGTCGTCGCGTGGACCAGAGACGGCCGAAGTGGACCGCGCCATCGCGGCGCTTTGTGTGATCCTCGGTATCCCGGTGCCGACGCCGACGCCTGCGCCCGTCACCAGCCCCGCGCCCACACCATCGAACCATGACCGATCGCGGGAAACTACCGAGCCCGGTGCGACCGCCAGGGACGCCGGCAGCGGGTCATCCCAACCGGGCCATTCGCCGAGGCCGAGCACGTTGCCGAAGGACGAAGGTTCAGGCAACTCCGGGGCGGCCAGCGGGTCTGGCGGGCCTCCCGACTCCGGGGTTGACCACCAGGGACCAGGCTCCACGCCTACCGACAACGAGGCCAAGAAGGCCGGGCCGTGAGACCCGCTTAGCGAAAGTTGGAGCCGTCGCCCCTATTTCGCGAGCAGCTCTTCCATCGCCAGGACACGGATCCCGGCCGCGCTCAGGGCGGCCAGCGCCAGATCGGGATTCTCGAAGCGGAAGATGATCGCCGCCTTGCCGCCGCGCGACGCCGCTCCGAAGTCGTACATGTACTCAACCCCAAGACCCGCGTCCTCAATGGCGGCCAGTGCTCGCGCTAGACCGCCCGGCTGGTTGTCGACCTCGACCGGCACGACCTCGGTCATGCGCACGATCATGCCGGCCTCCTCGAGGACCTTCTTGGCCGCATCGGGATCGCGAACGATGAACCGCAGGATGCCGAAGTTGGATGTGTCCGCCAGGGACATCGTCAGAAGGTCGATGCCGGCTGCGGCCAATGCCTCGCACGGTTCACGAAGCTGACCGGGCCTGTTCTCCAGGAAGAGTGAGAGCTGTTGGAGTTTCATTGATGGCCTCCATCGGCGACGCGCAGCCGCTGCATGCGTGTTATACGGTGCGGAGATCAGTGACTCGCTTGGCCTTGCCTTCGCTTCGAACGAGCGAGCGCGGGCCAACCAAAGTGATCTTCACCCGGATACCTAAGACGTTCTCGATCGAAGCCTCGAGCTGGTGCTGGAGGGCCTCCAGCTTCCGAATTTCGTCCGAGAAGACCTCCGGCGTGACTTCGACCTTGACCTCCATCTGGTCCAGGCCCTTGTCTCGCGTGAGGACGATCTGATAATGCGGCAGCGTGCCCTCAACCCGCAGCAGCGCGATCTCGACCTGGGACGGGAAGACGTTCACGCCCCGGATGATGAACATGTCGTCCGAACGTCGGCCGATGCGGAGGATGCGGCGGAGCGTTCTACCGCAGGCGCACTGCTCCGGCACCAGGGTCGTCACGTCGCGAGTCCGGTATCGAATCATCGGCATGGCCTGCTTCGACAGCGTCGTCAGCACAAGCTCTCCTTCAACGCCGTCTGGCAGAACCTCGCCCGTTTCAGAATCGATGATCTCCGGATAGAAGTGGTCCTCGAAGATGTGGAGGCCGCGCTGCTCGGAGCATTCGACGCCGACGCCGGGCCCGATGATCTCCGACAGCCCGTAGATGTCGTAGGCCCGGATGCCGCTGTCTTCCTGAATCCGCTCCCGCATGGAGTCGCTCCATGGTTCGGCCCCGAAGACACCGACTCTCAGCTTGGAGAAGTCGATCTTCATCTCCTTGGCCGACTCGATCAGGTGCAGGAAGTAGCTCGGTGTGCAGCAGATCGCGGTCACGCCGAAGTCGGCCATGACCATGAGCTGGCGCTCGGTGTTGCCGCCGCTGATCGGGATGACGGTGGCGCCGAGGGCCTCGGCCCCGTAGTGCGCGCCCAGGCCGCCCGTAAACAGGCCGTAACCGTAGGCGTTCTGGATGACGTCGCCGCGATGCAGACCGCAGGCCACGAACGTCCTGACCATGACCTCGGCCCAGACGTCCAGATCGGCTTGGGTGTAGGCGACAACGATCGGCTTGCCCGTGGTTCCCGAGGAGGCGTGGAGCCGGACGATGTCCTCCATGGGACAAGCGAATAGTCCGAATGGATACGTGTCGCGAAGGTCCGTCTTGACGGTGAAGGGCAGCTTGGCGATGTCCGCCAGCGAGGCGATGGAGGCCGGCGTCAGGCCGCGTTCCTCCATCCGGCCGCGAAACAGAGCTTGACGATCGTACGCGAGAGAGACCACGGACTGAAGCCGCTGCAGCTGGATTCCCGCCAGCTGTGCGCGCGGCAGATAGTCCGGCGCGCTGATCGGGTGGAATCCGCCCGGTGGGTCATTCCAAGTACTCACTGCGGCCTCCTGTAGCGGGCTCAGCCTCCCGGCGCGGCAGGCCACTGACAGATGACGGCCGCCTAGCGGATTGTGCCCTGCTCGGCGGCCACTTTTCGGCCCAGTTGGAACGCCACCCCGTTCACGGCGTGGAGCTTCTCGGGAAACGCCGCCGTGACGGCCTCCAGCATGGCTTCGACGGGCAGGTCCAGGTGGTGGCTCAGTGCGCCCAGAAGCGCCACGTTGAGGCTGCGCTTGTTGGGCAGCTGGCCTTCCGGGATGACGTCCGGGGCAAGGAGGATGCCGCCGGGTCTAAGCATGGCCCGGGCCACTTCCACCTCGGAGGGAGCGAGAACGACCAAGAAGTCGGCTTCGCCCCGGGGAACCATGGGCGAGAGCACCTTCGTTCCGAACCGAACGTCGGAGGTGACTGAGCCCCCGCGCTGGCTCATGCCGTGGATCTCGGCCTTCTTGACGTCCAGCCCGGCCCGGAGCGCGGCGTCGGCCAGGATGTCCGAGGCCTTGATCACTCCCTGGCCACCGAGGCCGGCCAGGACGACGTTGACGATCGCGGTCATGGCGCCTCCACGGCGCTGCAAGCCTGGGCTTGGACGGCGCGGATATCGTCGGCTTGCTGCTCCCATCTGCGGATGTCGGCCGCGGCCAGGATGCACGGTCGGCGGGCGACTATGACCGACAGCTCGGGCACAGCCAGGCGTTCGAGTAGCAGCCGCTCGAACCGCTCCGGCTCGGCGTAGGCGTCGATGACGGTGACGCTGGAGATGCCGATCGCCGACGCGAGGCCCTCGATCGAGAGCTTGTTTGTGGGGGCGTGATCGAGGCTGCGGCCCGTCCCCGGGTGCTCCTGCTGGCCCGTCATGGCCGTGGTGCCGTTGTCCAGCACGATAACGACGTGGCCCGTCGGCGGCGGGTTGTAGGCCATCTCGACGAGGCCGCTGATGCCGGAATGGACGAACGTGGAGTCGCCGATGATCGAGACCACACGGCGCGCCTCCGCGTCGGGCAGGACGTGGCGTAGACCGAGGCCCACGCCGATAGATGCGCCCATGGCCACGCAGGTGTCCACCGCCTGATACGGCGGCAGCACGCCCAACGTATAGCAACCGATGTCGCCCGCGACGATGCAGTCGTGCTTCTTGAGAGTGGCGTAGACCGTGTGGTACGGGCAGGCAGGGCACAGCTCGGGCGGTTGGCCTCGGGCCTGCGGCGGCTCGGGGCTGGTGTCCGCGGCGAGGATGCGGCGTACCCTGGCCACGTCCAGCTCCCCGAAGCGGTACATCTCTGCCTTCGACTCAACTGCGATGCCGGCGGCGCGAAGAGAGTCGGCAATGACGGGATCGCCCTCCTCGATCACGACCGCACGATCCACACCGGCCACGAATGCCCGAGCCTTCTCGAGCGGCAACGGGTTGACCAGGCCGATCTTGAGGATGCTCGCGCCTGGAGCGGCCTCGGCGGCATGCAGGTACGAGACGCCACTGGCGATGATGCCCAGGGTTGGGCCGCCTGGCTGGGCGGGTTGGCCGGACTGGCCGGGCTCCACGCGGTTGAGTTCGCAGTCCTCGCCCCAGGCCGCGATCTCGGCCAACTTCGCCCGGAGACGGCGGTGGGCCGGCCGCGCGTAGGCCGGGATCATCACCCGGCCGGCGATGTCGTGCTCGAAGTGGGGAGTTGGCACCTCGGCCGCGGCGCCGGCGCCACCGTTCCGCGGCACAACGATCGACGTCGAATGGCAGACCCGCGTCGTCATGCGGAAGATGACCGGCAGGTGCCAGCGCTCGGAAATATCGATCGCCGAAAAGAAGAAGTCGTAGGCTTCCTGCGAGTCCGCCGGTTCGATCGCGGGCAGACCGGCAGCGACGGCGTAGCGACGGTTGTCCTGCTCGTTCTGCGAGGACGACATGCCGGGGTCGTCGGCGCTGACCACGATCAGGGCGCCGCTGACGCCCGTGTAGGCAGCAGTGAAGAGCGGATCGGCGGCTACGTTCAGGCCGACGTGCTTCATCGTAACAAGCGTCCGCGCGTTGGCGAAGGCCGCTCCCAGGCCAACCTCCAGCGCCACTTTCTCGTTGGGCGCCCACTGGGCCCGTCCACCCAGCTCCGAAAAGGTTTCAAGGATCTCCGTCGATGGTGTGCCCGGATAGCCGGTGCCAAGCACCACGCCTGCGTGGAGAGCCGCGAGGGCAACTGCCTCATCGCCGGACAGAAGCTGTCGATTCATCCGCCTGCTCTCGCTGGGGTAGGAAAAGTGGTGGGCGATACTGGACTCGAACCAGTGACCTCACGGATGTGAACCGTGCGCTCTAACCAACTGAGCTAATCGCCCGCGTGCACATCTGGGCCTGACGGACGCCGATTATAGCGGTAGGAAGGCGGGTTTCGGCGGCGGCGCCCCGGCTTCCTCGCTCTCTAGACCTTGATCCCGGGCCAATGCTCGGCAACACGCTGCGGGGTCACGTCGTCAACCATGATCAACTTGTGGCGTCCCGTGGCGCCCGCAACGAGGCGAACCGAGCCGCGCGAGACGTCCAGCTCGTCGGCCAGGAGCCGAACGAGCGCGATGTTGGCGGCGCCGCCCACGGCCGGAGACGATACCCGAGCCTGCAGCACACCTTCCTCGGAGACGCCGTCGACCCGATCCACTCCGCCGCGAGGCATCAGCCGCACTGCGAATCGGACCGAGGGGTGCGTGTAATCGTACGGGCGGCGGTCCCTTTGCATAACGTCCTATTATCCACGCTCGGACCTGGGCTCCGGTGCGAACTGCCCCTGATCGCGCCTACCGACCCACCGGGCCCTCGTGACGCAGCCCGAAGAGCGCCCGACCGACCCGCACTACCGTCGCGCCCTCCTCGACCGCAATTGGGTAGTCCCCGGTCATTCCCATCGACAGGCCGGCACCGAAGCCTTCGACCCTACCTCTCAATCGCTCCGATAACTCGCGCAGGCAAGCGAAGGTCGGCCGAGCCGCCTCAGGCGAGCCGACCAGTCGCCCGACCGTCATGAGGCCCAGCAGACGGAGATGAGGGAGGTCGACCAGAGTCGGAAGTTGCGCCTCCAGCGTCTCGGGCAGGAAGCCTGATTTCGATTCGTCACGATCCACGTTGACCTGGAGGTAGACGCCGAGCCGGCCAGGGCCGTCGGGGTTGCCGTCCCGTCGACCCGCCTCGCCGGCCAGACGATCGAGACGCCGCGCCAGATCGACCGTATCGACCGACTCGATGGCGTCGAATAGCTCGACCGCACGGCGAGCCTTATTGGACTGCAGTGGGCCGATGAGATGCCATTTGGCCCCGGGCAAGAGGGGCGCCTTGGCCTCAGCCTCCTGGACCCTGTTCTCGCCGAGCAGCGTCAGCCCGGCCGCGACCGCCCCCTCAAGCCGTTGAGCCGCCACTGTCTTGGAGACGGCAACGAGAGAGACCTCGGCTGGATCACGACCGGAACGCCGGCAAGCGTCCGCTATGGTCTCAAGAACTCGCGATCGAACTGCCCGGAATTCGGCAATGGCGTCAGCGTCTGGCGATCGACCCAAAGCTCTGGGCTAGCCCTTGTCTTCCTGCGGAGGCCTCCGCAGGAAGCTCGGGATCTCCAGGTCTGCATCGTCATACAGCGGCCGCGGATTCAGGCGGTCCGGGCTGGGACGGTGGAGGGGCGTGGTCTGAACCGGTACCGGCACGGGCTGTCGCTCTGGCGCGCCTGTGGCGCCGTACATGCCGGCAAAGCGAGTTGGCGAGCCAGCCGCTAGTTCCTGCAGGAAATCAACGCCATCGGAGCGAGAGGCATAGACGGCCACCGGCGTCTGCGAAGCGGATTCGAGGCGCGGCGCCTCTCGTTTGCGGCTGGCATCAAAGCCCGTGGCAATCACCGTGATGGTGACCTCGTCCCCAAGGCGCTCATCGAAACTGGTGCCAAAGATGATGTTGGCTTCCGGGTCCGCCACCGAGCGGATTTCTTCGGCCGCCTCAGTGACCTCAAAGAGGCTGAGGTTGGAGGAACCGGCGATGTTGAACAGGATGCCCTGGGCGCCGTTGATGTTGATTTCCAGGAGCGGGCTGGCGATAGCCTGACGCGTGGCGTCAATGGCGCGGTTGTCGCCGCTCGCCCGGCCGATGCCCATAAGCGCTGATCCGGCGTCTCTCATGATTGCCCGAACGTCGGCGAAGTCCAGGTTGATGAGGCCCGGCACAGTGATGATGTCGCTGATGCCCTGAACGCCCTGACGCAGCACATCGTCAACAAAACGGAACGCCTCCACCATGGAGGTGTTCTTCTGGACGACATCGCGCAGGCGGTCGTTGGGGATCGTGATGAGTGTATCGACCTTGGCCCGGAGCTCCTCAGCCGCGCGCTCGGCGACGAGCTTGCGACGGGCGCCCTCAAAGGAGAACGGTTTGGTGACGACACCGATGGTCAAGGCGCCCAGGTCCTTGGCGATCTCGGCCACTATTGGAGCGGCGCCGGAGCCCGTACCGCCGCCCAGCCCGGCCGTAATGAAGACCATGTCTGAATCGCGCAGGGCGTCCGCGATCTTCTCCGCGTCTTCCTCGGCCGCCCTCTGACCGACAGAGGCATCGCCGCCCGCGCCAAGACCACGCGTGATCTTGTCGCCGATGCGGATCTTGTGAGGGGCGTCTGACTGTAGGAGCGCCTGCGCGTCCGTGTTGCAGGCGATGAACTCGACCCCCATCATCTCGGCCCGGATCATGCGGTTGACAGCGTTGCTACCGCCGCCTCCAACGCCGATGACTCGGATCAGAGCGAAGTTCTCGGAATCGGACCGTAGCGGCATTCCCTATCCTCCGGTGGCTCTCCGGCTGATGCTTGTCGTTCGGTCCGGCCTCCCCCGAGATTGGTAGAGACGTAGCGCGCACGGGGCTGGCTCGGATGGGCGCAGTATACGCCTCATTCGGCTTTGTTGGGTCGCGATGCGTGCATTGAAACCGTGCTCCCACGAAGCGGCTACGAACAACCGTTCATATTCCCCAGGGGGAGGGGCCGGAATCTCGCACCTGGTAAGTGCAGGCTGTGGAAGACCGCTTCATCCGGCCACGAAAGTGAGCCTCACTGTCCGTGTGGCATTGTCCGAATTGGGGTCCAGAAGGGCGATCGATTGCCAGGTACCGAGGGCCAGTCGGCCGCCCAGGACCGGGACAGTCAGCGAGGGCGGCGCCACGATAGCCACCAAATGATCCGCACCGTGACCCGCCGAGCCATGGCGATGGGCCCACCTATCGTCGCGCGGCAGGATCCTATCCAAGGCCGCCATCAGGTCCGCATCCGACCCCGATCCCAACTCCATGACCACGAGGCCGGCAGTGGCATGCGGCACGAAGACCACGAGCAGGCCGTCGCCCTCGCCGGCCACGAACTGCGTGCAGGCGTCGGTCAAATCCACCAGGCCGCGGCGGTGTCCAGTCTGGATCGTCAGCTCGGTAGTCTTCACGCGTCGCAGCGATCGACCGGGCCAGAGGCGAGCATGGCAACTCGCGGGCAAACGTGGCGGCTACAAGACCACTGCAAGGTTTACCTTTACGGGAAGAGGTGGCGCAGGGCGTCGCGTACGCGCGCCGGCCAGCCCCCGGCCGGGGCGGACGGGAAGCGCTCGGTCTCGCCGTTTTCGAGATTCTTGGCTCCCCAATACAACAAGCCAATGGCCGTGCTGTAGGCCGGGTTCATGATGTTGTCGGTGAGCCCGCCGACACCACTGGGGCCGGCGACTCGGACCGGCATGTCCAGTACTTGGCGGCCGAGCGCCGCCGCGCCCGCCAGCTGAGCTGCGCCGCCGGTGAGTACGACCCCCGCCGGCAGCAACCCCTCTCCAGCAGCTCGAATCTCAGCCCCCAGCATTTCGAAGATCTCGCGCATTCGGGCTTCGATGATCTGGCAGACCTCGAGCCGGCTGAGGGTACGGCCGTCCGACTCGCCCAGGATAGACACGCTGATGAACTCGTCCGCAGCGACGGATGAGAGGTCGCAGCTGCCGTGCTGGATTTTGAGGTCCTCAGCCACCTGTAGGCTGGTCTTGAGACCGATGGCCAGGTCGTTGGTTACGTTGTTGCCGCCAACCGGAAGGACGAACGTCTTGAAGGGCGAACCATCGAGGAAGAGGGCCAGGTCGATTGTGCCCGCCCCGATATCGGCCACCGCCACGCCCAGATCACGCTCGGTTTCCGAGAGGACGGTCTCAGCGGAGGCTAGAGAATTGGCAACCAGCTCGTCGATCTTGACGTTGGAGGCCTGGACGCACTTAGCCAGGTTCCGGACGGCCGTAGCCGCAGCGGTCACGATATGGGTCTCGATCTCGAGGCGGATGGCGCTCATGCCGAGAGGATCCTTTACGCCCTCCTGACCGTCGACTATGAAACCGCGCGGCAGGACGTGAAGGACTTCCCGATTTGAGGGAATCGAGACAGCCCGGGCCACTTCCAGGGCGCGGCCGATATCCTCGCGAGTGACTTCGCGCTGGTGGCCACTCACGGCCACTGCACCGCGCGAGTTCTGGCTCTCGACGTGCTGGCCGCCTACGCCCACGAACGCCCGGTCGATCTGGTAGCCCGAGAGCCGCTCCGCATGATCCACCGCGCCGGTGATGGAACGGACGGTCTGGTCGATGTTGACCACGACTGCCTTCTTGAGGCCGCTGGCGGGCACGGAACCCTTGCCAACGATGGTCAGGCTGCCGTCACGCGCCACCTCTCCTATGAGAGCGCAGATCTTGCTAGTACCGACATCGATTCCGACGAGAACTGCTTCGCGTTCCACTCGCTCCCGTCCTCGGTGCTGGCCTCGACCGCGAGGCGTTGTCTGCGTGGACCGGCTTACCGCGCCGTTGGCGAATTCGCTTCTATGTGAAGGCTAACCGACGCGAGGCAGGACCATCAACCTCAGTCTGCACGTCGGGCGCCTAGCGGGGCAGGTAAGTGCTCAGGTGGTCGGCACTTATGTCGGACACGAGAAAAACCCAGAAGACCTTGGCCTCCCCAAACTGGGCCAGCATCGACCTCAGGACGCGGACCTGCTCGGGGATGACCGTCACCTTGCGCACGTTGGGAGAATAGAAGCCGAATTGGGCCACCCAGCCCGTCGGGACCGAGCTGAGGCTGAGGCCGTGGTCGTCGTCCAGGATCACTGCCAGGGCCGATGCCGTGCTGCCAACGTCGGCCGGCGTGAGGCTCGCCAGGCGATAGCCCGCGTCGAGGTTGACCGGATCTATGACACCGCCCAGGCTCAGGCCGGCATCCGCCAGGCGGCGGTCGTAGACGATGGGCAGCGCCGGCGCTTGCGAACCGGAGACAGCGTCCGAAGCCACTGTCGGGGCGGCCGCCAGGGAGGGCACGATCGACGGATTCGGCGTCGGGGTTGGCGGGCCGGCCGGTGACGGTCTCGGGGACGGCGACGCGCTGGCCTTCACGCCCGGCTTGGTCGGTGTCGCCTTAGGGTTGCGGGTGGGTGCAGTCGACGGCTTGGGAATGAGTGTCGGCTTAGAAGTTGGCTTGGGCGTGGGGCTAGCGGTCGGGGTCGCGCGCACCGGAGGGCTCCCGGAAACGCCCGATGCTCCGCTCGAGGCGGTGTCCTGTGGCGTGGCGGTCGCGCCTGTGTTTGGCGATGGCGTCGGCAGAGGTCCCGAGGTCGAGGCGATCGGGTCGCCGACAGCGTCGACCTGACCGAACAGGAGCCCCTCCTCGTCCACAACGAAATGCGTGTCGCCAATAACCCAGACCAGCTTGGGCTGCCGCTCGACGATGTCAACGACCACGGTCGAGGGCAGACGGACCTGTACGCTGGCCGACTTTACCGCCGGCAGACGGACCAGCTCGGCCGCGGCCTTGTCCGTCTGCAACCGGAACAAGTTCGGCGTGCCGTCCATGCCGACGAGTTTGCGGATGATCGACTCGCTGGTGAACTTCGTGCCGTGAAGCTCCAGGACGCGACCCGAGAAGGACGGCACAAAGCCGATACCGGCTATGCCCACAAGACAGACGGCCATCAACAAGGCGGCCGCGATCTGGACAAACCGGAGGGGCCGCGACGCGCGCCGAACCGAGGTACGCCGAACGTGTATCCCCTGGCGGCGGCTTGGTAGTCTCCGGCTTATCACTCCTGCCTCAGCGCGGCAGATCGGCTGCTGTCAGCCGCCGGCGAACCCGACCTGCATGGCGCTGCACGGCCAGGTCCAAGATCTTGAGGCAGACGGCTGCGAAACCACCGAGTCCGGTTGCCGCGAGCTGCGGAAAGAGGCTGATGGTCGTGAAGCCCGGAATGGTGTTGATCTCGTTCAGGTACAGCTCTTGTCCGTCCAGGAGGAAGTCCACTCGGGCAAATCCCTCGCAACCGACGGCGCGATAGGCGTCGAGTGCGATTTGGCGGATCTTCCGGCCAAGGTCATCGTCCAAGTCGGCGCGGACGTTTGTCTTGGACGCGCCCTCGCTGTACTTGGCTAAGTAGTCGTAGAACTCGCGGCCGGGGAAGATCTCGCCCGGCCCAAAGGCCTCCAGGGCGTACGGGTCGTTGCCCAGGACCGCCACTTCCAGCTCACGTGGGTGGTCCAGGTAGCGTTCCACCACGACGAGCGTGTCGAATCGGAAGGCCTCGTCGAGAGCGCGGCCTCGCTCCGCTGGAGAGTGGGCGATCGTCATCCCAACCGAGGAGCCCATTCGGGCCGGCTTGACCATCAGGGGCTGTTCCTTGAGGCGCTCCGAAAAGGCGTCGAGTTCGCCCAGGACGCCGTCGCGATCGTGAGCCCAGCGGGCCGCGGTCACTTCCTCCCACTCCACGACCTTGATTCCCAGGCCCCGGACGAGGCGCTTGTACAACGCCTTATCCATTCCCACGGCCGAGGCTGCCACTCCGGCCCCAGCGTAGGCCAGGTCGTATGCCTCGAGCAGGGCCTGGATGGTGCCATCTTCACCGAAGGGCCCATGGAGCGCCGGAAAGACGACCGGCACGGGGTTGCGAGCGGCCAGCTCCTCGAGAGCCCGGGCGGGCATTCGCGGTCCGAACGCGCCGACGGCCCGAGGATCGTCGAGCGAGCCTGGCCGTGGCCGGCCGAGCGCGGCGGCCGCAGGGACCGACCACCAGCCGCCGGCGAGGTCGATGTAAATCCGCTCAACCGAGAGTCCGGCTTCCGCCAGGGCGTCGGCGATTGCCCAGCCCGAGACGACGGACACGTCATGCTCGGCCGAAGGCCCGCCAAGCAGCACAACGACGTGGCGCGTTTCCTCGGTCGCCTCGACCTGCCGGTTTTGCTCGCCCGTCATACAACCTCCCGCTGCGGTTCGGACCAGTCCCCGATGAATTGGACTTCATATCCCAGCACTATGCCGAACCGCTCGGCCACGTCCGCCCGAACCTGGTCGGCCAGACGTCGAACATCGGCGGCCGTCGCTCCACCGGCGTTGACGATGAAATTGGCGTGCTTCTGGCTTATCTGGGCGCCGCCGATACGCCGCCCCTTTAGCCCGCAGGCGTCGATCATGCGGCCCGCCGCGTCGCCCGGTGGGTTGCGGAAGACACTGCCGGCGCTCGGCTGAGACAGGGGCTGGTGTTCCTGACGCCAGTGACGTATCTCCGCAAGCCTGGCCTTGATTGTCGCGGGATTTGCGGGGGATAGGCGGAATGTGGCGCTCAAAATCACCTCAGTGGACGTGGGCAGCCCGCTGCCCTGCCCTGTCGAATGCCTAATGCGGCTGTCCCGATACGCCAGACCGAGCGCCGCGACAGGCTCCACCGCCTCCATCCCGTCCAGGCGCAACAGCCTGACCGACTCCAGCACCGCAGCTACATCCGAGCCGTGGGCCCCGGCATTGGCCCAGACTGCGCCGCCGACCGTGCCCGGAATCGCCAACCCGAACTCCAGGCCGGAGAGTCCAGCGTGCTGCGCCAGCGTCGCTGCCCGCGCCAGCGGCAGGCCGGCCTCGGCGATCAGGCGCTGGCCATCGAAACCAGCCCCTTCGGCCCGATTGAGGATGACCAGGCCGCGCCAGCCTGCATCGGCGATCACCACGTTGCTGCCACGT
Source organism: Chloroflexota bacterium (assembly GCA_043739665.1). Taxonomy (GTDB): domain Bacteria; phylum Chloroflexota; class Limnocylindria; order Limnocylindrales; family CSP1-4; genus Fen-1039. The sequence continues at coordinate 22,424 of JAYUDR010000036.1, forward strand.
CCGAGCACCATCCAGGGGACCTGGCGGTCGTTCGCAAACCGAACCAGTGCCGCGAGCGCGGCGATATCCGCGGCCACGGCTACGAGATCGGCCGGACCGCCGACCCGCATGGTCGTGTGATCGGCCAGTGGCTCGGCGATAAGCGAGCACACACCCGTCGCTTGCTGTAAGTCGGCAGCCAGGGTCACCAGCCGCGGCTCAGCGGTTGTCCGCCGATCCTGCCCTGTCACACTGCCACTCCCCGCGACATAGCCTCTAGCCGGGTCGGGGCCGGCATAGGCCGCCTTTCCGCGGCAGCCATCACAAGTTCCGCCACTGCGTCCGCGGCGCCGGGTCGGGCTAGAGAATGGGCAGCTGCTGCCATCTCGTCGTGGATCTTGACGTCGTCGAGGATGGCTACGGCCGCCAGCAAGGCCTCGGCGTCGAAAGCCGCGTCTTCGACGAGCCGCGCCGCGCCGGACCGGACCATCTCCTCGGCATTACGGCGCTGATGCCCAGCCGCGTGCGGGTACGGCACCACGACCATCGGCAGCCCAAAAGCCGCCACCTCGGCCAGTGTGGAGGAACCCGCTCGACCGATCACCAGGTCCGCGGCCGCAAGGGCCAACGTCATCTCCTCGTCCAGGAACCGCTCGGGGCGGTACCGGCTGCGCAACTCCTCGGTCAGGGCGTCTCGTCCGGCTACAGCCCCCTCGTACCCGGCGTCGCCGGTCACGTGAATTACCCGAACCCGCTCCACGAGCCGCGGCAGGGCTGCCGCCACCGCCGCGTTGAAGCGGCGCACGGCCTGGGAGCCACCGAAGATCAGCAGGAGCTTCTCGCCGGCCGCGACTCCGAGGGCCTTTCGGGCATCGATCCGGCTCACGCTCCGGATGTCTCGTATCGGCGTGCCCGTCACGTAGCAGGGCCGCTTCCCTCCGGCCAGGGCGGCGCAGGTCGACTCGAACGTGACGGCGAGGCTGCCGGCCAGGCCTGCCGTCGCGCGCACGCTTCGACCGGGAACCACGTTGCCGTCCCACATGACTACCGGGATTCTGAGGACGGCCGCCGCGAGCAGCACGGGCAGGGCGACGTAGCCGCCGGTCGTGAAGATGGCTGCCGGACGCCTGAGCGCCAGCAGCGCCATGGCCTGAGGCACCGAGAGCGAGAGCCGGACCGGGTCGAGGACGACGTGGACGTCGAGATCGACGGATCTCAGGGAGCGCACGAGCAGCCGCCGGAACGGTATCCCGGTTCCGGGGAGCACCTGAGCCTCGAGGCCTCGGTGGCCTCCAATCCAACTCAGGGCAGGCGCGTCGAGCCTAGCCTGAAGCGATCGGGCCACGGCGAGAGCCGGGTATATATGTCCCCCCGTGCCCCCGCCCACTATCAGAAGACGCACTAATCCAACCTCGTTCAACCGTCTCACGAGAGACGGAGAGCAGGACCCCGACGGCGGCCAGGCTGACGGTCAGTGACGAGCCGCCCGCCGATACGAACGGCAGTGTGATACCGGTCACCGGAACCACGGCAACAACGACGCCGATGTTGATCAGCGCCTGAAAGCATATCCAAGCGGTGATACCCGCTGCCATCAGTCCGCCGAATGTGTCGGGCGCCCGAATGGCCGTCCGTATCCCAGCGTACGCGAAAGCGATGAAGAGGCCGATTACAACCACGCCGCCGACCAGCCCCATCTCCTGGGCGATGAGAGAGAAGATGAAATCGTTGACGTCTTGCGGCACGAAGATCCGGTCGTTGCCGAGACCGGTCCCAAAGAGACCGCCGGCGCTCAGAGCCTCCAGCCCCCTAACGGTTTGGTAGCCGCTGCCTTGCGGGTCCGCCCACGGATCGATAAGGGTCTGGATGCGCTGCAGCGGGTAGCTCCCCATCGCCACGACCAGTGCGCCAGCGCTGATGCCTGCCAGGACGGCGCCAGCCAGGTGGAAGAAATTTGCTCCGGCCACGAAGTACAGCGAAAAGACGATCAGGACGATGACGCTGGCCGTCCCCAAGTCCGGCTCGCGGATAACCAGGACCAGGAATGGGACAACGATGATCGCGAATGGCAGGGACCCCTTCCAGAAACTGCGGATGCCTTTCCCGCGCGTGGCAAGCCAATGCGCCAGGTAGACCACCAGCGCCAGCTTGGCCACCTCGGCCGGGTGGATGTCTGGCAGAAACGGACCCAAGTGGAGCCAGCGGGCCGATCCGTTGACCGACACCACAAGCCATTTGAGTTGGCTGGGGAGGGGCGTCAGAACGATCAGAAGCATCGCCAGGGCCAGGACGGCCAGCGGAACGCTGGCGATGCGGAGATAGCGGTAGTCGATTCTCATCAGGATGACCATTGCCGCAAGCCCCAGCAGCCCCGCCAGGACCTGAGGCGCGACCAGCTGGAAGGTGTTCTGGCTGAGTCGGTATGACGGGATCGCAGAGGCCGAGTAAACCATGAGGATGCCAATGGCGGAGAGCGCCAAAACGGCAACAAAGATGATGTAGTCGGGCTCATGCGCCTCACGCTTCATGGCGCTCGGGTTCGCCAGGATGCTGGTCTGGCTCCTGCTGGCCTCGCTCGGACGGCTCGGACCGCTGCTCCGGTTGACTCGCTCACGGCCTAACGGCCGGTCTGCATCGTCCCAGCGGCCGCTCATGCGTCGGTCCTCGACGACCGGCGCGTTTCGGCCAGGGTGGACACAGCCGCCCTGAAGGCACGTCCACGCGCCGCGTAGTCCACGAACATGTCGAAGCTGGCCGCGGCAGGGCTCATCAACACGGTCGCGAGCCGACCAGGATCGGAGGCGCCGGCCCGGGCCAGCAACTCGCGGGCTATCTCATCGCCGCGGCCGACGGCCTCTTCCAACGTGCCCGCCATCTCGACTCGGGCCAACCCACTGCCGCGGAACATCTCGGCCAGGGCAGGGCCGGACTCGCCGATCAGCACGGCCGCATCTGCGCGTTCCGCGGCCACGGGACCGAGACCGGACATATCCACGCCCTTATCGCGCCCGCCGGCGATCAGGATCAGCGGCCTGGCGAAGGAGCGCAGAGCCGCAATGACCGCGTCCGGCTGAGTCCCCTGGGAATCGTCGATGAAACGCACGCCATCGACCACCGCGACCTGCTCGAGGCGATGCTCAACGCCTATGAAGGCCCGCGCCGCGTTCCGGATCGCGTCCGGGCTCAGGCCAAACAGGAGCGCCGCGGCAACCGCCGCCATGGCGTTTGAGATGTTGTGCTGGCCTGGGATTGACAGTTCATCGACCGGCATGATGCGACCGCCCGAACCCACCGCGGCAGCCCCACCGCCGGCCACCGCCAGGCGCGGTACGCCCCGCGCCACAATCCAGCCGTCCTCGACACCCAGGCCGAGCGGTTCCGCACGGCCGCGCCGGTACGTCACCACGGGCGCGGTTCGCAGGTGAACGTAGCCGGCCACCACCGGATCATCGGCGTTCAGCACCAGGGCCCCGTCCGGGGCAACTAGCTCGGCCAGGCGACGCTTCACGGCCCGGTACGCCTCCAGGGAGCCGTGGCGATCGAGGTGGTCGGACGTGACGTTGGTGTAGACCGCAACCGTGGTCCCGCGCGAGAGGGTCGGCAGCTGCAGCTCGGACAGCTCGATGACTACTCGATGCTCGGGCGTCAGCTCGAGCAGGCGCTCCACGAGCGGCAGGCCGATGTTGCCGCCGAGGATGACCGGGTGAGCTGGATCGGTCGCAAGCAGCGCGGCCGTCAGCGACGAAGTCGTGGTCTTGCCCTTCGTGCCCGTGACCCCGATGGATGGACAGAGGCACAGCCGCAGAACCAGGTCGGTCTCGCTGACGAGCGCCGGGGCGCCCAAGGGATCGGCCCTATGCGCGTCCACCACAGCCCGCAGGGCCGCCCGCAGGCGCGGCTCGGCCGTGGGGAAGTCGGGGTTGATGCTGGGCGAAGTCGCGAGCAGGTCGGCTTCGGCCCATGTGCTCGCCGGCTCGACCTCCGGGCCAAGCCGTAGGGCAACCGCTCGACCGCCAAGCGATTCGATCGCCCCCGTTAGCTCGCTCGCCGGCCGGCCGTCGTAGACCGTGACGCGAGCCCCAGCATCGGTGAAGAAGCGGGCAAGGGCGATGCCGCTCCGTGCAAGCCCCAGGACCGTGACCGATCGACCATCCAGGGCGCCCTCACGAACGCCGGCAGCCGACAACCGATCGAGATCGACGACCCGCCGCGCCATAGCTATTTGGGGGGGATGGAGGCGACGAAGAGCGTCACCCCCAACATGGCGGCCAGCGCGCCCACGATCCAGAAGCGCATCGTGATCTTCTCCTCGTCCCAGCCGCCCAGCTCAAAGTGATGGTGCAGCGGGGCCATCCGAAACACGCGCTTGCCTCGCAGTTTGTAGCTGCCCACCTGGATGATGTCCGACGCCGCCTCGAGCACAAAGATGATGCCTATTAGCGGCAAGATGAGGACCTGGCCCGTCATGAGCGCCGTGACAGCCAGCATGCCGCCGAGCGATAACGCCCCGGAATCGCCCATGAACACCTGGGCTGGATGAACGTTGAACCAGAGGAAGCCCATGAGCGCCCCTATGACGATGGCGTTGACCATGGCCAGATTTGGCTGGAGGGGCTGGTTGAGCAGGGCGATGATCAGGAAGCTGATGAAGGCAAAGACAAGCGTGCCACCGGCCAGGCCATCGAGGCCGTCGGTCAGGTTCACGCCGTTGCTGCAGCCGACGATCGCGATAACGGCCACAACGATGAAAAAGATTGCCCCGAGTTCCACGCTGTGGCCGACGAAGGGAATGGGGATCTGCGTCGTGATGACGACGTCACCGAGGAACGGGACGCGCAGGCCATTGAAGCCAAAGTGGTTCTGGACGTAGATCGCGACGGCGATCGCAACCACCAGCTGCCACAGGATCTTGTGACGACCGCGGATGCCGATTCCGGTCCGGGCGTTGAGATAGTCGTCGACCGCGCCCAAGGCCCCTACGATCGCCAGAACGAAGAGCGGTGAGTATGTCGAGGCGTCATAGGCGTTGAAGACGGTGGCGAGGACCAGGACGACGAAGACGATCAAGACGCCGCCCATCGTCGGCGTTCCTTGCTTCACGAGGTGGGTGTCAGGCCCGTCCTGGCGTATCTGCTTGCCCATGCCGAGCCAGCGCAGAAGGCGCAGGAATGGGGGCATGAGAATGACCATGCACGCGAACGCGAGCAGCAGCCCCTGGATGAACTCGACGCCGTGTTCTCTCACCAGACCTCCTTACCGGTTGGACGCGCCCCGCCCTGCGCGTCGGTACCGGCAGTCCAGCCCCCGAAACTTGCTCGCAGTGTCTCAACAATCGACTCGAGCGCCGCGCCCCGCGACGCCTTGACCAGAACGGCGTCTCCCTGGCGGAGCCGCTCCCGAAGGACCGAAATGGCGGCCATCCGGTCGGGCACCCATACCACCTTATCGCCGAGCGCCGCCGCTCCCGCGGCAATGCCGCCGGCGTCGGCGCCGACGATGACCAGCTCGTCGACGACCTTAGCGGCTGCCGAGCCTACCTCGCGGTGAGCCCGCTCGTGCGTCTCTCCCAACTCCCGCATCTCACCCAGCACCGCGACGTGGCGGCCGGGCAGACTCGAGAGCAGCGTCAGCGCCGCCAACATCGAGGCCGGCGAGGCATTGTAAGTGTCATCAAGGATGGTCAGGCCGTGGATTCGGATGATCTGATCGCGGTGCACCGCTTGCCAGCCCTGCCGGACACCGGCTGCAATCAGGTCCAGATCGAGGCCAGCGGCCAGTCCGACGGCCGCGGCGGCAAGTCCGTTGTGGACGCCGTGGCGGCCCAGGGCCGGGGTCGTGAGGCGGATGGCGGCACCATGCGCCGCGAGCGTAAAGACCATGCCATCCAGCCCAGCCGAGACCACACCCTCGGCTCGGACGTCCGCCGCGGGCGAGAAGCCGTACGTGATGGTCCGGGCCGCGGTCCGCGTCCGCATCCGCTCGACGCGGGGATCGTCGGCGTTGAGGATTGCCGCCCCGTCGGATGGAAGCGCCTCGACAAGCTCCGCCTTGGCCGCTTCAACCGCGTCAATGCTGCCGATGCGCGACAGGTGGACCTCGAGCACGGCCGTGACAACGCCGATGCGCGGCCGGGCGATGGCGGCGAGTTGAGCGATCTCACCGCCTACGTACATGCCCATCTCGAAGACCGCGGCCTCGTGCTGTGGGCCCATGCGCAGCACGGTCAGTGGCAGTCCGACTTCGTTGTTGGCATTGCCCTCGCTCTTGAGAGTGGCGTAGCGCTGCGACAAGACGGCCGCGATCGCTTCTTTGGTCGATGTCTTGGCAATGCTGCCGGTCACACCCACAACCAGAGGCGAGAAGTGGTTGCGCCAGGCTGCGGCCACGGCGTGAAGGCCCAACAGCGTGTCTGGCACGGCCACGATCGCCACATCTGCGGACGTCGCGGCAGCCGCCACTGCCAAGAGGCCCGCCTCGGCCTCACTACTCTCCCCCACCAGAAGCGCCGCGGCGCCGGCAGCCACGGCCGCATCGAGGAAGCGGTGGCCGTCGGTCGACTCTCCGGGCAGTGCCACGAAGAGAGCGCCCGGCTCAACCAATCGCGAGTCGACGGCTGCGCCGCTAATGGGGCGCCGGGACGAGCGCAGGACGCGGCCGTGGGTTGCGGAGGCTATCTCTGCGGCGGTCAGGGCAAGCGGCCCCGCACCGGGCCCAGTCTCCCTCTGGCGGGTGTCGGTCACGGCCTCAGTGTCGCACAGCCGCCCTTGCCTGGTGCTGGACCGGGCCATCGCGTCACCCCAGCGACTTGGCTTTCTTGCCGCTGGGAGCCACTGGGCCGACCGGGTTGGGCGGGACCTTGAGCGTTACCACGGCGTCAGTAGCCACCCGACGGAACAGCTCTGTTGACTGGACCGACATCGGCAGGATGCCCTGGGCAACCTTGGTGGGGACGGCTCGGTAGATCACCACCCCGATCGTCAGGTCGGGCTTGTCGTGCCCAACCCAGCCGTAGAAGCTGTAGTTGTAGACGTCCGGGATCCAGCCACCCTGGCCTCGATCGAGCGATGGATCCCAGATCTGGGCCGTGCCGGTCTTGCCACCGACGTAGTAGTTCGGGATATACGTTGCCTGGTCGTATGACTTCACGGCCGTGACGACATGCTGCATCAACCCGACAAGCGACGTCGACAGGCCCGCGCTGATCACCTGCTTGGCCGGCGTGGCCGATGCTGCGGTGGTGCCGACCGGAGTGAAGTCGGCAACATGCGGCGTGACCTGATAGCCGCCGTTGGCCATCTCGGAATAGGCCTTGATGATCTGGATTGGCGGCACGGCCACGCCCTGGCCGAATGAGCGGTTGGCCAGGTCTATCTGGTACCAGGGCGTCTGGGCTGGGTCGGGCACGATGCCGGTCACCTCGCCGGCGAGGTCGATGCCGGTCTTCTGGCCGATGCCGTACGTGCGCCACGTCTGATACAGGTTCGCGGCCGCGGCATCGGTGGTCTTTCCCAGACGGAAGGCGGCCTGCGACACGCCGACGTTTCGAGACCAGGCGACTATGTCTGCGAAAGTCATCCAGCCCTTGGCCTTGCGGTCGGCGTCCGCGACTTCCTGCCCGCCTGGAAGCTTCAGAACGCCGGAGTCGTTGATCTTGGTCGTCAGAGACGTCGTCTTGGTCTGTAGCGCGGCCGAGGCGGTGAGCATCTTAAAGACGGAACCCGGTTCGTAGACCTGGCTGATGATCGGATCCATGAAGAGCGCCGGGTTCTGATTGGCAACGATCTGGTAGAAGTTGGCGTCATACGATGGGTAACTCCCCTCGGCCCTAACGGCGCCCGTCTTCGGGTCCATGACGATGGCCGAAACCGTTCTTGCCTTGTCTGCCGCCCACGTGGAAAAGACCTCTTGCTCGACCTGGAGCTGGAGGCCGACGTCGATCGTTGTCCGGATGTCCACACCATCGGCGCCCGGATCGACAATGCGGATGCCCGTCGGTCCGGGCTTATTCGGATCGATCTCAAGTTGCCGAGGCTTTCCTGCGAGCAGCGAGTCGTACTGCTGCTCCAGGCCGTACTGACCCTTGCCGTTGTCATTGACGAATCCGAGGAGCTGGGCCGCCAGGGAGGTGTGCGGCGCTCCGCCTGCCTGCGGGTAGACGCGGACCGGGGTTGGCTCCAGCGTCATCGCGCCCAGGGCGCCGTTGGCCTGGGCATCGGCGATCTCCTTGCCCAGGTCGGCATCCACGTTGGCCGCCAGAACGACATAGTAGCCAGTGCCCGTCATTGCCTTGCGGAAGGCGACTTCGACGTCGCCGCTCAGTTCCAGGAAGTCGACGAGAGCGGTGGTGTCGCGCTTACGCTCGGCATCGCTGATGCTGTGCAGGTCAGCGACGATGCGGTAGCGGTTGATCGTCTGAGCAAGAACGATGGTGCCGGTCCGGTCGTAGATGGTCCCGCGCCTGGCTGGCACGGACTCATGGGTCGCTCGAGTCTGGTCGGCGAGAGCAGTTAACTGCTGGCGCTGGTTGACCTGCCAATAGGCCAAACGCGCGGTCATGCCGCTGGCCAACAAGACGAGCGCCACGAACAAGAGCAGAAGGCGGCCCTTGGAGTCTGTCCGGCCAAGCATGGAAGCCTGTGGCCTCAGCGGGCCGGGATGACAATCGGGGCGGGCAGCTGCGTGAGACCACCGGAGATGGCCTGACGGCGAACGCTGGACTCCCTGCCAAGCCGGCCGATGTCAGAAAGATCCTGTTGGCGCTGGTTCTGGAGCTGTCCCCACTGGGCGTTCAGTTTGTCTATGTCGTACCCGGAAGTAGACACCCTCACCGTCTGCACCAACGAGAAGAAGCTCAGCAGGAAGGCTACGACGATCAGGCCGATGGCCAGGCCGAAGAAGCGCGGCCGCCTGCGAGCCCGCAGGGTCAGCCGCGACGACCGGCGCGGTATCGCCGGCGCCTGGGTCATCGGGGCCTGGCGGCGGAGAAGAGGGGCATCCAAGCGGCGGCGTGGAAACAGCGATGAGCGCTGGCGTGCGCCTTGGTAGACAGCCATCAGTCGATACCCCGAGCCACGAGGCGATCAACGGCACCGAGACGACCGAACCGATCCAGCCCGGATCGAACCCTTGTGTCAACAATTTCGCGGCCCTCGAGCCAGCCGAGGAAGCCGGCGGGGCGCTCAGTCCGCTCGTGAAGCTCGTGCTGGCGGCGGCCGTAGGTGCGGCGACGGCTGGCCTGATGTTGCTTGCTCATCGGTTCCTCCTTTCTCCTTGGGCTAGGCGGCGACGCGCTCGGCGGCCCGGAGACGGGCGCTTCGGCAGCGCGGATTGGCGGAGATCTCCTCAAAGCTCGGCGGGCGCGACTTGCCCAGCGAACGCAGACGAGGCTGGTGGCCGCAGATGCAGACGGGCACCTCAATCGGACAGACGCAACCGCGTTGCTCAGCGGCTACAAAGCGCTTGACGATGCGGTCCTCCAGGGAGTGGTAGCTCAAAACCACGAGACGTCCGCCCGGCCTGAGCAGCACGAGAGAGGCGGCGAGACCAGCCTCGAGGTTCGTGAGCTCGTCGTTGACGGCAATCCGAAGGGCCTGAAAGACGCGCGTGGCCGGATGAGTGCGGCGTCCTTTGGGCGTCGGCACAGCGCGCTCAATCAGCGCTGCGAGCTGCTCGGCCGTTTCCACCGGCGTGTGGCGCCGAGTCTCCACGATGGTCCGCGCGATCCGTCCGGCGAAAGGCTCCTCGCCATGGCTGCGGAAGAGCGCCGCAAGTTCGCCTGCTTCCATCGTCGCGAGCAGGTCGGCCGCGGGACGGCCTTGGGCTGTGTCGAAGCGCATATCGAGACGTCCGCCGGCTCGGAACCCGAAGCCGCGCTCAACATCGGCCAGCTGGTAGCTCGACAGACCGAGATCCAGGAAGAGCCCGTCGACCTGGCCGAAGCCCGCCGCCGGCGCCACATCCGTCAGCTGACCAAAGTTGGCCTGCCGAAGGACGACACGATCACCGAAACGGGCCAGGCGCAGCGCGCTCCTGGCGATCGCCGCGCCGTCGGCGTCCAGGCCAAGCAGGCGGCCCTCGGGAGAGGAAGCGTCAAGGATCCGCTCGGCGTGGCCTGCTCCACCGAGGGTGGCGTCGATCTGGAGGCTGCCGGAACGCGGGGCGAGAATCTCAACGACCTCGCCTGCCATTACCGGCAGGTGCCTTACCTCCTGTTCGGCGCCCCCCTCGAGAGAGCCACCGACGGTGGTGCCGCCGGCCGCCGCGTCGAGCGGGTCCTTGAAACTCATCAGTGCCACCTACAGCCCGAGACCGGTGAGCTGGCTGGCCAGCGCATCGGCCGAATCGAAGCCCTTCTGGAATGAGGACCACCGATCGGGAGCCCAGACTTCGACGTGATCCCATGCCCCGACCACGACTGCCTCCCCGGCCAGACCGGCCCACTCGCGGATGGCGGCCGGCAGGACGATGCGACCCTGGCTGTCGCGCTCGACCTCGAATGCACTGGACGCGAGGAAACGCGAAACGGCCCTGGCCTTCTCGTCGGCCAGCGGCAGAACGGAAACCTTGGCCGCCAGAGCCTCGAAGGCGAGCCGCGGGAATAGCGCGGCGCAGCCATCGACCCATCGAATGACTACCGCGCCCTCTTCGAGTTGCAGGCGGAAACGGGCCGGAATGGCTACCCGACCCTTCGCGTCCACCGAATGCCTGTACTCGCCGGTGAACATCTACCTGTCGCCTGTCTGCTCATTCCGCGGATATGGCCGCGAGTCCATGTCTGCGGTTGGTGGTGAGTTGCCTTCGCTGGGTCTGTTCCCCACCGCAGGCCTCAGGGCTGGGGCGGCATCGCCGCTTACACCCACTTCTCACCACTTATCGCCACTTCGCAGGATGATACACCCACTTCAGGCATCGTCAACGGGCATATCAAGGCGGCTCGACCTGCGGTCGTGGTGAGGCCGGTGCCTCGTATCCGGATCGTGTCCAGCGCTAGACTCAGGCGGGCCACTGGAGCCGTCCGGTTCGTCAGCCGGGTTGTGGATCCGTTGAATTGGCCGCCCGGAGGAGGACATGCGGATCCTGGCCATGGAAACGACCGTTACGGGAGTCCGCGAAGCCCAGTTCACACCCGAGATCGCCGTCGCGGAGGCACACCGAGCCTGGGATTTGCATCAGGCGGGGACGATTCGCGAGCTCTACTTCCGGGCCGATTCGCCCGTGGCCGTGCTGGTGCTCGAAGGCCGGGATGTGGCCGAGGCGCAGGCGGCCCTGGCCACGCTACCGATGGTAGCCGCCGGGCTGATCAGTTTCGAGGTAGTGCCGCTGCGGGCCTACCCCGGGTTTGCGCGGCTCTTCGAGCCTACCGAGCTGGCGTGACGCAGGGAGGCACGCCGCTGGGCCCCGGGATATAGCGCGACACCCAGGCGGATAACTCGCAGTTGAGGTCCTCGGCAACCTGGCGGCTCGCGCCGCTCCCTTCATATGCCTGGCGGAAGATCGACACGATCTTGATCAGCTCGGCTCGGGCAGCCCCATTCCATGGCAGAACCGGGCATACGCCGCGGAGATGGCAGTCCGCTTCCTCCGAGAAATGGCGCACGGAGTAGTCGCCGAAGTCGCGCAGGGCGCGCTCGACGGTCGATCGGTCGCCGCCGGCCTCAATCGTTGCCACCAGGGCGTCGGCTCGCTCGACGAGGGCGCGACGTTGCGCATCCAGCAGCGGGGCGCCTGTCTCCATGCTGGCCTGCCACCCGATCGACATCAAAGGGCTCCTTGCTCAAGTTACATGCGGCGCCGGAGTTGGCGCACCTTTATGAGGCCTTACCGCGACTTCCCTAAGTCAGTGCCATTGGACCCGCGGAATGATGACTTGACCACTCCGTATATCTCCGACCGGGTAGGCCAGGGAAACGTGGGTCGCGTTTTGATGTTGCGTCGGGGGCTGTCAGCGGGTCGGCGGCGGAATCTTTAGCTTGTCGCCAGAGTGGATGCCGGCGCTCGCCCAAGAGTTCATGGCCTTGATTTCGTTGACGCCGACCCCGAAGAAGGTCGCGATGTTTGCGAGACTGTCCGGCACCGCGGATCCATTTCCGGCCGGAGGCGGCCCCGAACCTCTGACGATATAGACGTAGCAGTTGCCCTGACCCGCACAAGGAACGAGAAGATTCATGCGCGAAGCTGTCGCACCCGGAGGCCAGGAGGACGAGGCGGGGGCGGGCGACAACGACGGCCCAAGTGTCGGCGATGGCCGGGCCGAAGGCGGGGCGGACGGCTTGATGGACGGGGCGGGCGTGACGGTCGCCGTTGGCGTATCGGACGGGCTCAAATTTGGGCTCGCCGACGGCTGCGCGACCACCGCGCTCGCCGACGGCGGCGCGACAGCCGCGCTCGCCGTGGTGGGGCCCGTCGTTCCGCCCCCAAAGGGGGACACGCCCAGGACTGCCGTGACCACGACCAAGAGAGCCAGGACGACGAGTCCAACTCCCACCATCGACAGGATCGGAAGGCGCTTGCGGGCCTGCCCATTGGCCGGGCTGGAAGGCGTCTCATTGGCAAGGAGGGTCCCGCGAACGTACCGCGGACAGCTGACGTGAACTCGCTGGAGACAAACCAACTCCTGCTGACGCAGTGACAGCGGCAGCGGGTCCCCAAAAGCAGCGCACCGTTGTGTTGGCACCGCCGCCCTCTGGGCCTCGACCAGCCGCCCATCCGGGCCGACACTACGCAGGAAGTGGCAGCGCATTGGGCCGGCGTTGGCGGCCGCAGGGTCGGACCATGGCTGGAACCGCGGCGCGAGACCCATCGCCTCGGCGCCACCGACTGACGATCCCCCGGCAGGGCTGGATATAGGGCCAGTGAGGGGGCTAGCCATGGGCGGGCGCCCGATCACACCCGAGGCGGAGCCGGGGTCGTACTCTGGCTCGCGTGAGGGGTTCGCGCCTATCAAGCCGCCGGAGAGGCCGCTCTGGCCGCCGAGCAGTTCTCCACTTCGCGCGATCCGGGCCCGGCCCAGGCGCATCTGCTGCTCGTCATTCTCGTCAGGCGGCGTGCTGCCGCCGCGGCCGTCTTGATTGTCTGGGCCTTCGCCAGCGTCCACGATCTCTCCTGCCCTCGTGATCTCGCCCGGCAGGGAGAGCCAGGCAGCCGACGCCCGGCAGTCTAGTACCTTTCGAGGTCCACCGTCCCCTCAGCTCGGATTCACGAGCGTTGAGAGGCGGCGGAGGCCACTCTCGGTGTAAAGGAAGGCGGCGAGCCGGCCTATAAGCCGAGTTCTGTACCGCGACTTACGTCACGGCGACGATCATCCATCTACGACCACCGGTTACCCGGCGGCTCAAGCGGCCGACCCGAGGACTGGGCAGCGCGACCTCTTCCGTCCGAACCTCCGGTCGCCCGAAAGCTCGAACTGCGTCCTCCTATTTGGCCTTGCTCCGAGCAGAGTTTGCCGCGTTTCACCTCCCGGTCCGAGCTAGGCCCGGCCCGGGCTACGTCTCTGTGGTACTGGTCCTCGCCTCACGGCGGACGGGCGTTACCCGCTACCCTGCGCTGAGGAGCTCGGACTTTCCTCGAGTTCCACGTTGGCGGGCTCCTGAGAGTCGCCACTGTGGGACACGCGATCGTCCAGCCGACTCGCCGACGGGGGATTGTAGTCTCCTCAGGCGAGACCGCCAAGTTCGGAGAGGAAATGCAACCCGCGGCACGAGGCTTGGAGTGAAATCCGAGCCCAGCAACCGAAGAATGGCGACGGCCGCGCACATCCGCCGCGCCACCGCAGCCGATGCCCACGCCATCGCGGAGATCGTGGTTCGTGGCTGGCAGGCCGCCTACCGCGGCATTCTGCCGGACGACTTCCTCGACGGCCTGTCCGTCGGTGCCAGGGAGATCGCGTGGCGCATGAGACTCGAGAGCGGCAAGGAGGGTGGGGGTCCCGCCTGGGTTGCCGAACTGGATGCAACGGCGATCGGCTTCGTGTCGAGCGGTCCTCCGCGCGATGAGGACATGCAACCGAGCCACCGTCCCGAGGCTCCAATCGCCGCCGAAATTCACGCAATCTATGTGATACCCGAGGCGTGGCGCAGCGGCGTCGGCGGTGCGTTGTTAGCTACCGCCGTGGACCACTGGCGCGAGAGTGGCGTCACATCTCTCGTGCTGTGGGTGCTCGAGGCCAACTCAGCCGGCCGAGCCTTCTACGAGGCCATGGGCTGGCAGCCGGACGGGATCCGCCAGCTGATAGATCTCGGCGGTTTCACGGTCACGGAGGTCCGGTACCGGCGGCTTTGAGCCGCCTCGGCGTTTAGGATACGCATCAGACCAGTTGATCGGAAGGTTGAGGCTTGATGGGTGCAGTAGACGAAAGCAACAGCAGCCTGCGCAAGCTGCTGCGGGTGAAGCCCGGCTCCAAGGTCGATCTGGCCGGCTTCGACTGCGCAGCAACCCTGGGTCGCAAGAAGGCCAATACCGAGCCTGCCCTGGCCGCGAACCTGGCCCGCTTGGCCGACCTTCAGGACAGGCTCTACGCCGAGGCCAAACATGCTGTCCTGATAGTGCTTCAGGGCATCGACGCCGCCGGCAAAGATGGCACGATAAGCGTCATCGCCGGCGCCTTCAACCCGCAGGGAACGCCCGTCACGTCGTTCAAGGTCCCAACGCCAAAGGAAGCAGCCCACGACTTTCTGTGGCGAGTCCACGCCGCCGTTCCCGGCAAGGGCGAAATCGGAATCTTCAACCGAAGCCACTACGAATCAGTGCTCATCGTCCGGGTCCACAACCTCGAGCCGGAGGAGCGGTGGCGGCGCCACTACCGTGAAATTCGCGATTGGGAGCGGATGCTCACCGACGAGGGCGTCACGATCCTCAAATTCTTCCTCGCGATCGACAAGGACGAGCAGCGCCAGAGATTCCAGGAGCGGGTCGACGACCCGACCAAGCGCTGGAAGTTCGCCCTGGGAGACATCGAGGAGCGCAAGTTCTGGGACGACTACCGGGCTGCCTTCGAGGAGATGCTGGCCGAAACAAGCACCGACTACGCGCCCTGGCACCTGATCCCGGCCAACCACAACTGGCTCCGCAACCTCGCCGTCAGCGAGATCGTGGCCGACGCGATTGACGATCTTGACCCGCAGTATCCTCAAGCAGCAGCCGGGATCGAGGGTCTCAAGGTCGTCTGAAGACAAGCTTGGAGATCGCGCAGGAGGGAGATACGCCGTGGTCATCTCGATTTTGCTGGTCGCGGGCGTCACCATCGTGGCCTTGGGCGTGTGGTGGGCGGTCCGGACGGTGATCGGCCGACGCACAGTTGGGGCAATCATTGGCGCTCCTAGCCGGCCGCTCTCCTGGCCGTTACTACGAGCAGCCCTGGCCATAACCGCCGCGCTGCTGGCAGCCGTTGCGGCCACGATGCTGGCTCAGGATCAAAGCATGGCGCTGCAGCCGGCCTCGAGCCTGTTCTTCATCGCCGAAGCGGCCGCTGCGGCCTCAATCGCTCTTGCCGTCGCCCGCCAACGATTGGCCGCGATCCGCGTCCTGGGCGCCGTCATCGCCGCGATCTGGGTGGTTGGGGTGGCATCCGCGCCCATCTCGCTCGCTCGGTCTGCGTGTGCGTGCGCAACGCCGGCCGGGCCGCCGTACATACCACCGACCTGGCTTGGCCTGGACGCCACGACCTGGGCCACCGGAGCGCTAGTCGGGGTACCGATCCTGCTCGTGGTAGCGATGGTGTCATGGCGACGCTAGGGCCGGACCACCACCACCCTCGGACCGCCGGATAGTGCCCGGTCAATAGCCTCGTTGCAGAGAGCGTCGGCCTGCTTGTTCTGAGCCCGCGGCACGTGGTTGGCGGTCCAGCGGGAGAACTTCGACAGCCGGGCTTTACAGGCGGCATGAAGCGGGATCAGTTTGGCGTCCTTGACCCTCCAGCGGCCGTGGAGTTGCTCGACGATCAGCTTGGAGTCAAGCAGCATCTCAATCGCCTCGGCGCCAAGCTCCTCGGCTAGAGCCAGGGCCCGCACTACAGCTGTATATTCGGCCACGTTGTTGGTCTGGACGCCCAGATACTCGGAGATGGTCGCGATCGGCGGCGCATCCGGGCGACGCGACGCAGTGCCCACGGCCTCGATTAGCACGGCGCCGGACGAAGCCGGACCAGGGTTGCCCCGGGCCGCGCCGTCAGTTCTGACGATTAGGGTGCGCAGGCCCGACGCCGCTGCTCGCCGCGCTGCGGGTTGAACAGTTCGCCCTTCGGGCTCGGAAGTCGGCTCTTCGGACTCAGGAGCTCCCAGAGACTCCCAGAGCGAATCCCAGCCGCTGTCCTTGGGGCTCAGCCTCGTCGCCCCACGATCGCCGACGAGACCTCGAGGATCGCCCTGGTTATGTTGATCCCGCGCGGGCAGGCATCGACGCAGTTGAAGATCGTTCGGCAGCGCCACACGCCGTCCTCGTCGGCCAGAATCTCCAGCCGTTCGGCCGCACCGTCGTCTCGGGAGTCGAAGATGAAGCGATGGGCCTGGACGATGGCCGCCGGTCCGACGTACTCGGGCCTGGCCCAGAACGAGGGGCAGGAGGACGTGCAAGCGGCGCACAGGATGCACTTAGTCGTGTCGTCGAACTTGGCCCGGTCTTCCTGACTCTGGCGCCGCTCCCGTTCAGGCTCGGGCTGGTCGTTGATGAGGAATGGCTTGACCGAGCGGTACTTGCCGAAGAATCCGCTCATGTCGACGATCAGGTCTTTCACGACCGGCAGGCCCGGCAGCGGAGCAACCGAGATCTTCTTGCCCAGCTGATCGATGCGAATGCGGCAGGCCAGCCGGTTGCGGTTGTTGATGAGCATCGCGTCCGAGCCGCAGATGCCGTGGCCGCAAGAGCGGCGGAAGCTGAGCGAGCCATCCTGCTCGGCCTTGACCTTGATGAGCAGATCGAGGACGCGATCCATGGGTTCGCTCTCGACTTCGTACTTCACCCAGTGGGGGCCGGCCGCCTGCGCCCCAGCGACAGCCGTGTCGTCCCGTTCCGAGTCGTAGCGGAGGATGCGGAGTTCGACTTTCATTCCATCGGCCTCAGTACGTCCGCGGCTTCGGCTCGAAGCGGGTGATCGAGACCGGTTTGTACTTCAGGGTCGGCCCCTGCGGTCCCTTGTATGCGAGCGTGTGCTTGAGCCACTTGGCGTCATTGCGCTCCGGATAGTCCTCGCGTGAGTGAGCGCCACGGCTCTCGGTTCGGGCCAGGGCGCCTGCGACGGTGACCTCGGCCAGATCGAGCAGGTAGCCCAGCTCATTGGCCTCGAGTAGCTCTGTGTTGAAGACGCTCCCCCGGTCGCTGATCGAGATGCCGCCATAGCGCCCCTTCAACTCTCGGACCCTGGCTAAGGCCTCGGTCAGGAGCTTGCCGTCGCGATACACACCGACGTTGTCCATCATCACGTCGGCCAGCTGGCTCCGGATCGCGGCCACCTTCTCGCCCTTGTCTTCGCGGGTGCGGATTGCCTCGAGTTGCGCGCGGGCCGGGTCGGCGGCATCGGCGATGGGACGCGGTCGTTCCACCGTGCCGGCGTGGCGGGCCATCTGGCGGCCGGCGCGTCGCCCGAAAACGAGCAGCTCCACGAGCGAGTTCGTCCCGAGGCGATTGGCTCCATGGACGCTCACGCAGGCGCACTCGCCGGCGGCAAACAGGCCGGGCACGACCGTGCCCTTGTCGTCGCGGACGACCTCGGAGTTGATATTGGTCGGGATGCCACCCATGGCATAGTGAGCCGTCGGCTGAACTGGAACCGGCTCCTTGAGCGGCTCCACGCCCTGGTAGATGCGGGCGAACTCGGTGATGTCGGGCAGCTTCTCCTCGATGACCTTGCGGCCGAGGTGGCGCACGTCCAGGT
>JAYUDR010000037.1:0-2530 GCA_043739665.1 Chloroflexota bacterium
CCCTCGTCGTCGAGCTTGTCCTCGTCTTCGGACGCAATTCGAACCGGCGCGCTGTCCGCCTTGCGGCGACGGCCCAGCCCCTCCAGGCTGCGAGCGGCAATCATTTGCTGGGCATGGGAGTCCAGGAGGTCGGGTTCAGCCTCGCCGTGCTCCGGCACGTCCAGGACACGCCGGGCGGCCACGTTATCGGGGTCGATACGCAGGGCCCGTTCCGCGAAATCCTGAGCGAGCCGCCGATCGCCTCTGGCGAGGGCCACGCGGGCCAGGCCGGCGAGCGCCATCGCGTTCGACGGGTCCAGATCCACGAGTTGCCAGTACGTACGCTCGGCCTGTACAAGCGCGCCGGCGGCGAGCGACTTGTCGGCTTGAAGGAGCAGCTCGAACATCAGGCCACCCCGGGCCTTGGAATTGTGGGCGTCTGCGTTGAGGAGTTCACAGTTCTGGATTCTCCACCAAACGGCGCTCGGAAATCAGCCGACGCGACAAGTTCAAGAGGATCTCTCGATCGTTCAGCGCTGGCTCGGAGACTACTCGCTCGGTCAGGTCGTCCAGCAGGTCGCCGAGGAGCGGCCCCTGCGGCAGGCCCAATTCGGCCATCAAGTCGGTGCCGTCCAGGGCGAGGTCGTTCCTGGTGAGCACGAGGTTCATCGCCAGCTGGCCCTTAATTCGAGACGCCAGTTCCGCCAGATCGCCGGCGTCCGCGGACTGGCCGCTGCCTTCGTTGTCGGCCGCGCGGAGTGCCAGCAGGTCGTCAATCGATCCGGGCCCGACCTTGCCGATGAAGCGACGGACGGCCGCGTCGGTCCAGTTTGGCCGGTACATGAACATGTGATGGAGCACCAGATGCGCCACTCGCTCCTGCAGGACGCGGGGCGCGTGGAGGCGGCTGAGGTAATCGCGAGCCATCGCCGCGCCCACGGACTCGTGATTGTGAAAATGGCCCTCAGCGAGGGTGTCAGGTTTGCCGACGTCATGCATTAGCGCGGCCAGGCGGACAAGGGGCCGATTGGGTGTGGCGTCCACGGTCCGCAGAGTGTGATCCCAGAGGTCTTCGCCGGCGACCTTGTTCTGGCTGACGCCCCGTTCGCGGTCAAGATCGGGCGCCACAACCGCCAGCAGCCCGGAGTCGGCCATCAAACGCAGCCCGACCGACGGCCTGGCGGAGCGCAGCAGCTTGCCCAGTTCGGTCAAGATTCGCTCGCCCGACAGATGCTCCGCCAGCCCGGCGTTGCGGCCGATGGCGGCCAGCGTTTCGGCCTCGACTGTGAATTCGAGCGCCGCGGCCAGACGAACGGCCCGCACCATTCGCAGTGCGTCCTCGCGGAATCGGCGATCGGGCTCGCCAACCGCTCTCAGCAGATGGCGGGCAAGGTCGTCTCGACCGCCGTGCGGATCGACGAGGTGAGGTTCCTCGCCGGGCCGCGCGCCCCAGGCCATCGCGTTCACTGTGAAGTCGCGCCGGGCCAGGTCCTCCTCGATCGATTCGCCGAACTCGACGGCGTCCGGATGGCGGAAGTCCGAGTAAGAAACGTCGCGCCGGAAAGAGGTGATCTCGTACTGGCCTCCCGCGTAGCGCACGACCACGGTGCCGAACTGATTCTCGTATAAGGAGCTCGGGAATAGCTCCTGAATCCGCGCCGGCGGGGCGTCGGTCGTGAGGTCCCAGTCGGCCGGCTTACGGCCAAGCAGCGCGTCGCGCAAGCAGCCGCCTACCACGTACGCGGCCTGGCCGCCACTCCACAGACTGGCCAGCAGCTCGGTAACCGGCGCCGGAATCTGCGTCTGTGGCTCGCCAGTCGGCGGCGGAGCCGGACGTGGCCCTGCCCCGGCCATGTCTCAGTGTCCGAGGAACAGGTACGACCGCCAGGTCTCGTTGCGATCGTCCCGCACGTACGGACTGAAGAGCGAGTAGACGTCGCAGCGGGGCTCCGCCGGCCGGCGGGCCAGACGCAGCCGTGCGTCTTCGAGCAGCTTGCCGCCCTTCTTGTGGTTGCAGGCCTTGCAGGCCGTCACAAGGTTGTCCCAGGTGTGGGAGCCGCCGCGATGGCGAGGCACGACGTGGTCCAGAGTCAGGTCGCCCGAGTGGTTGCCGCAGTACTGGCAGGTGTAGCCGTCCCGGATGAAGACTTCCCGACGGGTCAGCCGAACGCGCGGCCTGGGCCGACGAATCTGGTTCTGGAGGCGGATGACGGCCGGCGCGCGATAGCTCTCGCGCGGCGTTCGGATCATCTGGTGGTCGTACTCGAGCACTTCGGCGCGCTGACCGAATACGAGCCGGAACGCTCGTGGCAGATTGCACACGTTGAGCGGCTCATAGTTCTGATTCAGGACCAGTACCACGCCCTCCATGGCCGCATCCTACCAGAGGAAGGTGTTCGATCTTGTTGGTATAGGGGATGCGGCCTCGATCAGGGGTATGGCACCAGGCGGACGGGATTGCCGTTGACGTTGACCGACCATGTGGTGGTGTCGTTTCCGGCAGTGACGTTGTACTGGACCTGCCACCACCCGCCCTGCCAGAGCGAGTTAG
>JAYUDR010000038.1:0-2519 GCA_043739665.1 Chloroflexota bacterium
GCTGTAACCGCGGTGGTCCCGATGATCGCTCTGGCAGCGGTCGCCCAGCGGTACCTCGTCAAGGGCCTCACCTTTGGAGCAGTGAAATGACCTCGGAACTCGACCGGTTCGGCACATGTGCCTTGTCGAGTGGCGCGGCCGGACAGTGGCCGAAGCGCGATCAAGGAGACAGCGACATTCCCGGCGGGGGCCTTTTCCGGCGGCGCCACCCGCCACGGACCGCTCGAGCTCGTCGACGCACCGGCCTGCGCGATCGCCCTTGTTCCGTCCGGCCTGATCGCCGAGCTCAGCATGCGACTTGCGCAGGAGATTTCCGCGTCCAGCTGGGAGACCTGGGCTATTGGCGCCGAGGTGCTGGTCCGGCGGCTAGGACGGATCTAAGCGGCTCCGGTTTGGATGCCCGGCTGGTCGTCAAGGGGGTCCCAAAACTCGACGGCCCGCTTGCCGCGCTACCCCTCGTCGTCCCACTCCAGCAACTCGCCCGCTTTCCTCGAGGAACGACCCGGCCGCATCCCACGCCAACTTCTCCGCGGAACGAAGGTCACCAAACCCAATAGTCGTGAGGTTCCCGTGCCTGAGCTCTTCCACACGATCTATGGCCGTGGCCTTGTGCCGGAGCTGAAGACATTCGTCCACCGGCCGTACCTTGTTGTCACCATGGACGACCTTTGGGCGCGGTTCGCTGACGACTTCGACGGCGGTCTCGTTGGGCCCCTCCTCGTGACGACGCTTGACCGGGAGGAGCTCGACAAGATCGTCGATGCGCTGCCGACGCTTCAGTCGGTCATCGGGCTAGGTGGTGGTCAGGCCCTCGACGTCGCCAAGTACGTGGCCTGGCGGCGCCGAGCCCCCCTCTTCCAAGTCCCGACCGCGCTGTCTGTGAACGCCGCCTGGGGCCATCGCGCGGCGGTTCGGGTCGACGGGGTCGTTCGGTACGTCGCCTTTGCCGTGCCCGAGGCAATCTACGTCGACTACGACGTGATCCGCGGCGCGCCGGTCGAGCTGAACCGGTCCGGAGTCGGCGATACCCTTTGTTACTGGACCAGCCACTGGGACTGGAGGATGGCTGCCGATACCGGCCATGTCGAACCGCGCTGGCCGTATGACGACCGACTCGTTGCAGGAGCGCGGGTCGCGCTCGACCGAGTGATCGACAACGCGGCCGAGATCAACGCGGTGTCCGACACTGGAATCCGGGCCCTTGCCGAATCGCTCCGGTGGGGAGGGGCAGCGTTCCACAACGCTGGCTGGAACCCACGCCACATCGAAGGCGCGGAACACTTCGTCTTCTACAACCTGGAGTACCTCACCGGAAAGCATTTCCTTCATGGGCAGCCGGTCACACTAGGCGTCCTCCTGATGAGTGATCTCCAGGGCAACCGTCCGCACGAGATCAAGTCGATCGCCGACAGGATTGGCGTGCAGTACCGCCCGGAGCAGATGGACATCAGTTGGGACGTCGTGGCCGAGGCATTGCGAACCCTGCCGCAATACGTCGAGAAGGCGGGGCTTTGGTATACAGTCGCGAGCGAGCGGCCGATCACCGAGGACTGGATCGCGCGGATGCGCGATTGGCTCGGGGGGTAGCCCGGCACTCAGCCGAACCGGGCTAGCGAGGCGCGGCCAGCGTGCGGTTTGGCCTTCTCAGTGCCCGTTGCTCGTGCAGCTTCCACCAGCCGCTCCACGCGGGCCGGATCCACAGGGTTCCAAGTGTTGCCGTCGACCTTGTGGCTCGTGGCCACGATGGCGCAATCGGCGACCTTGAAGATCTCGGCGATTCGATCGGCGCGAACCCCCGGTATTGGCCATGATTGTGATCTCCGGTCTCGCTTCCTTGGCGGCGGCGAGGTCGCTCATGGCCAACGGCACGCCAGCGGCCGGCCCGCTGGCGCCCATCTCCTCCGGCCGGTTCTGCACGCCGATCCGGTTGGAAGTGCGCGACGTTGCGCGGTAGGGCGGGCGCGGCACGCGCCGACGCTATCGCTCGATCAGCTCGGATTCAACCGGATAAGCAGGAGGCTCGTTGTCGGCGGCGCATCCGGCCGCCCGAGATTCGACTTGGACGCCTACATCGCCGTCAAGTGACGAAGTCGCAGTGGCGCCGGGGCCCTCATCCGCAGCGTTCCGGTGAGCGAGCCCCCCGAGTCGCAACCGATGGCACTTTTCGTTGCGGCGCATCAGGCGGCCGAACGGCCAACGCATCGTCCGTTTGTCAGAACGACGGGACCCCCGGCCGTGCCCGACCCTCCTGCCTGCTCAGTACCACGCCTCCGACGGGCCCTTGTACTCCTGGATCGTGTTCCCGCCATCGACGACGATCCCCTGACCCGTCACGTAGCTCGCCGCATCGGATGCCAGAAAGGCGATGACCGCGGCGACCTCATCTGACGTGCCGGATCGGCCAAGCGGAGTGTTCTGCCCACCGATCGCCTCTTCGGGCTGTTGCGATGCGGTCGCGATCCAGCCCGGGAGCACGGCGTTGACGGTCACGCCCTGCCGCCCGACCTCGATGGCCAGGC
>JAYUDR010000039.1:0-2513 GCA_043739665.1 Chloroflexota bacterium
CAACGTCATCGCCCCAGCCGGCAACACCGCCTTTGGCATGCAGGCCGGCTTCAGCGGCACGAACGCCGTACCAACGCTCACCTGCTCGGCTACCTGAGCCGCATTAAGGTTCCACTGGCATTACGGGACCGGCCGCAAGGCCGGTCCCTTCGGTTGGGGCCGCGCAGCCGCAGAGCCGCAGAGGCGTGGCTAACCGGCGACGAAGCGGAATGCTCACAGGCGACTCCCGGCGCAGCCTCGAGACTCTCGGCGCAGCCTCAGCGGCGCCGCTTGCCGTGGCAGCCGATGCAGTCCTGGGCCCAGGCCAGAGCCTCCAGGCGCTCCCGCGCAATGGGCTGTCCGCAGTTCTGGCACAGCCCGTAGCTGCCATCCGCGATGCGGCTGAGGGCGCCCTCAATCAGGCCGAGATGCTGCTCCTCGCGCTCGCGCAGCTGCTGTCCGCGCTGGCTTTCCGATACCTCGCTGGCGGCGGCAGTCTGCGCCCCGTGGGCGACCCGGGGGTGCTCTACCTCCTCGGCGAGCACCAAGAGAATCCGAGCGCGCTCCGCTTCGAGCGACCGCCGTGTTAGTTCGACCAGATTGGGTTCCATGGCTCGCCATCCTACGCCGGTCGGTGAGGCCACTCGGGGCGTGTGGAGTATTCGCGCTCCAAATATGACGTACCCATGGCCGGCCGCTGAGCATACACTCGTGCCTGGCGGTCCGATGTTCCCAAGCGGATTGCGACAGGCCGAAGTCGGTCGAAGGAGCATGATGGCCTACGTGAAGGATCCGGTTTGCGGCATGGAGGTCGACGCCTCCACCGACCTCAAGTTCGAGTACGACGGCGTGACCTACTACTTTTGCAGCCGCGGGTGCAGGCTCGATTTTGAGGAAGATCCAGACAAGTACCTCGACCCGACCTACGAATCGCACATGTAGTTTCCGGCCGGGCGGCACCAGGCTTGTCGGACGCAGTCGCATTCGCTGGCGCAGTCGCATTCGCTGGCGCAAGGGCGGCCAGCGGCGCAAGGGCGGCCAGCGGCGCAAGGGCGTCGCCCGCTCGATATGGCTTGCGTGGTACGCTCCGCACGAGCGCACGGAGTGCCGCTGGGCCTCCAAGCCTGGACAATTAACTGGACCTCAGGAGAAGCCCGATGGCCTACGTGATCGCTGAGCCCTGCGTCGACGTCATGGATCAGGCATGTGTGTCTGTTTGCCCGGTCGACTGCATCCATTTCGAGGACGGCGTTGATCGCGTCCTCTATATCGACCCCAACGAGTGCATCGATTGCGGCGCTTGCGAGCCCGAGTGCCCGGTCAACGCAATCTTCGCCGAGGATAGCGTTCCTGCCGAGTGGGCCGGTTACACGGAGATCAACGCCCTCTGGTATACGGACAAGGACGCTGCGCGCAAGCTCGTGGATGCGGCTAAGCCGGCCTGACCCTTTCACGACTTCGTCAAGGCCAGCCGCAAGGCTGGGTCCCCTGCCGCAGGGCGGGGTCGGCGCTCGACCGTTTGGTCGGGCGCTTTCGATTCCCGGGCAGGCTCGCCTCGCCGTAGAGGGCGGGGTGAGCGACTCCGGCTAGACTGCGCCCATGCGCATCGTTTCATTCCTTCCATCAGCCACCGAGATCATCTGCGCTCTGGGCCTGCGGGAGCAGCTCGTGGGCGTGAGCCATTGCTGCGACTACCCGCCGGAGATCGAGGGAGTGGCCGTAGTGACGCGGCCCGCGAGTGGTTCCGGCGCAGGTTCCGGTGCAGGTTCCGACGCGAAACCGGATGATGAGCTGGCTTCAGCCGAGTTGATTCGCGAAGCCCTGCGCGCCTGCCGCCCAGACCTGATCCTCGTGCGCGAGGACGGGGCGGGGCCTGGGTCACGTCAGCTTGAGGCGGTGCTGGTCGGCGCCGATGTCTCGCCCACGATCGTCTCGCTGGATCCAATCAGTCTTGAGGGCATATTTCACTCCATAACTACGATCGGGGCCATGACCGAGACGGAGGATGACGCGATCGAACTGGTCGAGGCTCTGCGTGAGGATCTCGGCGAGCTGGAGCAGCAGGTCTTGACCCGCCATGACCAGGGCCTGCGGCCCAAGCGCGTCGTGGTTCTGCAAGGGTTGGTGCCCCTTATCGCCAGCGGCCGGTGGGTCCCGGAGCAGGTTCGTCGCTCGGGCGGGTGGGATCTTCTGGGGCGTGAGGGAGAGCCCGCCGCGCCAACCAGCTGGGAGGCGATCCTCGAAGTCGATCCGGAGATGTTGATGTTCGCCCCAGCGGGCCTGACGCTTCACGATGCCAAGATCGAGTTCGCGCGTCTGGAGAAGCCCGAGTTCTGGCGCGATCTGGAGGCCGTGCGCCGGGGCCAGGTCTTCATCCTCGATCCGATCTACTTCAGCAGGCCCGGGCCGCGAGTCATTGACGGTGTCGGCATGCTGGCCGAGATCTTCGATCCGGATGCCTTCATCGACACGTCGCCGCCGGCCAGTTGGACGCCAGTCTTCGAGTAATGGAGAGGTTGTCACGGGCGACGCCG
>JAYUDR010000040.1:0-6602 GCA_043739665.1 Chloroflexota bacterium
CGCCCGACCCGAACCGGGATGTCCTCCAGCAGCCGGTGGAGCCTGGAGTCGTACAGGTTGCCCGTTGCGGCCGACTCCGGCGTGGCGTAGACGTGGCGGTCGTCTCGCGGCACCTTGACCAGCCCGAGTTCCGCCGCATCGCGACTGACGGTGGCCTGGGTGACTTCGAAACCGGCGCCGCGGAGCAGCTCCACAAGCTCCTCCTGGCTGCCGATTGGCGAGCGACTCACAAGCTCCAGAAGCGTCCGCTGGCGGCGCTGTTTGGCGTTGATCCCGCTGCCGTTGAGAACCATGGCTGCCATCCGCTAGACGGTCCCGGCTGAGGCTTCGCTGGCCTCGCGCGCCGCTGTGATCCTGGTCCCGAAGGTCGGATCGGCGAGAGCGCGTGTCAGGGCGTGCGGGTCGGCCGAGTCGGCGATGACGGCTTCGGCGCCGGGCCAGTTGACGGCCTGCATGGCGGCCCGGATCTTGGGCACCATGCCGCCCTTGATCACCCCATCGGCGATCATTCTCTCCGCCTGATCAGTGGTCATGGTCGAGAGCTTCTCGCCGGCAGCGTTGCGGACGCCGTCCACGTCGGTCATGAGGATCAGCTGGCGGGCGCCCAGGCCGGCGGCAATGCCGGCAGCTGCGTCATCGGCGTTCACGTTGCAGACGATGCCCTGCTCGTCACGGGCGAGCGGTGCGACCACGGCCACCTGGCCGGCGACCAGCAGCTGATCGAGAAAGTCGCGCCGTAGCCCCACGACGTGGGCCACAAGCCCCAGAGCGGGTACGCGCTCGGCGATCATGAAGCCGCCATCCACGCCACTCAGCCCCACTGCGTCGACGCCACGATCACGCAGGTCCGACACGAGCTCTGAGTTGACAACTCCCCTCAAGACGGCCGCGGCGACCTCCAAGGACGCAGCGTCGGTCACGCGCAGACCGCCCTCGAACCTACTGGGAACGCCCAGCCGCTCGAGCCATTCTGTAATGCGCTTGCCGCCGCCGTGCACGAGGACGACGGGCCGCTTGCGGGCGACGGTCGCGACCTCGTCGAGCACGTGCGCCTGATCGGCCAGCGTCGTGCCGCCGAGTTTGAGGACGAGGACTTCGCTCACGTCGTGTACTCCGCGTTCTCGATTACATATTGCTCAGTCAGGTCGCACCCAAACGCCTCGCCAAGGCCGCCCCCCAGGGCTAGATGGAGGCGGATGAGCACCTCGGGCGCAGCCATCGCTTTGCGGACCGCGTCGCGGTCGAACGGCAGCGGAGCGCCGTCGAAGACGAGCGTTCCGGCGATGGCGATTTGCAGCTTGTCGAGGTCCAGTTCGGGCGCCCGGCCGGCTCGCGCCGCCGCCTCGCTGCGGTCAAGGCCGGCCGCCTCCAGGAGTTGCTCTTCGGGCAGTCGGGCGTTGCCGGCAGCGCTGGCCACGCGGCCCCAGTTGGGGTCGCGACCATGGACTGCGGCCTTTAGGAGGCTGCTGCTAACGATGGACCGGGCGATGGCCCGGGCGTCGTGATCGTCGGCTGCGCCGCTCACCTGGCAGATAATCAGAGTTGAGGCGCCTTCGCCATCGGCGGCCTGCTGACGGGCCAATGATCGGGCCACGGCCTCGATCGCTTTGCCCAAAAGGGCGGCCTCGTGGCTGGCCGGGCCAACGGCGACCTTCGATGCGCCGGAGGCCAGAAGGAAGACAGTGTCGTTCGTACTCGTGTCGCCATCGACGCTGATCTGATTCCATGTGCGCTGCACGATCGGCGCCAGGAGCGCGTGAAGAGTGGCCGGCGGCACGCTGGCGTCGGTCAGGATGACGCTCAGCATCGTGGCCATGCGGGGGTGGATCATGCCCACGCCCTTGGCGATACCCGTTACGGTGACCTTCACCAGATCGCCATCCGGCCCGGGCATCGCGACCGAGGTTGTAGCGAGCTTGATCTTCGTATCGGTGGTCATGATCGCCGCGGCCACGGCCCGTAGACCTTCGTCTGTTGCGGCTAGCGTCGGAACGAGGCGGCCGAGCCCCTCCTTCACCTTGGCGACCGGCAACCGGACCCCGATGACGCCGGTGGAGAGGGCCAGCGTCCTTTCTGCCTGGGTGTGCAGCCACGCCGCCAGAGCCTCGCCCACCTCGCCCTGATCCGCGTCTCCCTCGACGCCCGTGGCCGCGTTCGCAGAGCCGGCTGTGGTCACGATTGCATCGGCCCAGCCGAACTTGCCGCCCCCAATCGCCTCGGTGGCGTTGAGGTGCGCCCGCGAGAGCCGGATAGGCGCGGCAACGACTTGATTGCGGGTGAAGACGGCCGCTACGGCTGCCGATTCACCGGTGGTGGCGATGACGCCCAGGTCCGGTCGGCCTGAGGGCTTGATGCCGGCCGCCAGGGCGCCCGCTCGAAATCCGCCCGGCATGGCAGCTCGTTCCTCTACCACAGGCAGTGTCATCGGGAGCGGCCTGAGATCGCCGCTGCGAGGCTGGCCGGATGCGTCCTCCAGAGGGCTTGGATGCATAAGATGCGGTTCCCTTCGACTGGGAGTTCTGTGTTGATCGGTGAGGCGGCCGAGCCCAACGCCGGTCCGGCGCAGGCGCTGCCGCTGCTAGGGTGCGATCGGGTAACCCTCGAGGCCGGTTGTCTCGGGCAGACCGAAGACAACGTTGAGAGCCTGAACGGCCTGACCGGCTGCTCCCTTGATGAGGTTGTCGATCGCGCCAATTGCAAGGACCCGGCCACTGCGCGGATCCACGCGACACCAGACACGGGCAAGGTTGCTGCCGTAGACATGCTTCGTTGACGGCGGGTCGGCAACGACCTGGACAAATGGTTCGTCGCCGTAAGCCTCGGCGTACAGCGCGTCCAGCTCGTCCTGTGTGACCGGCCGGGTCGGTCGGACGTGGCAGCTGGTCAGGATGCCGCGCGTCATGGGAATGAGGTGGGGCAGGAAGTCGACCGTGGCCACACCCGGGTTAGCCTCTCGGCGGCTAAGCGGACCGCGCTCGCCCTGCTGCTGTAGCTCCTGCTCCATCTCGGCCGTGTGGCGATGGTTGAACATGCCATAGGCCTTGACACTCTCGTTGACCTCGGCGAAGAGCAGATCCGCCTTGGGTTCGCGACCGGCACCCGACACGCCGCTCTTCGCGTCAACGGCGAGGTCGCCGATGAGGCCGGCTCGCGCCAGCGGCGCCAGGGCCAGGATCGTGGCTGTGGGATAGCAGCCCGGCAGGCCGATGATCGTGTTGGCGCCGTCCACCGCGGCCCGCATTTCATCGCGATGCAGCTCGGGCAGACCGTAGACGGCCTCCGCCAACAGCTGCGGCGCCGGGTGGTCAAACTTATACCAGCGCGGATAGTCGGCCGGATCATGCAGCCGGAAGTCAGGCCCAACGTCGAACAGGGCGGAACCATTGGCGACGATGCCGGCTGCCATCTCGGCCGCGATGCCGTGTGGCAGAGCGGTGAAGACAGCGTCGGCCTTTGGCATGGCTTGGTCGATTACGAGGCCCGAGCCGCTCAGGTGGGGGTGCGATGCCGCGATCGGGACATGATCCCGGTTGCGGCCATACAGTCCTGCCAACTTGACGTTGGGGTGGTTCAGCAGCAGCCGAACCAACTCGCCGCCCGCGTAGCCCGTGGCGCCGACGATGCCGACCGTGAGGATTCGGCCGCCTGAGCGGCTTCGAAAGGCCTTGGGTCCGAGACGGCCGGAGGTGGCTTCAGGAGTGTTGGGCGTGGATCGAGTGGCGGTCATGGTCGGCAGAGTATACGGTTTGATGAATAGCTATGCAACCGGTCCGCAACCACGGACGTGCCGGCGCGCAACCGATCGCTACCCGTAGCTGGCTACGACCACCAGCACCCAGGCCACCATGAACCAGTGCAGCAGCCAGCCATACAGGAACGACTTCGTCCGCCAGGCCAGGATGCCAAAGAACACTCCGCCCAGGACCGTTGACAGCTGCTCGACCTCGGGTTTCCAGACGTGCATCAGCGCGAAAGGGATCATTTGGAGCCATATGGCGTCGGTCCCGTACTTGCGACCGAGGCCCCAAAGCAGCCAACCGCGGAAGAAGAACTCCCAAGCAAAGAGGTCGATCGCCGAGTCGACGATGAGTCTCCAGGGCGGTCGGCCTGCGATCGACTCGGTGTAGTAGGCGCGGAAGTCCGGCTGCCGGCTGACGAACCAGATCACCACGGCCATGACGGCGATGCCGGCGATGGCAATAGGCAGGCCGCGGCGCCAGTCGCCCAGGGTGAGGCCGTAGCGGCGCGGGTTTTCGCGCCAGGCCAGGACGATTACGGCGACGGGGATGATGAATTCGAGGACGAACCGGTCGTAGGCGGCTTCGACGAAGCGGTTGTTGAAGGCGAGGATGAGGATGACCGTAGCCAGGGTGACGATCTGTACGATCCGGGCGTCGAAGTCCACGCCCCAGAGCCGCCACGTCGCGGACTGGTGAGGGGCGGCGGTCGTTTCGCCGCCCGCAGCAGCGTCGGGGTCGGTGGGCTTGCTCGCTTGCACGGCCACATGATCGCAGGGAAGGACGAGGCCGTCCGATCCCCAGCGCCTCTGATCGCCGCCCGCACGGGACGCCAGAGGCGGCTAATCCGCCAGGACGTCCTTCATGGGGCCCGTCACCACGACCTCGCCCGACTCTTCGCTCGGCGGCAGCCCGGCGCCGCCCGGACGCCTGATCGTGTAGGAGTGGCTGATACGGGCCGGCCCGCCCGCGATCTGGGCGCTCACAGTGCAGTACTTCGTGGCCGATAACTCGATCGAGCGCCGCACCGCTTCGGTGTCCACGGCACCTTCGATCACGTGCGTGACGGTGATGTCTGTGTAGACGTTCGGCGCCTTATCGCGCTGGCTGCCGGTGACTTCGACCGAGTAGCTGTCCACGACCTGGCGCTTCTTGGCCATGATCTCGACAACGTCCATGGCCGTGCAGCCGGCGATGGCAGCGAGGATGAGTTCCGTGGGTCGCGGCCCAGTGTCACCGGTGGCATTGTCGATGACGACGTCGTGGCCGGAACCGGTCCGGGCCACGAACCGCAAGCCGCCCTCGTGACTGAGGCTGACCTTCTTCTCGCCCACGCTTTCCTCCTGGTGATTTGTGCCGCCGGCCACGTTCGCCAGTCAGCCTACTGCGCTCTGGAAATCTCGATTGGGCGAAGGGCGGTGCCGTCCATCTGCGCCCGGCCCCCCGTGCCGCCCTCGGCCACTTCAGGGGCGGCGAACTGCTCGTGGTAGAGCCGTGCGTAGAGGCCTCCGGCCGCCAGTAGTTCCGCGTGCGTGCCCCGTTCCACGATGCGGCCGCGTTCGTAGACAAGAATCAAGTCCGCTCGGAGGATCGTCGAAAGCCGGTGGGCAATGGCGATCGTTGTACGGCCCGCCTCCAGTCCCTCCAGGGCGGACTGAATGAGTCGCTCGCTGACGGTGTCGAGGGCCGAAGTGGCCTCGTCGAGGATTAGGACCCGCGGGTCCTTGAGGAGGACCCGAGCGATGGCGATCCGCTGCTTCTCGCCGCCCGAGAGCTTGTAGCCACGCTCGCCGACGTTAGTGTCGTAGCCCGCGGGCAGCTCCATGATCCGGTCGTGGATGGCGGCCGCGCCCGCCGCGATTTCCAACTCCTCGTCCGTGGCGGCGGGTTTGGCGTATCGCAGGTTGTCACGGATGGAGCTGTTGAATAGATATGTCTCCTGCGTTACAAAGCCGACGATCTGCCCGATCGATTGGAGACTGATCTGGCGCACGTCCAAGCCGTCGATCTCGACCGAGCCCGAGTCGACGTCGTACAGACGTGGGATCAGGTACGTCGTCGTCGTCTTGCCTGCGCCCGAAGGTCCGACGAGTGCCACCAGCTGGCCCGGCTTGACCTCGAAGTCGATGGCCTCGAGGGCGAACTGATGGTGGGAGTCGGGTCCGGTCTCGGCCGCGATTTCGACCGCCGGCGCCTCTGGCTTCTTGGTCGGGTAGCGGAACGAGACGTCGCGCAGCCGCACGCTGCCCTTCACGGCCGCCGAATCCAATGAGACCGAGTCGGGCGCGTCCGCTATCTCGGGCTTCATCTCCAGGTATTCGAAGATGCGATCGAAGAGGGCCAGGGCGCCCTGCAGCTCCACCTGGACGTTGAGCAGCTGCCCGAGCGGGAAGAAGAGCCGGCTCTGGAGCGTGGTGAAGGCCACGATGTCACCGATCGTGGGCGGGTGGGGGTCGTGGTTGATCGTCAGATAGCCGGCCAGCCAGTACACGAAGGCCGGGATGATCGACATGATCGTGCCGATAAGGGCGAAGAACCAGCGGCCCACCATCGCCTGCCGAATCTGGTTCCGAGCAACGCGCTCGTTTAGTTGGTCGAACCGGGCTGTCGACTGCTCCTGCTGCCCGAACGTCTTGCTCAGCAGAATGCCGCTGACGCTGAGCGTTTCCTCGGTCGCGGCGGTCATGTCGGCCAGCGATTTCTGAGTCTCGGTCGAGACCGCCCGCCGGACTTTGCCGACGCGGTTGGCGATGAAGGAGAAAGCCGGCAGCATGACCAGCGAGAGGGCGGTGAGGCGCCAGTCGATGAAAAGCATCGTGATGACCGTGCTGGCCACGACCGCCACGTTGCTGGTGATGCTCGCAG
>JAYUDR010000041.1:0-2490 GCA_043739665.1 Chloroflexota bacterium
TAGCGCTGGAAACGTGCCTCGACCAGTTCATCGAGAGACAAGAGATCAAGCTCGTTGAGGCGTGCGATGACAACATCCTTGATGCGCCTGGCCGTCTCAGCGGGGTCAGTATGAGCGCCCTCGCCCGGTTCGCAGATCACCTCATCGATGATACCGAGGTCGCACTGCTCCTCAGCGGTGACCTTCATGGCCACGGCAGCCTGGGCGCTGTGCTCGGACGATCGCCACAGGATGGCAGCGCAGCCCTCTGGGCTGATGACCGAATAAATCGAGTTGTCCAAAGCTAGGACGACGTCACCGACGGCCAGCCCGAGCGCACCGCCCGAGCCACCTTCGCCGGTGATGACGACGACGATCGGCGTCCGCAGGCGGGTCATCATACCGACGGACTTGGCGATGGCTTCGGCGATTCCTCGCTCTTCTGCCGCGGCGCCCGGGAAGGCGCCCTGCACGTCCACGAAGGTCAGGACCGGCATGCCGAATCGCTCGGCCAGCTCCATCATCCGCATTGCCTTGCGGTAGCCCTCGGGGTGCGGCAGACCGAAGTTGCGGCGAATGTTTTCCTCGGTGTCCTGGCCCTTCTGGAAACCGATCACGACGATGCGCCGGCCGGCAATCTTCGCAACGCCGGCCACTATGGCCGAGTCATCGCCGAAGAACCGGTCGCCGTGCAACTCGATGAACTCGTCGGCCATGCCATTGAGCAGCTCGAGCGTATGCGGCCGCTTCAGGTTGCGGGCCTGCTGGACGTGGGCCCAAACTGCGGCGGTGAGGTCCTCCGCATGGCCGTCGGCAGCGTGGCCGCGGCCCAGAAGTCGATCAACCACGGGCTGCATCTCCTCGAGACCCAGCGGCCTCACCGTTGTGTGAATCGCCGTTGCTATCGCCGCCCAGCGCCCCGGTCAGGGCGGAGAGGAGAGAGCGCGGGCTGAAGCTTGGGGCGGCGGCGGGTTCGACCGCGCCGGGTACGGCCGGGGCAATCAGGAACCCCAGCAGGGCGCTGATCTCGTCGCGCAGCTTGGAGCGGGCGACGATCCGATCCACGAACCCGTGACTGAACCAGAACTCCGCACGCTGGTAGCCGGGCGGCAACTCCTCGCCGATGGTGCCCGCGGAGACGCGGTCACCGGCGAAACGGATCATGGCATTCGGTTCGGCGATGTTGACGTCGCCGACGACCGCAAACGAGGCAAAGACGCCGCCGGTGGTTGGATCGGCGAGGACCGAGATGTATGGGATCCGGGCAGCCCGGACGCGCTCAACGACGCTCATGGTCTTGACGAGCTGCATGAGCGAGTAGGTGCCTTCCTGCATGCGCGCCCCGCCGGACGAGGAGACGATGATCAGCGGGATGCGCTCCTCGATTGCGGCCTCACCAGCCCGAGCGACCTTCTCGCCGACGACCGAGCCCATCGAGCCGCCGATGAACCCGAAGTCCATCACACATAGCGAGACGGGCTTGCCGCCTATGGCCCCCAGACCCCAAATGGCCGCGTCCTTGAGCCCGGTGGTCAGCTGAGCAGCGATGAGCCGGTCCGGATAGGCCTTGAGGTCGACGAAGCCGAGGGAGTCCACCGGCGCAAGGTCGGCGTCGCGCTCAACGAACGAGCCGCCATCGACGAGCTGCGCGATCCTCACCCGGGCTGGAATGCGGAAGTGATGGCTGCAATTCGGGCAGACTCGGAGCGTCTTGTCGAGCTGCTTGTTGAATAGCATTTCCGCGCACCCGGGACACTTGGTCCAGAGGTCTGGTGGATAGGCGTCGCGGCGTGGGCGGAACGGCAATCTGATCGGCATCAGGACACAACCCCAAGGATTTCGTTGATGACCCCGGAGCGACGACGGCCGGAGGTTGGGTGAGAGTGGCGCCAGGCGACGTAAACCGCGCCCAGAGAGATAGCTGCCGAGGCGACGCCGACGCCGCCCACAATGAGCGGCCGCCGTGGATGGGCGGCTGCATCTGGAAGGCCGCGGACGACCGTGGCAGTAGCGAGTGCTCCGGTGGCAGTGGCGAGTGCTCCGGCGGCACCTATGCCCCGGAACGCAGCCAGAGTGCCGCCCGCGACGGCCGGCGGCGGCGCCTCGGCCGGCAAACCGGCCTTCAGCCTGTCCGCCGCGGCGGCGAGACGGGCAGCCAGGGCTTCCTCAAATCGGAAGGATGGATGGACGCGTACCAGGTCGGCGCGCAATTGGCGCGTGGCCAGACGGATCGCCGGGTCCATGGCCGTGTCTACGGGCATCTCGGCCGCTCGGCGCTCGTCCGCGGCAACCAAACCATCGAGATATCGCTCCGTGCGCCGAGCGTTTCGCGTTGCCCTGCCGAGCATCAGCTCAGCTGCCTGCGCAGGTCCTGTGCGACCGAGCGCAGGGCCCGGTGGAGCAGCACCCGGATCGCGCCCTCGGAGCGGCCCAGGACGGCAGCGATCTCGGCCGTGGACATCTCATCCACGAAGCGCAGGATCACGGCGCGGCGGCGATCCTCCGGCAGAC
>JAYUDR010000042.1:0-15367 GCA_043739665.1 Chloroflexota bacterium
GCTGGATCACTTCCGCGAGATCTTGCTCGCCTGGAAACAGGAACTGCTGGAAGAAGTCACGCGCACCGTGCACAGCATGCAGGATGAAACCGCCAACCATCCCGATCCGAATGACCGCGCCAGCCAGGAAACTGACATGTCCCTGGAACTGCGCAGTCGTGACCGCGAACGCAAGCTGATCAAGAAGATCGAGGAAGCCAACGCGCGCATCGACACCGGCGACTATGGCTTCTGCGAAACCTGCGGTGTTGAGATCGGTGTGCAACGCCTCGAGGCACGCCCCACGGCCACCCTGTGCATCGACTGCAAAACCCTGGACGAGATCCGCGAGAAACAGATGGGCTGACACTGGCACGCGAAAAATAATAACTATCCACAAGGAGGGGGGCTTAAGGCCCCCCTCCTCATGTCAACTCCTGGGAGTCCCTTTTGTACAGCCTGCTCATCCGCAACGCCACCATCGCCCACCCCGACGGCAGCACGACTCCAGGCGACGTTGCGTGCGCGGCCGGCAAAATAGCCTGCATAGCTAAAAACATTTTTGCCCCGGCGGAAGAGACCATCGACGCCGCTGGTAAATTACTACTGCCTGGGGTGATCGATCCACAGGTACATTTTCGTGAACCCGGCAAGGAATACAAGGAAGATCTGCGCAGTGGCTCACGCGCCGCGGCGCGCGGTGGTGTCACCAGCTTTCTCGACATGCCCAATACCGACCCGGCGACCATCAACCAGCAGGCGCTGAACGACAAACTCGCGCGTGCCGCGCGGAAGTCCGTGGTGAATTACGGCTTCTTCATTGGCGCAACAAAGGACAACCTCGACGAACTCAACCGCGCTGCACCGGCCTGCGGGATCAAAATCTTCATGGGCGCCAGCACCGGTAGCCTGCTGGTGAACCGCGCGGAGGATATCGAGCGCATCTTTGCCCATGTGTGGATCAGCCGGCGGGAGGCCGGTGCGGGCTCGGCACAAACCTCGCTTCGCTCGCTCATTGTGCCTTCGCCCGCCCGGTGCTCCCGCCGGCTTCCACTGCGGCATAGGCGCGCGCCAGGCGCCTCCATGGCGAATAGAGGCGGTCCGCGGACTGTGGATGCCGCAGGTTCGCTACGATGTAGGGGTACACGTTCCCCTCGCCGTCGTGCAAACACGAGTCGGGTGAGGGGAACGTCGAATCTGCCGCAGAAATAGAGCCCGAGGCCAATGTTCCGACCAGTCAGCTCCAAGCCCGATCTCGTTGCCCAGGAGAACGAGATCCTGGCGCTCTGGCGTGATCGCCAGACGTTCGCCCGCTTGCGCGCCCAGAACGCGGGCAGCGAGCGCTGGAGCTTCCTAGACGGACCCATCACGGCCAACAACCCTATGGGAGTGCACCACGCCTGGGGTCGGGCCTACAAGGACCTGTTCCAGCGCTTCTGGGCCATGCAGGGACGCGATCAGCGCTACCAGAACGGCTTCGACTGCCAGGGCCTGTGGGTCGAGGTAAACGTCGAGAAGGATTTGGGCTTCACCAACAAGCGCGACATAGAGGCCTACGGCATTGCGGAATTCGTAAGTCTTTGCAAGCAGCGAGTTCTCACGTTCGCCGCGCGCCAGACGGAGCAGTCGATCCGGCTCGGTATGTGGATGGACTGGAACGACCCGGTCGAACTGCGGCGACTGCGAGATCTTCTGGCGGAGAACCCTGCCCAGCAGGTGACGATTAAGAGCACCGACG
Organism: Chloroflexota bacterium; assembly: GCA_043739665.1. Lineage (GTDB taxonomy): Bacteria > Chloroflexota > Limnocylindria > Limnocylindrales > CSP1-4 > Fen-1039. The sequence continues at coordinate 1,718 of JAYUDR010000042.1, forward strand.
GAACACCGGTGACCGACACGGCCGAAAACCTGGTTGGCCGGTTGGGTATGCCGGAGCTCGGCGGCAGCTACTTCACTTTCTCCAACGAGAACAACTACCTGATCTGGTCCTTCATCGCCGAGTGCCACCGCCGCGGTTGGCTGTACAAAGGCCACGACACGATGCCGTGGTGCGCCCGCTGCGGTACCGGCATCAGCCAGCATGAGATGACCGAGGGCTACGCGGACCGCGAAGACCCCGGCCTCACGGTCAAGTTCCCACTGCTCGACCGGCCCGGTGAGGCACTCCTGGTCTGGACGACCACGCCCTGGACGCTGACGTCGAACGTGGCTGCGGCCGTGGGCGAGAACCTGCGCTACGTCAAGGTCAAGCAGGGCGACGAGACCTTCTGGCTGGGCCGTGGCACGCTGAAGACGGCTCTCGAGGGACCGTTCCAGATCATCGAGGAGCTCTCGGGCCGCGAGCTGGCCGGCTGGCGGTACGCCGGCCCGTTTGACGAGCTGCCGGCGGTCGAGGCCGCCTTCGCGGCGGTTCCGGGCGCGGACGGGTCGCCCTATGAGCACCGCATCATCCTGTGGGGCGAGGTGGGTGAGGAAGAGGGCACCGGCATCGTCCACATCGCCCCCGGTTGCGGCGCCGAGGACTTCGTCCTGGGCAAGTCGCTGGGCCTGCCGGTAATCGCGCCGCTCGACGAGAGTGGCATTGTCATCGCCGGTTTCGGGCCGTTCAGCGGCCGGGATGTGCGCGACGTCAAGGATCCGATCATCGAGTCGCTCAAGCACAAGCACCGCTTCTACCGGCTCGAGACGATCACCCATCGCTACCCGCACTGCTGGCGCTGCGGCACGCCGCTCGTCTTCCGCCTCGTGGACGAGTGGTACATCAGCATGGGCCAGGTGTATGACAGGCCGCGCGACCAGCTGTCTGCGGCGGAAATCGACGCCAGCCTGCGCTACCAGATCATGGAGGTCATCAAAGACATCAAGTGGATTCCCGGCTTCGGCTTCGAGCGGGAGCTCGACTGGCTCCTGAACATGCACGACTGGATGATCAGCAAGAAGCGCTACTGGGGCCTGGCGCTGCCGATCTACGACTGCGAATGCGGCACGGTCAACGTTATTGCCGGTCGCGAAGAGTTGGCCGAGCGCGCCGTCGAGGGCTGGGAGCAATTCGATGGCCACAGCCCGCACCGGCCACACGTGGACGCGGTCAAGATCCGCTGCAGCGGCTGCGGCGAGCCTGTGGCCCGCATCTCCGATGTCGGCAACCCGTGGCTGGACGCGGGCATCGTGCCCTTCTCGACGATGCCACAGGCGTCAGAGGATGCCCATGAGCAGGGTTGGTTCCCGGCCGACTTCGTGACCGAGAGCTTCCCTGGGCAGTTCCGCAACTGGTTCTACTCGCTTCTGGCCATGAGCACAGTCCTCCGCCGCGAGGCGCCCTTCAAGACGCTCTTCGGGTATGCACTCGTCTTTGGCGAGGATGGCCGGCCGATGCACAAGAGCTGGGGCAACGCCATCGATTTCGACGAAGCCGCCGAGCGGATGGGCGTTGATGTCATGCGCTGGATGTTCGCCAACGCCCGGCCGGAGGACAATATCCTCTTCGGCTGGCACGCCGCGGACGAGGCCCGCCGCCGGTTGCTCGTTCTCTGGAACGTGTACTCGTTCTTCGTCACTTACGCCAGCCAGACGGGCTGGGAGCCGAGCCAGCCGGCGCCGCCGGTTGCGGAGCGGGGACCGCTCGATCGGTGGATCCTGTCTCGGGTTGCGGGACTTGCCACCGAGGTGGAGACCGACCTGCGCGACTATGACGCCCTTGACGCGACGCGGGCCATCGACGGTTTCATCGAGGAGCTCTCGACCTGGTATTTGCGACGTTCGCGCAAGCGTTTTGGGCGCGGGGCCGATGCCACTGACCGCGCCTCTGCCTTTGCCACGATGCATGCCACGCTGGTGGCTCTGACGCGAATCTCAGCGCCGATCCTGCCGTTCCTCAGCGAGGCCATCTATCAGAACCTCGTGGTGGCCGGCGGGGTTGTCGGGGCCCCCGACAGCGTCCACTTGACGAGGTGGCCAACAGACGAATTGAAGGACCTCAACGACCCCGCGCTCCAGACTTCAATGGCTGTCATCACGAAGGTCGTGGACCTCGCGCGGACGTTGCGAAGCCAGGTCGGCATCAAGACTCGCCAGCCCCTGGCCCGGATGTGGCTCGCAATACCGGGTCTAGACCGATTGGTCGACCAGGACGAATTGCTCGACCTCCTCAAGGACGAGGTAAACGTCAAGTCGATCGAGTTGATCGGCGACGAATCGGAACTGGTCGATCGCCGCGTCAAGCCGCTCCTGCCGAAGATCGGTAAAAAGCTCGGTTCGGCCATCCCGGCGATCATGGCCGCCTCTCGTGAGAACCACTTCGAGATCCTGGCCGACGGCTCCGTTCTGATGGGCGGCGTCACGCTTGCCCCCGACGAGGTTGAGATCCAGGCCACGCCGCGACCCGGCACGGCCGTGGCACATGACGAGGGCCTGGTCGTCGTCATCGACACCGAACTGACGCCCGAGTTGCGGGCTGAGGGCGACGCCCGCGAATTGCAGCGCGCCATCCAGGATGCCCGCAAGGAAGCGGGTGTCGAGCTGGACGACGAAGTCAATGTCCAGGTTGAGGCGTCAGCGGCCATCCAGGGTGTGCTGCTGCCGTACCTCGGTTCCGTCGCAACGGAGACTCGTAGCAAGATCGCGTTCGTGGAGACGCCGGTGGTCGGCCTCCAGTCCATCGAGCTTGATTCCGGCCCAATTCGTGTCGGTTTGCTGCTGAAAGCCGTTCACCCTTAGGCTTACCTGAACACTCAAGGAGGCCACGTCACTGGACCCCACTGAATCGCACCCAACAGACTCGCCGGATCGCCCCGTTTCCAAGAGGCCGCCGGGGGGACGTCGCTGGGCGGCTCTCATCGGATTCTTGTTGCTGGCCTTCACCGTAGCCGTCAGCGATCAACTGCTCAAGGGTTGGGTCGTGGCCAACTACACGATCAACTCCCGGGTTGACGTTGTAGGTGATTGGCTCCGCATCGACTTCATCCACAACGCCGGCGGGCTGTTCGGCATCCTGCAGGGGAAGGCGGACATCTTCGCCATCGTGACGGTCGTCGTCGTGGCGGTACTCGTGGCCCTCGAGATTGGCTCGGGCTGGCGTAGCTGGCTCGTGACCATCACTCTGGGGCTTCTCCTCGGCGGCGCGATCGGCAATTTCATCGACCGCATTCGACTCGGATACGTCATCGACTTCGCCGACATCGGCATCGGCTCGTTGCGTTTTCCCTACATCTTCAACGTTGCGGATGCCGCGGTCACGGTTTCAATCCTGCTGATGCTCGTGATCTGGTTCGCGACACCGCGCCTCGGCGTCAACGTCTCAGCCGAGGAAAAGAACGATCATGTGGCCGAAGACGACCGCCCCGACGCCCAGGAGGAACCTAGCCCATGAGGCGACAGACGATCACCGTGCCCGAGACGGCCGGGGGCCGAGTCGATCGCTTTGTCGCCGATGCCTCCGGACTGTCCCGGAGCTACGTCCAGAAGCTCATTTCCGACGGTCAAGTCACCGTAGCCGGCCTCCCGATCAAGTCCAATGAGCAGGTCGTGCCGGGCGAAATCATCGAGCTCGAGGTTCCAGATCCGATCCCGCTTGAGCTGGAGCCGGAGGCGATCCCGCTTTCGGTCGTCTACGAAGATGACGACATGCTGATCATTGACAAGCCATCCGGCCTGGTGGTGCACCCAGCTCCCGGCCATTCAAGCGGCACCCTCGTCAACGCCCTTCTTGCCCGCGACACCGAGTACGGCGGCATCGCCGGCGTCATGCGCCCCGGCATCGTTCATCGACTGGACCGCGACACCAGCGGCCTTCTGATGGTCGCCAAAAACGACATCGCTCAGGCCAGTCTGATGGCCCAGCTGAAGGCTCGGGCTGTCAAGAAGACGTACCTGGGGCTGGCCCTGGGGGCGGTTGCGGCCAACGTCGGACGCATCGAGGCTCCGATCGGTCGCGACCCGCACCACCGGACTCGAATGGCCGTGGTGCCGAGCGGGCGCGAGGCCACGACCGGCTACCGTGTTCGCGAGCGGCTTTCCGGCTGGACCTTCCTGGAGTTAGACCTGATCACCGGTCGGACGCACCAGATCCGCGTGCATCTGGCAGCCATCGGGCACCCTCTAGCGGGCGATCCGATCTACGGCACCGGCACATCCCGGCGTGGTCCGGACGGCTCCGGGCGTCTGTTCCTGCACTCCTGGCGCATCGAACTACATGCTCCGGGTGATGGCCACGTGATTCGCGCGACTGCTCCGCTGCCTCCGGAGCTGGAGGCGGTCCTGGAAGCTCTTCGGACCCGCCACGCAATCGAGCATGGCTCGGTTGACCGCAGCAGTCTGGCTGGTTCGGTCGGGTCGGTCGGTTCAGTGGACGATGTCGAGCCGGTGGGAGGCCGAGACGCCGGGTGAGCGATGACGCGATTGATCCGAGCGAAATGGCCTCGCGAGCCGACGGGTCGCCGACGGAGGACCATTTGGGCGTCGTGGATCCTCTGCTCGTCATCATTTCCGGGCCCTCCGGCGTCGGCAAAGACACGATCATCGAGGCGCTCCAGAAGCGGGGCCATCGGCCCGAATACCACTACGTCGTGACCTGCACCACTCGCGCCCGGCGTCCAAACGAGATCGCGGACGTCAGCTACAGGTTTGTCAGCGTGCCTGAGTTCTTGGCCCTGCGCGATGCGGGCGAACTGCTGGAGGCCAACGAGGTTCACGGCAACTGGTATGGAACTCCGACGCAGGGCGTCCGAGGGGCGATCGCGCGCGGTCAGCACGCCATTCTCAAGATCGACGTTCAGGGTGCCCAGGTGGTTAAGCGTCTGGTTCCCGAAGCCCTTCTCATCTTCGTCGTCCCGCCGTCGTTGGCTACGCTCGTCGAGCACTTGAAGGCGCGCCGAACCGAGTCGACCGAGCAGCTCGAGATTCGCCAGCGCAATGCGGCCACCGAACTGGCCCGCAAGGACGACTACGACTTCGTGGTAGTCAACGAGGAGGGCCGAGTGGACGCAACGGCCGAGCGGATCGAGCAGATAATCGCCCGGGAGGAGCATCGAGGCTCCCCGCGCCGGGTGAACGTCTGAGGGACAAGGGAGCGCCTGATGGCTGATTTGGGCGAGGGACACCTGGCGCTGACCCTGGCGCTGAGTAACGATGTCGTCTCTGACGGCAACCCGCGCCGACACGAACCGGTCGAGGTGGCGGTCGATGCGCCAGGGGCGTCCAAAACATACGACTACTCGGTCCCTGACCGGCTTGCACCCGTGGAGCCCGGCGAAGCTGTGCTGGTCGAGTTTGGCCGGAACCGGCAAGCGCTTGGCGTGGTGCTCGGACCTTCATCTGAAATCGCGGCAGTGGCGCTCAAACCGCTGCTGGCACGAGTTCATGCCGATGGGCCGTTGCTGCCGCCGCTGACCCTGAAGCTCGCGCGATGGATCTCCGAGACGTACCTCGCCCCGTTCGCGGCCACGCTCCGCTCCATGCTGCCGCCGGGCATGCTGGAGCGGCTCGAGTTGGTGGCCGAGTGGCTGCCGCCGGGCGGGGGTGAGGGGAGTGGCACCGTGAGTGGCGAGGCGGTGAGTGGCGCCGGGAGTGGCACCGTGAGTGGCGCCATCAGTGGCACCTGGAGTGGCGCGGCGCCCCATCTGGACGAGGCGCCCGATCTGGACGCGGCCGAGGGGGCCATCCGAGACAAGCTTGCCGCCGGACCGCGTCCCGTACGGGACCTCGACGGGAGCGAGGGGCGCGCGGTCCTGCTGCGACGGCTCCGCGGCATGGCGGCGCTGGGCCTCATCAGGTTGGAGTGGACCCTGACGGCGGCATCGGCCGGACCGCGGTTCGAGCGGTGGCTCGCGCTCACCGACGAGGGACGGGTCGTGGCCGCCGGCGGGACCCCCGGGAGGAGTGGCGGGGACGTCGATCGCGACGCGGCGCCCGGTCCGCGGCTGGGGCCCCGGCAGCGGGCGCTTCTCTCGGACCTCGCTACTGCCCAGGTCGCGACGCCCCCCATGGGCCTGGCGGGCGCCGAGGCCGCTCATCGCCACGGCTCCGGGACCGCCACGAGCCTCATTCGGCGCGGCCTGGTGGTGGCCGAGATCCGAGAGCGGCCGCGCCGGCCGCTGGCCCGGCGCAACGCCGGCCGGCGTGGCACGCGCCCTCCGGGCTCGGCGCTGACTCCGTCGCAGGCCGAGGCACTGACCACGATTTTAGCCGCAGTCAAAGCGGGCGACGCGACGCCGCTCCTGCTCGAGGGCGTCACCGGGTCGGGCAAGACCGCCGTGTATGCCGAGGCCATCGCCGAGACGATTTCGGCCGGTCGGCCCGCCCTGGTCCTGGTGCCGGAGATCGCTCTGGCGATGCCACTCGTAGATCGGCTGCGTGTGGAGCTGGAGGCTGAGATCGCCATCCTTCACTCGGGTATCGGCGACGGCGAGCGAGCCGATGAGTGGCGTCGCATCAGGGCCGGCGAGATCGACATCGTGGTGGGCACGCGCATGGCCCTGACGGCGCCGCTCGGGGACATCGGGCTGATCGTGGTGGACGAAGAGCACGACGCCGCGTACAAGAGCGACCGCACCCCGCGCCTCCAGGCTCGCGACGCCGCGATCGCCTTGGGCCGGCTGGCTGGGGCTGCGGTGGTTCTCGGAAGTGCCACTCCGTCGGTGGAGAGCGTTGGCCGAGTGCGCCAAAGCCGCTACCGCCACGCCATCCTGCCCGATCGTCCCAGCGGCGCCCCGCCCCGTATTGAGGTCGTCGACCTGCGTGCCGAGCTGGCAGCCGGCAATCGCGGCCTCCTCTCTGAGCCGCTGCGGAACGCCCTCGAGTCGCTGCCGGAGGGAGAGCGGGCGATCCTGGTCATCAATCGCCGGGGCACGGCGTCGGTCGTGGTCTGCCGTGACTGCGGTCACGTACAACGTTGCCCGGAGTGCGAACTGAGCCTCGTCTACCATCAGGCCGGCATCACGCTGCGCTGCCACCACTGTGGTACGGCATCGCCTCTCGCCACGCGCTGCCCGGCCTGTAAGTCGCCTCGGATCCGTTATCTGGGCGGCGGCACCCAGCGGGTGGAGGAGGAAGTCAGGGCCGTCTTCCCGCACCTGCGGGTTGGCCGGCTGGATCGGGATGTCGCCGAGCACAAGGGCGCAGCTGAGCGCGTTCTCGATGCCTTCGCCGAGGGCCGGCTGGATGTTCTCGTCGGCACAAGCCTCGTGACCAAGGGGCTGGACATTCCGGAAGTCACCCTTGTGGGCGTCGTCTCGGCCGACATCGCCCTCAATCTGCCCGACGAGCGCGCCGCTGAGCGAACCTATCAGCTGCTGACGCAGGCAGTCGGCCGGGCGGGTAGGGGAGAGCGGCTGGGGCTGGCCATCATCCAGACCTATCAGCCGGACCACCCGGCCATCCAGGCAGTCGCGAGCGGCGACGCGTCGGCTTTCTACGATGCCGAGCTGGCCGTCCGACGCCGCTTCGGTTCGCCCCCATTCGGCCGCCTGATCAAGCTCACAGTGGCATTGCCGGACCCACTCGCCGCCGAGCACGAGGCCGCCGCGATGGCCGACCGGCTGCGAGCCGAATGCTCGGGCCAGGCGCAGGCGGGGCGCCGCGTCGCGGTCCTCGGGCCGGCGCCCGCCTACATCGCCCGTCGCGCCGGTCGGTGGCGCTGGAACGTCGTCCTGAGGGGTGACCGCCCGCTCGAGATCCTCGGCATAGCGCCTGGTGCGCCGTGGAGCGTTGACGTCGATCCCGACTCGCTCCTCTAGCCGAACGGGCCAAGCCAGTTCGCTCGAGACCCGCCGTTTCGAGCCACCCAAATTTGGCCGAGACGCCCACCCGGGTTGTCTCGGTATACTCCGAGAATGAGCGTCCGACCTATCGTTCTTCTCGGAGACCCAAGGCTCCGACTCAAAGGCAAGACCGTTGATAGCTTCGGCAAATACCTGCACGAGCTTCTCGACGACCTGGCCGACACAATGCGCAAGGCCCCCGGCGTAGGCTTGGCCGCGCCGCAACTTGGCGAGGCCGTCCGCGCCTGCACAATCGAGATCGAGGGCCAGTTGCACGAGCTGGTCAATCCGCGCATCGTCCGCTCGGACGGCGATGACCGCGAACTAGAGGGCTGTCTTTCCATTCCGGGCTACGTGGCCTACGTGACCCGACGCGAGAAGGTTTGGGTCGTGGCCCAGAACCGCCGCGGCCGCAAGATCAAGGTGGCTGGGTCGGGCCTGTTTGGTCGTGCCCTCCAGCACGAGTTGGACCACCTCGACGGGAAGCTCTACATCGACTATCTGGGCTCGCTCGACGACCTGATCTCGGTCGTTCCGGGCGAGGAAGACAGCGAGTCCCCGACTCTCACCGGGGCGTCTCTCGGATGACCGAGACGGCGGCCGAGCCCTCGACCGTCGTTCGCGCGGTCTTCTTCGGTAGCGGCTCGTTCGCCGTCCCGATTCTCAATGCGCTCGCCGAAATGTCGGGCATCCGGATCGAAGCCGTCGTGTCTGCGCCCGATCGACCGGTCGGCCGGAAGGCCATCGTCAGGCCGACTCCGGTGACCGTCCGAGCCCGAGACATCGGCCTGCCGATTCTGCAGCCGGTTCGAGTGAGGTTGCCTGAATCCATTGACGCGTTGCGGGCACTGGCGCCGGATCTGATTGTGCTCGCCGACTACGGCCAACTCATTCCGCGCGCCCTGCTCGATCTGCCGGCTCTTGGTTTCCTCAACCTGCATCCGTCGGCCCTGCCGCGGCATCGTGGCGCATCGCCGATCCCGGCCACGATCCTGGCCGGCGACACGGAGTCCGCGGTGACTCTCATAGTTGTGACCGAGGAGATGGACGCGGGTCCGATTGTGGCCGTGGCCCCGCTAGAAGTGCGGCCCGACGACACGGCCGTGACGTTAGAGGAGCGCGCGGCCGAGGTGGCGGCGGACTTGCTCCGGCGCGCGCTGCCCGAGTGGCTGGCCGGACGGCTGGTCGCGCGACCGCAGCCAACGGATGGCATGACGATGACCCGTCCCCTGCGCCGGGAAGATGGGCGGCTGGATCCGGGGCGTTCGGCAGTGGAGCTGGAGCGCCAGGTTCGGGCTTACCAGCCCTGGCCGGGCAGCTTCATCGAGGGCGACAAGGTGCGCGGGGGACGGCTGATCGTCAAGAAGGCGCACGTGGCGCCATCGCTGCCCGGAGACGCGGACCTCGTTGGCGGGTTGGGCCCTCCCTCCGTACCGTTCGTGGCTCCATCGGAGCCGCCCTATTTCCCGACCTCCAAAGGCCGATTGGTACTGGAGGTAGTGCAGGCCTCGGGCGGCCGCGAAATGAGGGCCGAGGAGTACTTGCGAGGCCACCGCGAGGTGGGTCGTTGATGCCAGACCCGATCGGCTCGGGCGGGCGTGCGATAATCGTGGGCCTGTGAGTGCCTCAACCAAGCCCGGCGCTTTGGCCGGCGCCATTTCCGACGTCGCCGCGCCGAAGACTATCCCGTCCCGGGCCTCCGTCCGCGAATCCCGCCGCTCCAGTGGCGCCGTGGCTGGTGCGTCGGGTCGGCCCGGCCTCAGCGGCCTGACCATCGCCGCGCTGGAGGAGTGGCTCCAGGCGACCGGCCAGCCGGCATTTCGGGCCAAGCAGATACGCGATTCGGTTTGGCGCCACAACGCCGCCACCGCGGCCGAGTTGCGCGGTCTGCCTGTGGCCCTCCAGGATGCCGTTGCGGCGGCCTTCCGGGTTGACACGATTGAAGAGAACGAAGTCACGGTCTCCGACGGGGGCCTGACCGAGAAGACACTCCACCGCCTCTCGGGCGGGGCGCTCGTGGAGTCCGTTCTGATGCACTATCCGGCGCGGGGGTATGACGGCTCCGGCCGAGCGTTGCATCGCGAGCGGCATACCCTGTGCATCTCCAGTCAGGCCGGCTGCGCCGTCGGTTGCCCGTTCTGCGCCACCGGTGAGCTTGGCTTCGGCCGCGACCTCGAAACCGCTGAGATAGTCGATCAGGTTCGGCACGCCGCGCGGAGTCTGTCCGTGACCGGGCGCCACCTGACGAACGTCGTCTTCATGGGCATGGGCGAGCCGCTGCTCAACCTGGACCGCGTTCTGGAATCGGTCGCCATCCTGTCCGACCCGCTCCTGTTCGGCCTCGGCGCGCGACATGTTGTCGTGTCCACTTCTGGCGTTGTGCCGGGCATTCGCCGACTCACCGCGCTCGGGCCGCAGTTCACGCTGGCGATCAGCCTCCACGCCGCTCGCGATCCGCTGCGTGACGTGCTCGTTCCACTGAACCGCCGCTGGCCCGTGGCGGAGGTCGTAGCGGCCGCACGGGACCACGCCCGCGTAACGGGCAGGCGCGTAAGTTTCGAGTACGTAATGATTTCCGGGGTGAACGACACCGAAGCCGACGCCGACGCCCTGGCACGACTTCTGCACGGCGATCTAGCCCACGTAAACCTCATCCCCATGAACCCGGTGGCCCACACACCGTGGCAGGCGAGCAGCCCCGAGCGCGTCGCCGAGTTCGCCGCCCGGGTGCGTCACAACGGCATCGGCGTGACGATCAGGGCCAATCGCGGCCAGGACGCCGGCGCCGCCTGCGGCCAGCTGGCGGCCAAGAGGGCAGGGGAGCCGCCCGCGCCAGCCGTGGCCCACCGCCGCGAGCTGATCGTTCGGGCCAGCGAGGCCGCGTTGCGCGGTGAGCGCAGCGGCGAGGCCCTTTCGGAGTCCCTCGAGAAGGCCGTCAAACCTCGTACCGGCCGCCCCAGTACCGCCAGCGCGTCCGGTCGGACTCGGCCATGAAGCATCGCGCGCTCGTGAGCGCCAGCATTCTCGACTCGGACTTGTCCAGTCTCAGTCGCGAGTGCCGCCGGGTTCTCAAGGCCGGCTCCGATCGCATCCATTTCGATGTCATGGATGGCCATTTCGTCCCGAACATCACTTTTGGGCCGGCCATCATCGGGCGCCTGCGCAAGATCGGTAGGCAGCCGTTCGATGCCCATCTGATGATCTCCGAGCCAGGGCGGTACATCGATCAGTTCATCGATTCCGGGTGCGACTCGATCACCTTTCACGTCGAGGTCGAGGAGCCCATCGAGCCGACGCTTCTTAAGATTCGACGGGCGGGTAGGCTCGCCGGCCTGGCGATCAAGCCGGCGACGCCGCTGACCGCTCTGGATCCATATCGAGACCTGATCGACATCGTCATGATCATGACCGTGGAGCCCGGTTTCGGCGGTCAGAAATTCATGGCCGACGCGGCGGCCAAGATCGGGCCTGCGCACGACGTGTTCCGAGACCGCCCCGGCGACACCCCATCCCGGCGCGAGGTCCATGTGGACGGAGGCGTCAACCGCGACTCGGCCGCCCAATGCGGTGCCTTGGGCGCCGACATCCTCGTCGTTGGCTCCACGCTCTGGAAGAAGGGGCGCGACGTCTCTGAGGAAATCCGCGCCATCAAGGCTCTCGCTGATGGAGCCTACAAAGGCCGAGCCAAGAGTACGGACGCGGGAGTGACTTCGTGACCGAAGAAGCGATGCCGGGCCCCGCCGTCCAAGGAGACGATGCTGCCGGGGAAACCGGCGAGGCAGTGCCCGAAGCTAAGCCGCACGCTCATCTGGGACGGCGCAACGATCGCCTGCTTCTGCTGGCCGTTGCCGCCTACGCGATCCTCCTCTCATTCCTGATGATCGCGCGGGGAATCTCGGTCACGCCCGATGTGGTGGCCGTGGGCTTTGGCCTGGCGGCGCTGCTCCTGGGCCGCGGCAAGCTCTTCCTGCGGGACTGGATCCCGTTCGTGGCCCTGTTCTTCGCCTACGAGCTGATGCGTGGCTACGCCGACAAGTTCGGCTTGCCCATTCACGTCACCGACGTCATATCTCTGGAGCGGATCGTTGGCCTGGGTGGCCTGCCGACGCAATTCCTGCAGGGCCTCTTCCACAGCGGCCCGGCGAGCAGCCCTGACAACCTGGCCACGATCTCGGTCATCTTCTACTTCCTGCATTTCCCGCTGCCGCTGGCCATCGGCTTCCTGCTCTGGCTCCATCAGCGGCGGGTCTACTACGACTTCGTAGCGGCCTTGATAGTGCTGTCGATGGCGGCCTTCGTGACGTACCTGCTCCTGCCGGTGGCGCCGCCCTGGTGGGCCGACAAGTTCGGCTACGCCAGCGGGATCCTGCACCTGCGAGATAACGGCTTCCAGGGGCTGGTCCACCTCTTCGGTTTTGGCAACTACTTCTACTCGAACAACGTCTACGGCATCAGCCCCAACGACGTGGCGGCCTTCCCGTCGCTTCACGCTGCCTATCCATTCCTGGCGTTCCTCTTCGCTCGCCGCGCCTTCGGTAGGCCGGGCTGGCTGATGCTGGCCTACGCCGCCTGCGTCTGGTTCGCGATCGTCTACCTGGGCGAGCACTGGGTAGTGGACATCATCGGCGGCGTCATCTACGCCTCGGCGGCCTACTTCGTGGTTATGCACGGGCCTCGCTGGGCTAAGCGCTTCATGGAACAGATCGTCGACGAGGAAATCGAGGCCGGCGTTGAGGCGGAGGACGAAGGCGATGTGGGGGCCATTCGCAGGTTGGGCAGGCATGTTCGCTGGGCCCTGGTGATCCAGGGCGTGGTCGTGACTATCGCTGGGGCCGGCGTGGCCTATGGCATGAACACGATGGGCTGGCTCGGCGGGTCAACGAGCGCTCTGTATCTCGTGCCCTGGCTGGCGCTCCTTGGCGGCTTGTGGCGAAGCGCCGCCGGCATTCTGAGTCGCTGAGGGGGCCGGTTTGCGCGCTCTCCTGCAGCGAGTCTCGAGAGCCGAGGTCCGCGTCGACGGCCGGCCGCTTGGTGCAATAGAGCGCGGGCTGCTCATCCTCCTCGGCGTCGCCCCCGGCGATGACAACTCGGTGGCCGCGGCCCTCGCCGCGAAGATTGCCGGCCTGCGCATCTTTGCCGACACGGCCGGTCTGACCAACCTTTCGATGCGCGAGGTTGGCGGGGCGGCGCTGGTCGTCAGTCAGTTCACACTGTTCGCGGATGCGCGCAAGGGACGGCGGCCGTCATTCGTTGGGGCCGCGAGTCCGGCCCTCGGCGAGCGTCTCTACGAGTCGTTTTGCGAGAGCCTTGCCGCCGCCGGGGTGCCCGTCGAACGTGGCCGCTTTGGAGCTGACATGGACGTGGAGCTGGTGAACGAGGGCCCGTTCACGATCTGGCTCGATACGGATGAGTTGGGGATCGTGGGGCGGCCAGCCCGACAGCGACGAGGGGCGACGGGGCCGTCCCCGTAGCGTGGAGCGGCGGCGCAGAGTTGCCACCGGCGGAGCGGCGGCGCAAGGCCGCGACTTGATCATTGGCCAACCCCGGTAGCACCCGACCGAGACTCGAGGCCGGCGGCGAGTCTCGGTCTGCTCAGTCTGAGCTCGGAACGGTCCTCTCCAAGCTGGCAACGGCAGCTTCCAGACTCGCCCGGAAGAGGCCATCCCCGGCGCCTAAGCCGGCCGGCCACCAGCTAGTGTCCCGATCCGCCCTTTCCTCGGCGGTTCCTCGAGGACCGGACACAGAAGTCGCGTTTGTCCGGCCCAACCGGACAA
>JAYUDR010000043.1:0-15363 GCA_043739665.1 Chloroflexota bacterium
TGACGTGTGGCTGATCGAGGCCGCACTGGATCCGGACGGCCGATCGCCGAGCAGGCCGCGGCCGCTGCCCAGCCTCGATCAGCTTCTCAACATGGCAGGCATTCGCGCCATTTGCCTCGTGCCGTTGGCCGTGGCAGTGGCGTGGGCGGGCTCGCGGATCTATGCCTCCGCTTACACCGAGCTGACTACTCCGTCGAGCCTGAGCGTGCCGCTCGCAGTGCGAACGGTGCTCGGCGCCGCCGACGCAGTGGCTCTCGTGGTGTTTGTCTGGCTGCTCGGGGAAACCATAGGCGCCGTCGCCGTTCGCCGCCTCGTTCTGACTCGCTGTGGTGTGTGGCGGGCCATCGGCGGCGCCCTCAGCCAGCTGGTCCGGCGCCCGATAACGTCGGCGGCGACGGTGTTTCTGTCCTACTGTGCCAGCGCGCTGGCCATGGCGGCAGGCATGGCGGCAATTGCCACAGCCTTCGATTGGTGCCGTGTCGCGGCCAGGATCCAGCAGCCCATCCCTCTGAGTTTAGGCATCGGCCAGCTCAGCACCACGCGTGACATCAGACCAGCCCTGTTCTTGCTTGCCGCGCTCGCACTCGGAGTCGCCTGGGTCGCCGCCTCGACGCTGGCAGGTGTAGCCTCGGCCTGGAGGAGTGCGGCTATCACGGCTGAGGTTGCAGAGGCCACTTCACAGAGAGCTGCCAAGGCGTCAGAATCCCGGCTGGGACTATCGGAGACAACACCGGCGACATCAGGCCATTGACTCAGCGGATCACCTCGGGAAACCTCGGTGTTGCGCGGCTGAGAGTGTCGCGGACGTATAGGCGGAGGCTCCGCGTGGTCGAATCGACGCGCTGTCCGAATTGCACATCGCCAGTCCTGCCCGGCCAGGCCTTCTGCCCCAACTGCGGAATGTCGCTGGCGGGCGTCTTTGATCGGCTCGAGCCTGCGCCCGAGCCTGCGCCCGAGCCTGCGCCCGGATTTGGCGGTCCGAGCCGCATTCCCGGCAGCTACCTGTCGCCCGCCGACGCTTTGCCTTCGAACTGGGCAATTCAGCCATCGAGCGCGACTATCCTTGGGACGCGCCGCCCAGGCTCCAGCCCGAGCCTCTCGGTGGGAGCCATTCCCATCTCAACGCCTGACACAGGCTTGCCACCGGTTGCGGATGTCCCTCAGCCCCACAGCCAACCGGTTCAGGAACTGGTCGCCTTTGGGCTGAGTGCGGCCGGGGCCGCTCTGGGACTTGCCAGTTTCTTTCTGCCCTGGACCGGAGTAAACGGCATCGGTGTGGGCACGACCCAGGCGGGGCCTACCAACCGTTGGGCATTCGACATGCCGGCCGGGATCCCGTTGCTGCTGATCACGGCTCTGATACTGGTTGGCATAGCGGGCAGCGACCGGGCACAGCTCGAGTTGCCCAAGCTGGCGTCTGTCATCGCGCGAGTCACGGACACGATCCTGCCGATGCTGCTTGGCGGCCTCTACCTGGGTGTCGCGCTCTTGTACGCCACACTGCCGTGGGGCTACGGCATGGGAATAGTCGTCCTGCTGGTCGCCGCAGCGCTCCTTGTCGCGGGATCAGTCGTTTGTGTTTTCTTCTCGTCCGAAGCGGCTTCCAAGCTCGAATAGATGGTTCGGCCGTCACCCGAAATCGATCCTCTGCGTCACAGACAGGCAGTCCCCGGTCGACGGCTAATGTCGCCCTGGTACACTGCCCAACGCCTGCGGAGCAACGACAGAAGCCTCCTCACGGCCGAGTCGAGAGAGATTAGACCCCATGCCAAGCGATCTATCCGGCCAGGTGGGGAACGCCTTCAGCTCGTTCTTCTCCAGCGCCGTGGTCCAGCTGGTCCTTTACTCGGTCGTCCTATACCTCTTCATCGTCTGGCTTGCGGCGGCGTACTGGGCATTCCGCGACATGCACGATCGGACCGAGAACCCCGTCCTGCCCTACATCGCCTCCAGCCTGATCATCCTCTTCACCCCGTTCTTCTTCATCTTCGGCGTGCTCGTCTATAAGGTCATACGGCCGGCCGAACGGCTCGGCGAGGTCTACGAGCGGAACCTGGCCGAAGAGGCCCTCCTGGCCGAAGTCGAGGCCATCAAGACCTGCCGCGGCTGTGATCGGCGCGTTGAGGGTGCCTGGATCATCTGTCCGTGGTGTCGTACGAGACTCAATCGCGTTTGCCCAAACTGCGAACGCCTGGTTGGCCTGGACTGGTCACTCTGTGCCTGGTGCGGCAAGGACTTCGAACGAGCAGTGGCGGTGCCCGACGCGGCAGGCGCGGCAGCGCTCGGTGAGGTCGGTCGAGTTTCGTCGGGTCAGCGCACGGGCGGTAGGATCATCAACACCAAGCCCGCCGCTGGAGGCTGAGGCTCGTTCCCCTGGAGGTTCGCACCGCCTCAATGGCCGACAACCGGCAAGCGCCCTATGCCTGGCAGGCGGGAGCGTGGCCCTATCCATATGCAGCCGCACCCGCCGCCTGGCCACCCGGATTCGTGCCATGGGGCTACGTCTCAGCGCCACCCGTTGCTCCCCTACTCGAGCCACCCGGCAACTTCCACCCCGTCCGGCGTCGCTCGTTTCTGGCCCTCAAAGGTCGCGCTTCCCCCCGTCTCTACCTGCTGGGCCTGATCCTAGGCATACCCGGTTTGGGCGCCCTCGTCGTCTTGTGGATCGGCGCGCGCGTCGGATTGAGTTTCAGAGGAACCCCGATCCCCGCTCTGCTGCTGGTCGAGATTGTCAGCATCGTGGCCGCCGTTGGCTTGTCGGGAGCGGCGCTCGCAGAGGCGCGCCAGCGCAGGACGGACGGCTGGAAGGACTACGCGGGCCCCGCGCCTCTTCTCGCGGGAGGGGCCCTTCTGGCGCTCATGGCTTGCCTCTCCTTGCCCCTGGAGTACGGCCTCGCCACGGCCGGAATCCACCCGGGGGTAGCCGTCTCAACGTTGTTGCAGGTTCTGCTTTACCTGGTCATCTACGTCGGGGTTGTCCACGTTCTAGCCGTCAAGACCGGCGCTTTGACCTGGCGGGACATCGTCCGGCCGAAACGGCTGGCTCCCAGCCCGGACGAGTGGTCATCTGCGCCCAGGACGCCGGAGTCCGTGGATGCTTGGGGTCGGCCGGTGCGGCGTTGGCGGTCGCGAGTCACAGGCGGATCCGTCGGCGACATCCTTTGGGCGCTGGCACTGCTCCTGCCGCTGCTTTTCGTATCGGCCCTTCTGTCTGCCCTGCTGGCGGTGGCTCTCGGACTCCACGGAAGTGACATCACTTCTCCCGTGATGACGACGGTCACCGACCTGGATCGATGGATCACGATCCTAGCTGTGGCCATCCTGGTCCCGATCGGCGAGGAGATCTTCTACCGCGGTTTTGCCACGAACGCCTGGGGCCGGTCCCTGAGCCACAGCTCCGCGATCTTGCGTGCCGCCCTCTTCTTCGCTGCCGTTCACATCATCAACGTTACTAGCACCGACGCCGGGCTCTCAATGAGATCTGCCGTCTTCAACATGGCGGTTCGTGTCCCGGTCGCCATCGCCCTGACGTGGATCTACATGCGACGGCGTTCGCTCGTCGCGTCGGCCACCCTGCACGGCTCGTACAACGGGCTGATCGTGATCGTTGGAATCCTGACCTCTTACTGAGCCCAGCTCCGACACGGCATGCACCGCGGGCGAAAAGCGAAAAACGAGTTGCAAATAAGTCGGAGTTGGTCGGCCGATAAGCGGCGGCGCGTAGTCTCCCTTTGTTCCCGGAGCCCGATGGCGGGGGGAATCGGCGGGCTCTCGTCGTCTGGCTCCGGGAGCAGATGCTGCACCGAATTCGCCGGAAGAGAGCGGGGCTTGATTCGGTGGATCGGAGTGGCGTCAATGAAGGACATCGGCGAGTCTCGATGGGAACCGCGGAAGGAACCGCGCAACGACCTGCGGGCCCAATGAGTCTCCTGCCTCAGAGCGAAAGGCCGCGGGAGCGGCTCGCGGTGCATGGCGCTGGGGCCCTGAGCGCGGCCGAGCTGATCGGCGTGCTATGGGGATCCGGCTCCCACGGCAAGACCGCCGTCGACGCGGCCGCGGACGCTCTAAGGCGCCACGAGGGCCTCGTCGGACTGGCCCGTGCCACCGACGTGGAGCTGGAGACGGTCCCCGGTGTGGGGCCGGTCCGGTCGGCCCAGTTGAGCGCGGCATTCGAACTTGGCCGTCGCCTGGTGGCGGACTGGCCATCGGGGCGCTGGATCGTCCACGCGCCGCGAGACGTCGGCGAGCGGCTCGTACCGCAGATGGGTTACCTGGAGCGGGAGGAGCTGCGCGTCGTGCTGCTGAACACTCGCAACACGGTTCTCCGCCTGGTGACCGTGTACCAGGGCAACGTGTCGTCGAGCCTGGTACGCGTCGGCGAGCTATTCCGCGACGCCGTGCGCCTCAACGCCACCGGCCTGATCCTGGTCCACAACCACCCGTCCGGCGATCCCACACCGAGTCCAGATGACCTGCGGTTGACGGCCGAGACTCTGGCCGCCGGACGCCTCCTCGACATCCAACTTCTGGACCACTTGATCGTGGCCGGGGACGGCTTCGTGTCGCTCCGGGATCGAGGAGTGGCATTCGACAGGCCCTCCTAGGCGGAGCCCTGAGCCGCATCCGGCTGGCAAAAGACACAGGCGATTGGTCAGAACTTGTGTCGGAGCGGTAAACTGCCGCAGCCCGCCGAGTGTGACGGGGCTCGCTGAGAGTCCCCACGCGACCGGGCCGGTATACTTGTCCCACTTTCCAGGATCGAGGCGGGTCGATCCGTTGACCAGCGAATAGGATTGGACAAGGGACGTCGCAATCCAAAGGCTTCCGAGCCGCTCGATCGTTCGGGCTGCTTAGGCTGGCGACCCTCTCCCGACCGTCGGGGGGAAGCCAGCGCCAAGTAGAAGGAACAGCCTCCAATCATGTTCGGCCTGAACGCTCTGCTCGGCCTCTTCTCGCGAGACATCGGGATAGACCTGGGCACAGCCAACACCCTTGTTCACGTCCGCGACCGCGGAATCGTCATTAGCGAGCCGAGCGTCGTCGCCATGGACGCCAAGACCAAGAAGGTCCTGGCCGTCGGCGCCGAGGCAAAGCGCATGGTGGGCCGGACTCCGGCAAACATCATTGCCGTCCGGCCGCTCCGCGACGGAGTCATCAGCGACTTCGACGTGACACAGCAGATGATCGAGTACTTCGTGCGGAAGGTTCATGACCGCATCGGCATGGTGCCGCGGCCACGCATGCTGCTGGGCGTCCCATCGGGCGTGACCGAGGTCGAGAAGCGTGCCGTGCGCGACGCAGCCATGAACGCGGGGGCCCGCTGGGCCGGCCTGATTGAGGAGCCGATGGCGGCCGCCATCGGCGCCGGCCTGCCGATCAACGAGCCCACCGGCAGCCTCATCGTTGATATCGGCGGTGGCACCACCGAGGTCGCTGTAATCAGCCTTGGCGGCATCGTCATCAGCCGCAGCATCCGCATCGGCGGCGATGAGATGGACGTCGACATCGTTGCCTACGCACGCCGCGAGTACAACCTCCTCCTGGGAGAGCGCACGGCCGAAGACATCAAGGTCGCCCTCGGTTCGGCGGCCCCAGGCGAATGGGACCTGCAGCGCGTTACGCTCCGCGGCCGAGACCTGCTGACCGGCCTGCCGCGCGCCGTGGAAATCGGCGGCGAGCAGATTCGCGAGGCCATCGAGCCGTCGCTACAGATTATCGTCGACACGATCAAGGACACGATCGAAGAAACGCCGCCGGAGCTGATTGCCGACATCATGGACCAGGGCATCGTCCTTGCCGGCGGCGGCGCGCTACTCGCCGGCTTCGATAAACGCATCGCCGAGGCGACGCAGATGCCGGTCCACGTAGCCAACGACCCGCTTACGTGCGTGGTTCGCGGTACCGGTGTTGTCCTCGAGGAACTCGATCTGATGGAAGAAGTCCTGGTGGCGGACACTTACGCCCGCCCGGCTCGCTGACGCCGAGCCGCCTGGCCATGAGGGCCGCATGAACGCTGTTAGCGCGACCCGACGAACCATCCGTCGGGAGTGGACCACCTGGGGGACGCTCCTGATCCTGAGCGTCGGCCTGATGGGCGTCTCCGATACCACGCAGGCTCACGACCTTCGGTCTGCCGTCAACTGGGCAGTCGGCCCGGCCGCGACAGTCCTGAGCAACGCGGCAGACACGGCCGGTTCCTACTGGTCGGCCTTGACCCAGATAGACAAACTCAGGACTGACAGCGAACGTCTTCGCCAGGAGAACCAGACTCTCAAAGAGCAGCTGGACCGGATGCCGGCGATCTCCAAGCTCAACGACGACTGGACAAAGATCACAGCAGCCCAGCAATCGGTTCCGTATCGGACGACGCCCGCACGCGTGATCGTTCGCGATCTATCGGACGTCCGACCCAGGACCCTTCTGCTCAACAAGGGCAGCAACGACGGCCTGGTGCCGGGGCAGGTCGTGATAGACGCCGGCGGCGCGCTGGTCGGCCGTATCTCGGAAGTCGACGCGACCATTTCGTCAGTTCTCCTGGTGAGCGACCCGTCGGCCGTTGTCACGGGAATTGCGGCCAAGAGCAACGCAACCGGCACCATCCGCGGCTCCATCAGCGGCCAGCTCCAGATGTCCTACGTTGCCGCGGCGGCGGCGCTGACCATCGGCGATTCCGTTGTCACGGCAGGCGAGGCGCTGCCGTGCACCAACGACATTTCGCCGTATCCGCCTGCTCTGCTCATCGGCGCAATCGTCGGAGTTTCGACCGATCCGAACACCCCAGTTCAGAGCGCAACCATCAAGCCCGCCGCCCACCTTGCTGATGCCACATTCGTGCTGGTAATCGTCGACTACCAGGGCGGTTTCGGTCCTCCGGTCCCATCGGCCAGCCCGAGCGCCGTCGGGTCGCCCAGCGCCTCGGGCAGCGCAGGCCCGTCCGGGTCGCCACGTCCTCCGAGTTCCGCCAAACCAGGGGCATTGCCAACTCCAAAGTGCTGACCAAGCGCGGCAGGCGGCAGGCAACCCCCGGACCAGACCTGGTACTCTCGATTTTTACGCACTGACTGGAGCCGGAGTGAAGGGTCTCGTCCTTGCGGGAGGCACAGCCACGCGCCTCTTCCCGCTTACGATTGTCACCAACAAGCACCTTTTGCCGATCTACGACCGGCCCATGATCTACTACCCAATCGCGACGCTCGCGAACATGGGCATTCGTGAAGTCATGGTCATCGTCGGCGGCAAGAGCGTCGGCGACGTGGTGGAGTTGCTGGCGGACGGCGAACATTTTGGGCTGGACCTGACCTACCGCTACCAGCGCGGCGCGATGGGCATTGCCCACGCCATCGGCCTGGCTCGCGATTTCGTCGGCGACGATGCCTTCTGCTGCGTTCTGGGCGACAACGTTCTGCTCGGGCCACCGTTGGCGGATACCGCCCGCGAGTTCGAGGCAGGGCCGTGGGGCGCGGGGACACTCCTGTACGAGGTCGCGGATCCCGAGCGGTTCGGCGTCGCGGAGTTCGACGCCGCCGGCGGCATCGTGGGTTTCGAGGAGAAGCCGGCTAAACCCAAGAGCAACCTGATCCCGATCGGGGTCTACTTTCTCCGCCCCAGCGCATTCGCGGTGGTGGACCAGCTGGTGCCCTCAGGGCGCGGCGAGCTTGAGATCACCGATCTCTTGAACCACTACCTGCCCGGCAACCTGTTCGCTCCCAAGTTCGATGGACTGTGGACCGACGCCGGCACCGTGACCTCACTCATCCGGGCAGCCGAACTTTCCGAACAGGAGTCGCGCGCTGGCCGGATGTCTAGTCCACCCACGAGGCCGAGCGCATGACCGACACCCATCCGCGATTCCAGCGACTGCTGGTTACCGGCGGAGCGGGCTTCATCGGTTCGTGTTTCGTCAGGGACGTCCTCGCCCGCAAGGACGGCACGGACATCACCGTAATCGACAAGCTCACCTACGCCGGCAACCGCGCCAACCTGGCCCCGGTCGAGGCCGATCAGGAGCAGGCCGCCAGACTCCGGTTCGTCCGGGGCGACATCGCCGACCCGGAGGTCGTGGCGCCGTTAGTGGCGCAAGTCGACGCCGTCGTCAACTTCGCTGCCGAGTCGCACGTGGACCGGTCCATCCTGGACCCCGAGGCCTTCCTCCGCACGGATGTGTTGGGCGTTCACGTTCTTCTCGAGGCCTGCCGAGCCGAGCAGCAACGCGCCATCAAGGGCGAGCGCGCGGCCGCTCCGCGCTTCCTGCAAGTCTCCACCGACGAGGTTTACGGCTCGGTCGAAACCGGCGAGAGCCGCGAGAACGACCGCCTCGAACCGCGCTCCCCTTACTCTTCGGCCAAGGCCGGCGGCGAGTTGCTCGCCCGCTCCTACTTCGTGACCTACGGCCTCGATGTAGTGATCACTCGTGGGTCCAACACATACGGCCCGTACCACCACCCCGAGAAGCTGATCCCGCTCTTCGTCACGAACGCCATCGACGACCAGCAGCTGCCGCTCTACGGCGACGGCCTCCAGCGCCGTGACTGGCTTTATGTCGCGGACCATGCCGGAGCCATCGGCCACGTCCTGGAGCACGGCGCCTCCGGTGAGACGTACAACGTCGCCGGGAACAACGAGCGAACCAACCGCGAGGTCGTCACGACACTCCTGCGGCACCTGGGCAAGCCGTGGTCTCTCGTCCGGCAGGTCGAGGATCGGCCGGGCCACGACCGCCGCTACGCCATGGACAGCTCCAAGCTCGCCGCCCTTGGCTGGACAAACAAGATGTCCTTCGAGGCGGGCCTGCCCGCAACCGTGGACTGGTATCTCCAGAACCAGGATTGGTGGCGGGGCATCAAGGCCGGGGAGTGGAAGGACTACTACCAGCGGCAGTACGGGGCTCGGCTGGCCGGCTCCCACGAGGCCCGGTGAGGGCGTCGCGCGGATGCGAGTAGCCGTCACGGGGGCGGGCGGGCGGCTCGGCACCTCGCTCGTCAAGAGGCTCACGGCAGCTGCGGCCGTACGCGAAGTCCTGGCCTGGGACCTACCCGTACACAACCTTGACGACCCCCTTTCCGCGCGCCGGCTGGTCACGCTCCATCGGCCTGACGTCGTTATCCATGCCGCGGCCTGGACGGACGTTGACGGCTGCGCCCGCGACCCCGAACTGGCCATGCGCCGCAACGGAACGGCCACGGGTGAGATGGCCCGAGCCTGCGCCGACGCCGGAGCGGCCATGATTATGGTGTCCACGAATGAAGTGTTCGACGGGCGTCGAACCGACGGCCTGCCATACGGCCCGACGGACCGGCCCAACCCGGGCAATCCCTATGGCGCGGCCAAGCTGGCCGGCGAGACGGCCGCCCGAGCGGCTTATGGCGCGACCTGGGAAGGGTTCGCGGCGGCGGCTGGTTCGGGCGAGACCGCGGGCCTGGTGGCATCGGCCGCGCCCGCTCTGGCCATCGTCCGAACCGCCTGGTTGTGCGGCCTGCCCGGCGTCGACTTCCCGCAGAAAATCATTGCGGCGGCCGAAAAGGCTCGAAGTGCCGGGCAAACGCTGAGCCTCGTCTCGGACGAGGTGGGCTGCCCGACCTACGCCCCGGACCTGGCCGGCGCGATCGTCGCCCTGATCGTCGAGTGGAGCCGGCCCGGTGGCCGCAACCTCAGCGGGATCCACCACATCATCAACACCGGCCGGGCATCGCGCGCCGAGTGGGCCCGCGAGATCCTGCGACTGGCCGGCATCGACATCGCCACCAACGACGTGCCGCTGAGCACGTGGCCGCGACCGTCGAACCCGCCGGCCTGGGGCGTGCTCGAGGCGACGCCACTCCCCGGCGGACTGCTGCGGTCATGGCAGGATGCAGCCGCGGAATACCTGAAGTTGCTCACCCGAAGAATGGAGGCTGGACGATGAGTCAAAATGAGGCTCCTGCGGGCGAGGCTCCTGCGGGCGGGGCCGGGTCGCGCATCCGGGGCGTGCGCTACAGCCGGCTTAACCGACTCGCGGACTCCCGCGGCTCATTCGTCGAGATCTGGCGCAACTCAATCTTCGGGGAGTTGACTGAGGAAGTTGCCGGGCTGCCGGAGGCGCGCTTCGTCCAGGCGAACCTGTCCACATCCGCGCCCGGCGTCCTCCGCGGGCTGCACTACCATCGCCGCCAGCTCGACTACTGGACAGTCGTGAGCGGCCGAGCGCTCGTGGCCCTCGTCGACGTGCGCCCTGTTCTGGCCGACTCATCGGCCCATGCCGTCATCGAGATGCGCGAGCTGGGCGCGGCCGAGACCGTCACGATCCCCACCGGGGTGGCCCACGGATTCCTGGCCCTCGAGCCGCTGCAGCTCCTCTACCTCGTGACCAACGAGTACGACGGCACAGATGAGCTCGGCTTCGCCTGGGACGACCCCGCCGTGAGCGTGCCCTGGCCCAAGGTCGACGGGACGCCCGACGGCCGGCCGATTCTGTCCGACCGCGATCGCTCAAACCCCAGCTTGTTGGAGTTGGTCGGGAGCCTTCGCCCGCGCTGAATCGGCCGCTGGCAGCGGTAGCGATAGCGGCTGATTCCGTGAGCCACTACCGTCGGCCGGGTCGCCGCTGTAGGCTGGCGCAGGCGGTCGTATGCGGTCGGCCCGGCCCGCGCGACCGGCAGGCAGTAGAAGGGACGGAAATGAGCGAAGAGTCGGGCAACGGAACCGCGAAACGTGCCACGCGCAAAGCCACCGAGCCGGATTTGCCGAAGCCAGTGCGAGCCCGACGATCGGCCGCTGGCAAGGCTGTTGAATCGAAGGCCACCCCAGCGAGGCAGGCCATCGAGGTGCCTGAGCCACCCAGTCAGCGCGTCGCAGCAACGACGGTGAACATCACTCAGGGCGGTGCCGGCGAGGTCGAAGCCGAGACGGTCACCGTTACCAGAGGTGGCATCGCCGCTGCCTCGGCGGAAGACATCACCGTTTCCACGGGCGGCATCGGCCGGGCCGAGGCCGACGACATTGCCGTCCGCATGGGTGGCATCGCCTTCGCTCGGGCCGAGCGAATTTCAGTCGAACTCGGCGCGATAGGCGTCGCCATCGGCAGTGACGTGTCGGTGACGCAGGGGTTTGCGCGGACCGTTCTGGCTCGCAACGTGGTGATCCACCAGGGCGGTGCGCGGACGATCATCGCCGGCAACCTCACCCTCGAGGGCAAGAGCAGAAGCATCATCCTGCTCGCCCGGAAGGTGGAGGGCGACGTTCGGACTGTGGTTGATTGGCGTGGCGCCCTCGCCCTGGCGGCCGGGCTGGCCATTGCGGCTGGGCTGCTCCGTCTTGGCAAGCGGAGCCGCGAGTAGCGTCGTCGGCCCCTCGCTCCGAGCGGCTTGGCGCCTGATCGTCGTGTGGAGGGCCGGCCCCAAAAGCCTCGGGCGGGGCCGGCGTCAATAGGGTCCGGTATACTCTGGAGCCGGCTGAGCGGCGTCCGAGGATCCCTCCGCCACCTCCGTTCCGCTGCAGGAGTTCCTCGTGATCGACCCCACGGCGCGGGTTCACGCGTCAGCAGAGCTCGAAGACGGCGTTAGCGTCGGCCCACGCAGCAGCGTGTGGAATCGTGCCGTCCTGCGAAGCGGCGCCAGTCTGGGAGCGGACTGCATCATCGGCAGGGACGCCTTCATCGACGAAGGCGTCCGCATCGGCGACAGCGTCAAGGTCCAGAACGGGGCCCTCGTCTACCACGGCGTAACGGTCGGCAACGGCGTGTTCATAGGCCCGGGCGCGATCCTCACGAACGATCGGTACCCACGCGCCTTAACCGCGACTGGTGAGCTTGCCCGCGCGGGCGACTGGACGGTCAGCCCCGTAGAGTTGCGGGACGGCTGCTCCATCGGTGCCGGGGCCGTTGTCGTAGCCGGTGTCACGGTCGGCCGCTTCGCCACGGTGGGCGCCGGCTCGGTTGTCACGCACGATGTGCCCGACCACGCGCTGGTGGCCGGCAACCCGGCCCGCCGGCTCGGTTGGGTCTGCGCCTGCGGCGCCCGGCTGGCCGATTCAACCGGCTCCAAGGCCGCCCCCACGCCGTCACCTGATGCTTCCCTGGCCTGCCAGCGATGCGGTCGCGTCTTCGCCTACAGTTCGCAAAGCGGTTCACTGGTGGAGCGACCCGCATCGAGCACAGGAGTCTCAGCATGATCCCACCAGCGCGCCCAGATCTCGGTCCCGACGAGATTGCCGCCGTAACTGAAGTCATTCAGAGCGGCATGATCGCCGGCGGACGCAAGGTTGCCGAACTCGAGGAGCGCTGGGCCGCCTTCTGCGAAGCCAAGCACGCAATTGCCCTTTCAAACGGCACCGTCGCGTTGATGTCGATCTTTGCAGGCTTGGGCCTTGGCCCCGGCGACGAGGTCATCACCGTCTCGCACACGTTCAACGCCACCGTCAGCTCGATTCTCTTCACCGGCTCCACCCCGGTATTCGTCGACATCGAGGCCGACACCTACCTGATGGACGCCGGCCGAATCGAGGCCGCCATCACGCCCCGGACGAGGGCTATTTGTCCGGTCAGTCTGTTCGGCATGGTGGCGGATATGGACGCCATAGGGGCAATAGCCGACCGCCACGGCCTGACCGTCGTCGAGGACGCCTGCCAGGCGCATGGGGCTCGGTACCGCGGCCGCCGAGCGGGCAGTTTCGGCACCGCGGCTTTCAGCCTCTACGCCACCAAGAACATGACCACGGGCGAGGGCGGCTTCGTTACCACCAACGACGATCGCCTGGCCGACTGGATCCGGCTCTACCGCAACCAGGGCATGCGGCAGCGATATCACCACGAAATCCTCGGCTACAACTTCCGCATGACCGACATTGCTGCGGCCATGGGTCTGGTCCAGCTGGATAAGCTCGAGTTGAATACGGCCCGCCGCCAGGCGATTGCCGGGCGCTACGACGAGGCCTTCGCCGATCTGCCCATTCGCCTGCCCACCTGTCCCGACGGCCGGACGCACGTGTACCACCAGTACACCATCGGCGTCGGCTCGGCCCGCGACGAGATAGTGGCCGAGATGAAAGACGCCGGCGTCATATGCGGCATCTACTACCCGATCCCGTGCCACCGGCAGGCGTATGTGATGGAGCTTGGCATCGAAGCGGACCTGCCCAACACCGACGCGGCGGCGGCAAGCTCCATGTCCCTGCCGATGTACCCCGGTCTCACCGAAGCCGAACAGAAGGAGGTCATCGAGGCCCTGCGCGCGGCCGTGCTTCGCGACCCGGTCGGTGTGGGCGACCGCTCATGACCGCGCCCTTGCGGCTCGGCCTGGCCGGGCTGGGATCGATGGGTCGGAACCACTTGCGAGTCATCTCAAACCACCCCGAGACCACGCTCGCGGCCGTCTCCGACCCGGATGCCACCGCGCTCGAAGCGGCAGTGTCGCAGACGGGCGCCAAGGGCTTCGCGGATCCGCTGGCTATGATCGAAGAGGCTGACGTGGACGGCCTCATTCTGGCCGCGCCGACCACGGCCCATCTGTCGCTGGCGCTCGCGGCCATCGAGCGCGGCCTGGCGGTCATGGTTGAGAAGCCGTTAGCCGCAACCGTCGAAGACGGCCTGGCCATCGTCAACGCCGCCCGGAAGCGCGGCGTACGCGTTCAGGTCGGCCACGTGGAGCGGTACAACCCGGCCGTCATGGAGATGGGCCGCCTGCTTCGCGAGGGCTGGCTGTCCGCGATCTACGCCATCACCAGCCGGCGAGCCGGCCCCTTCCCGGCGCGAATTCGCGACGTGGGAGTTACCGTGGACCTGGGTACGCACGACGTCGACATGCTGTGCTGGATCGCGGCCGAACGGCCGGTGCGCGTCTACGCCGAGACGGCCCAGCGTCTCCACGCCAGCCACGAGGATTTGACCTTCGGCCTGATGCACTTCCCGTCTGGAACCACGGGCTTCCTGGATGTGAACTGGCTGACGCCCGCCAAGCGGCGCAGCCTGGTGGCCGTCGGCGAAGAAGGCATGTTCGAGCTGGACTACCTGACCCAGAAGCTGACCTTCACTCGCTCCAACGTGGACCGGCCGCTGCTGATTCGCGGCTACGCCACCACCTTCACGGGCGATGTGGCCGAGATCCCGATCGCCAACGTCGAACCGCTCAGGGCTGAATTGGACGAGTTCGTGCGCGTGCTTCGAACGGGCGAGCGGCCCTACGTCGACGCCGAGGATGGGCTGTGGGCAGTGGCCATCGCCAACGCCCTGTTAACTGCGGCCTCCGAACACCGGCCCATCGACCTTTCAGACCTTCCCTCGAGGCTTTCAGCCCAATGACAATCGTCCTGCGACCGTCACGCGTCGTCAGCCTCCTCGGCGGGTCCATGGCTCCGCCGGCCAACCCGTGCACACACACCGCCCCTCGCCCGGCCAGCCCGTGGACCGGCGAACCGGGTACCGCCGGCCGGGCCGTCGTCGTGGGAGCCGGGAAGATGGGCCTGCCACTCGCCGTCCAGTTCGCCCGACACGGCTGGAATGTGACCGCGGTTGACATCAATCCCGATGTCGTGGCCGCGATCAACTCAGGCCGGTCTCATGTAGCCGCGGAGCCGGGCCTCAGCGAGGGAGTGGCAGAGACTCACGCCGCCGGCCGCCTGAGCGCCACGACGGACGCAGCCGCCGCGGCCCGCGACGCGGACGTGGTCGTCTTGATCGTCCCGGTCATGCTCGACGACGCCCAGCAGCCGGACTATCGCTATATGGACGCGGCCGTGGATTCGATCGCCGCCGCTGTCCACCCCGGCGTCACGATCATCTTCGAGACCACTCTCCCGGTCGGCGACACGCGCGCTCGGTTCGCGCCCAGGATCGAGGCGGCGACCGGCTTGAAGGCGGAGACGGACTTCTTCGTGGCCTTCTCGCCGGAACGCCTTTTCTCGGGCGCCGTCTTCGCGAACCTCGCCACCTATCCCAAGCTGGTCGGCGGCATCGGCCCCGAATCCGGGCGACGCGCGGCCGAGTTCTACGATTCCGTTTTGGACGCCGAGATCGTGTCCATGAGCTGCGCCGAGGCAGCCGAGTTCAGCAAGATCGCCGACACGACCTACCGCGACGTCAACATCGCCCTGGCCAACGACTTTGCCCGTTACGCCGATCGCGTCGGCGTCGACATTCAGGAAGTCATCGAGGGCGCCAACAGCCAGCCTTACTCGCACATCCACCAGCCGGGCATCGGTGTCGGCGGCCACTGCATTCCCGTATATCCCCATCTGCTCCTTAGCCGCGCCCCAGACCTCGAGGTCGTGGCGGTCTCCCGCCGAACCAACGACGCTCAGGCCAGCTCCTTGACGGCCTCGCGGTAGGTCAGGCCGAGGACGAGGACCGGCACGTCGTCCAGACCGCCGAGCAGCGCCTCGAGGGACTTGATTGCG
>JAYUDR010000044.1:0-6501 GCA_043739665.1 Chloroflexota bacterium
CGTACGGCGGATCTTGGCCGCCCACCAGTGTCCGGCCAATGCCTTCAACCCGCCAGTAACTGCACGCCCGCAAGGAAGTTCACGATCGGCACCAGGATAGGAACGATGATCTGGCGCGCCAGTAGCACGACGACTATCAACAACATCAGCCCGTATTGGTTCATGAAAGTCCGAACGGATTCAGCCGTCCGCGGGTCGAGCAGATCGAACAAGACGTGCGAACCGTCGAGCGGCGTGATTGGGATCAGGTTGAACAACATGAGGACGACATTGATCTCGATTCCGACGAAGAAGACGAGAGCCAGCATGCTCGAGGGCGAGGTGTTATCCGGGTACAGGTCGACAATCCGGAACCCGATCGCACAGACGACGGCTAACGCCAGGTTCGACAGCGGACCCGCCACGGCAACCATTGTGTCGGCGTAGCGGCCCTTCAGGTTGTACGGGTTGACCGGCGTCGGCTTGGCCCAGCCAAACCCGAACGGCGAACCTGAGATGGCTCCGATCATCACGCTGACGATCAGCAAGGTCCCACCGACCGGGTCAAAGTGCCTGATCGGATCGAGGCTGACGCGCCCGAGCATTTTGGCCGTGCCGTCGCCTAACTTCCAGGCCACAAAGGCATGTGCGCACTCATGAACTGGACCCGACACGAGCACGAACATGCCGATGAAGATGATCGCTTGAGATAGATCCAGCGAACTCAACCCGCGACCTCACTGCATTCGAGGCTGGCGGCGCCTGTGGGCGCCACCAGATCGGCGTTGATGCTACAGGCGACTCAGAAGTTCAGCCTTCTTGGCGTCGTACTCGGCCGGCGTAATAGCGCCCTTGTCGCGCAGGTCGGCCAGCTTGGCCAGAGTCTCCGTCACGTCGTCGGCATTGCCTGACCTGGCAGCCGGCGCAGCAGCGGCAGGCGCGGCGGTGGGCGCCGTCGCCACGGATCCGCGATAGCCGTCCTCGAGCTGGTTCTTGGCGTTCAGCATGGCCTTCTTGAAGTTGACCGCATTGGCCAGCATGGTGTAGCGATCGATCCCCTCTTCGTTGGCAGTGAGAATCTCAAGATCGCCGAAATGGAAGATGCGCGCGAGGAGACCTTGCTTGAGGACCGCGTCATTGATCTTGTCGAGCGAGCTATCGCCGCTCTTCTTGTCGAGGAGGCCCTCGATCTTGAGAACGCGGCGAGTAGTGATGATGTACTCCTGAGCGCGCCACGTCAGAACGATGATGCCCATCCAGATCAGACCCACAATCAGGACGATCCCCGAAATCGCCATCCATGCGGTCGCCATCGCGCCTGCCGGACTGACCTTGAGCTCTGCGAAGAGCAGGACGAGGCCCAACAGGATCAACACAAATGGCTTCAGGCTGTCCGAGATCGGCGCCAGCCAGTGCTGGCGGCCTCTGTAGAGGATCTCTTCGTCCTTTGCCAGGAGAGATTGTGCGTAGCTCATCCTCGTCTCCTTCTCAATCAAGCCCGTGGGTGGGCACGAGCATAAACGTCTTTGATCCGTTCGCCGGTCAGATGTGTGTACAACTGTGTCGTGCTGATGCTCGCATGTCCGAGCAACTCCTGAACGATGCGCAGGTCGGCTCCTCCCTCCAGCAGATGAGTGGCAAAGGAATGACGCAGTGTATGGGGGCTGATCCCATTCTTCAGACCGGCAGTCCGGGCCGCATCGACCAGCATCTCCCAGGCGCGTCGCCGGCCCAAGCGCGCTCCTCGAACGGACAGGAACAGCGGCCCGCCGTGTGTGCCATCGGCGTGCCCTCGGGCTAGTAGGCCGGGCCGGACATCGGCCACGTAGCGGCGCAGCCAGACAACCGCCACCTCGCCCACGGGGACTTGCCTCTCACGATCGCCCTTGCCCACGACCCGGACGAGTCCACCTTCAAGGTCGATGCGCTCGCAGTCCAAGCCAACGGCCTCCGAGATGCGCAGCCCGGAGGCGTAGAGGAGTTCCAGCAGCGCCCGATCGCGAATCCCCGACGGTGACTCGTCCCCTCGACTCGCAAGCAGAAGTTCGACCTCCTCGACCGTCAAAACCTCCGGCAGCAGGCGAGGTTGCCGTGGCAAGTCGAACCTGGAGGCCAGGTCGGTTTCGATGACGCACTCGGCGAAACAGAACCGGTAGAAGCCGCGGAGTGACGCGGCGCGGCGCCTCAGTGTCGTCGGCCGGAGGGCGGTGCGACGGCCACGTTCGGGCGAGCCGAGCATGCTCAGGTAGTTGACCGGGGTCTCGGCCGAGGTGTCCCACAAGGCAGAGGCCCCGCGACTGGAGGCGAAGTCCAGCAGGTCGGAGCGGTACGCGCTCAGCGTTGCTTCGGACAGCCCACGCTCGACGCGCAGGTACGTCAGGAAGTCCTCGATCGCGATCGCGAGGCGGTCCAGTTCGGCTGCGGCGCGGCCGCTCTGGTTCGACAGTGCGTCCGACGGTGCCTTCGTCGCGCCGCCGGCCACGTTAGCGACTCCCCGCTGTCCGCCGCCATGACTCGGCCCGTTCAAACAGTTCCTCGGCGCTGGCCCGTGCCGCGGACCCGCCCTCCGCGCCGGCCAGCATCTGGGCCAACTCGACCACACGCTCCTCGCCATCCACGCGCCGCACCACCGTCACGGTCCGACCGTCTCGGACCTGCTTCTCTATACGGAACTGGGCGTCGGCATAGGCCGCGATCTGACCCAGATGAGTGACGCATAGGACCTGGTGCGTCCGGGCCAGTTCCCAGAGGGAGCGGCCCACCGGTTCGGCGCTGCGGCCACCGATGCCGGTGTCGATTTCGTCGAAAACCAGGGTGGGCGTCTGGTCGGCCTCGGCCAGGATCTGCTTGATTGCCAGAGCCACACGTGACAGCTCGCCACCCGAGGCGATGCGGGCCAGCGGACGGGCCGGCTCGCCGGGGTTTGGGGCGATCAGAAAGGCCACCAAATCCGCGCCACTGCCGTCGAAGGCGAAACGTTGCCCGTCGATTTCCACGGCTGGCTCGGCGGGTCCGGCAGCGCGCCGCGAGACCGCAACCTGGAACGTGGTCTGGCGGAAGCCCAGGCCGCCGAGGGCAGCTTCCACGGCCTGTGCGAGTCGCCCGGCAGCCCCGGCCCGGCCGGCCGACAGGGCCTGCGCGGCCGCGGCCACAGCCACAAGAAGGCGCGCCGCCTCAAGCTGACGAATCTCGCGCGAGGCGTCGAGGGCGCGCAGACGATCTGCCTCGGCCATCGCTCGTTCACCATAGGCAATCACAGATGCTTCGTCCTCGCCGTACTTGCGTTCCAGCGAGAAGATCGTTGACAGGCGCTCCTCCATGGCCGCGATTGCGGTGAGGTCGTGCTCGACGCTCTCGGCCAGGTCCCGGGCCTCGGCCGCGGCGTCCTCCAGTTCGGCTGCCAGCCCCAGCAGGCGCTCCGCAATCGGCCCGTAGCGATCATCCAACCGCGACATGTCGTGGGCCCGTTGGGCGGCCTGAGCGGTCACCTCTCTGGCGCCGCTCCCCTCCCCGGCCACAGCCTCGTAGATCTCAACGCTGCCGCGGGCTATGGCTTCCGCATTCTGGGCCGCGGTCAGCCTAGACCGGATCTCCGACGTCTCTCCCACGCGCAGGTTTGCGCCGCTGATCTCCGCCGCCTGGTGGTCTTGCAGCTCCAGGCGCCGGGCGAGTTCCCGAGGGTCCAGGGCCAGCTCCGCAAGCGCAGCCTGGTTCGCCCGCCAGGCCTCGACGGCCGCCGCCATTGCGGCGCGTTCACCCTCCAGCCGACCAAAGGCGTCCAGAAGTTCCCGTTGCCAGCGCTCATCGAGGAGGCGCTGTTGGTCGTGCTGGCCGTGAATCTCCACGAGCGGTCCCGCCACGTCCGCCAGGCGGGCCGCCGTCACGGCCTCGTCATCCACTCTGGCGGTGGAGCGGCCCGCGGCAGAAACCTCGCGCACGCAGATGAGCGGCTCCGGCATGCGGTCAAACAGGGCCTCGACCCGCGCCTGGTCGGACCCGTGCCGGACCAGCGACGTGTCGGCCCGGGCGCCGATGGCGAGTCCAAGCGCGTCGATCAGCAGGCTCTTGCCGGCACCGGTCTCGCCGGTGAGGACGTTGAGCCCGGGCTCGAAGGAGATGGCCAATCGTTCGATCAGGGCCAGGTTGCGGACGCTGAGTTCGGCCAGGCGGCCGGCCGCCAAAGGGGCGTTCTTGGGCGACACGCTCTCCGACCCGTCAATCTGATCGACTGGGACCGTGGACGCGCCCGACCCGCTCGTCGGTTCGGCGGCAGCATCGATGGCACCGGCCTCGAGCGCTTCCGTCATGACGGCAAGAGTTCCGACTTCTGGCGAAGCAGATCCCAGAACGGCACGGCGCCTCGCGGCTCGATCAGCCGGATCGGACGATCCATCTCGCAAACCGAGACCACGTCGCCGATGGCAAGTCGCCGATCCTCACGTCCGTCGACGCTCATCAGAACGTCATAGGCATCGAGGACTCGGCATCGAACCGTGTGCCGCGGGCTGACGACAACCGAGCGGATGGCGGTGAGATAGCCGGCGATCGGTGTCACGATCAGGTTGCGACTCGTCGGATCGACGATAGGGCCACCCGCCGAGAACGAGTAGCCGGTAGAGCCAGTGGGGCTCGAGACGACCAGTCCATCGGCCGTGAAGGTCGCCAGATGCGATGGCCCGATCTCGACCTCGATGCGGCAGACCCGGGCCAGCGAACCGCGCGCCACCGCGATCTCATTCAGCGCAAAGAAAGTCTCGCCGGCCTCACTTTGACCACCAGGGTGAATCGTTGCCTCGAGAGCCATTCGGTCCTGGAGCGTGAAGTCGCCTTCTACGAGCTGGGCGAGAACGGCCTCCAGGCCGGGCGTCTCCACCTTTGAGAGAAAGCCCACCTTGCCCAGGTTGACGCCCAGCAACGGCACATCCACTGCCGCCACCGCCCGCGCCGCGCGCAGGAAGGTGCCATCTCCGCCCAAGACAACGAGACCGCCGGTATTGGGCAGCCGCTCGATCAGAGCCGCCAGATCACCGGCCGGTGCGGCCCAGTGGTCAATGCCGCGGACCTCGCACCATCCCTCGGCCCGTTCGAGCAGGTCGAGCGCCGCCTCTTTCGTGGGGTTGTAGGCGAATCCGAGGCATTCGAGCTTCATGTCCCGGCCAGCTCTCCAAATCTGGTCATCCATTCCTGCGGCAGCTCCACCGGCTCACCGTCCTGTGGCGTGAAGCCGGGCGGCACATCGAACTCCAGGAAGAACTCCCTGTTACCGGCAGGGCCGATTAGGGGCGAAGCGATCGCGTTGCGCAGCTTCAGCCCGATGCCCAGGGCGTAGCGCGCCACCGTCTCCAGCGTCTGGCGATGAATTTGCGGGTCGCGCACGACGCCATCACGAACCTGCTTACGGCCGGCCTCGAATTGAGGCTTGACCAGGGCCACGATGCGACCGCCGGTTGGCCCAAAGCAAGTGGCCACCGGGCGAAGAATGCGGTCCAGCGAAATGAACGAAACGTCCACTACGGCCAGATCGACCGTGCTCGGCAGCACCCCTGGTCCCAGGGCTCGGGCGTTGGTCCGCTCCATCGATATAACCCTTGAGTCGTGGCGAAGAGCCTCCGCCAGTTGGCCCCTGCCGACGTCCACGGAATAGACCTTGCTGGCGTCGCGCTGCAGGAGCAGGTCCGTGAAGCCGCCCGTTGACGAGCCCACGTCCAGGCAGACCAAGCCCACGGGCTCCACTCCAAAATAGTCGAGCGCGGCTCGCAGCTTCAGGCCACCGCGTGAGACGAAGGGCGGCGGCGCCTCCACTTCCAGGTTTATCGTGGTCTGCACGAAATCGCCGGACTTGCGGTCTGTGCGGGCGGCGTCACCATCACCGACTCGAACATGACCACCCAGGATGAGCGCCTGGGCGCGCGTCCGTGTCTCGGCCAGGCCCCGTTCAACAAGCAGTTGGTCTAGGCGCTGGCGGGTAGGTTTCGGTGCGGCTGGACTCATGCCGCCAATCGTGGCACAACCGGCTCATCTCGTGCTGCGCTGGGACGCGGGTTGCGCCGGGCATCGAGCGCATCTTTTGATCCGGCCTCAGGACGCGTGTGCCTTTGTGCGCTCCGATTCATCGGCGGAGACTCGCCTCGGCGATACCTTCATCCGAACTAGCGTTTCGCGGACCTGGTCCGCAATGCCGGCAGAGTCGAGCCTGAGCAGATGCCGCAGCTGATCCACGGAACCGTGGTCCACGAAACGCTCCGCGGGGATCCCGATAATCCGCACCGAAACGTCCCGATAAGACGGGTCCACCAGCCGCGCTTCTTCCAGGAGCTCCAACACTCCCGCTCCGAAGCCGCCGGTAACGACACTCTCCTCAAGGGTCACGAGGAGCTTCTTACCGCGAGCCTGATCCAGGATCAGCTGGCGATCGAGCGGCTTGGCAAAGCGGGCATTGATCAGACCCACCGACCAACCGTCCGCCTCGAGCAGCTCGGCGGCCTGACGGCCCCGCTCGACGATCGGGCCGAACCCGATGAT
>JAYUDR010000045.1:0-2457 GCA_043739665.1 Chloroflexota bacterium
GCAGGCCGAGTTTCTCGGGGACGCCGTTGCCAGCGTCGTGGCCCAAACCTGGACCGACTGGGAGATCGTCA
The DNA here is from genome assembly GCA_043739665.1 of Chloroflexota bacterium. Lineage (GTDB taxonomy): Bacteria > Chloroflexota > Limnocylindria > Limnocylindrales > CSP1-4 > Fen-1039. The sequence continues at coordinate 72 of JAYUDR010000045.1, forward strand.
TCGTCGATGACGGCAGCACCGACGACACAGCTCAGACGGCCCGACGGCTCATTGAGCAGCACCCGCACCATCACATCCGATTACTGAGCCAGCCGAACCAGGGCGTCTCGGTCGCCCGCAACAACGGCATCGCCATGTCTACAGGCCGCTACATCCTTCCGCTGGACGCCGACGACATGCTCCAGCCGCTGATGCTGGAGCGAACCGTGGCGCTGCTTGAGGCCAACCGCTCGGTCTCGATCGCCTATACGGACTGGCAGGTGATTGGCGCGACCTCGAGCATCCTCCACGCCGGCCCATGGGAGCGAATCTCCATGTGCGTCGGCAATCGAATTCCCTACTGCTCGTTGTATCGCCGCGGAGTCTGGGCACTCACAGACGGGTACAACCCCAAGCAGGAACTCTGGGAGGACTACGACTTCTGGCTTGCCTGCCTGGAGAAAGGGGTCCAGGGCGAGAGGGTCGCAGAGCCACTCTTTCTCTATCGCGCCCGGCCCGGCACAAGAACCCACGATGCCGAGCCACGCCGGGCTCAGCTGTTTCGTGAATTGACCCGGAATCATCCCGCCCTCTTCACGCGGAGCCTACGTTTCCAGCTCTTTGTGGGGCGAGTGCGGCGCGCTCTCAGCCGCGGTGGCGGATGCCTCGCAGCGAGCGTCACTCTCCGGAGGATGGACCCTTGAACCGTGACGAGTTCTTAGCGTCGCCCTTGCCTCACCAGGCAGCTCTATTGCGCCTTCTGCCGCGCCAGTCGCCGTGGGTGATCTTCGACATCGGCAGCTGCGAAGGCGAGGACTCCATCCGGTACGCCCGACTGTTCCCGGCAGCCCGGGTCTGGGCAGTGGAGGCACTTCCCGCCAACGTGGATCTGATCAAGGCCAACCTGGCCCGCCACGGGGCGGATCAAGTCCAAGTCGTTGCCCTCGCTCTGGACGAGACGGCCGGGCACGCCACGTTCCACGTTTCATCGGGGCGACCGCCCAACAAGCCGTCCGACACCGACTGGGACTACGGCAACAAGTCGAGTTCGCTTCTCCCTCCGGATGGACACCTCACGACCCTCCCCTGGGTCCATTTCGACAATTCGACCCAGGTCGAGACCGATCGGCTGGATGCGGTGGCGCAGCGTTACGGGCTGACTGTCATCGACTACATCCACATGGACGTCCAGGGCGCAGAACTTCGTGTCTTGAACGGCGCCGGAACTCTCCTCGATTCCGTTCGGGTCATCTGGATGGAAGTGGAAGCGAAGCCCCTCTACAAGGACCAACCGCTCAAACCAGACGTGGAGCGGTTCATGGCAAGCCGGGGCTTCGAGAAGCGGCTGGACACGGTCGGCTCAGTTAGCGGCGACCAGCTCTACGTGAACACTCGGTACTACCCGCCGTCTCCGCTCTGGAGGCGTCTCCTGCGCAGGCTCGGTCTGGCAAGCTAGGCGCTAGGGGCAACTGAAGGCCGGTACGGGTTTGCCGGACCAGGTGCTGTCTGTGCCGAACAAGGCGATCGACTCCGCGGCAACCTTCGGGTAGAGCAGGCAGGTCCCACCACTGGTCATGTAGTACGCGTAGTCGGGTACGCTCAGCACTACCTGATGGAAGTTCTCGCTGGGGACGTTCTGGCCGATGTCTATATAGTCAGCCACCTGGCCCGCCGGGAAGGTCGTGTTGACGCTCGATGAGAGGGTCGAGACCAGGTCCGGCAGGGACAGTATCTCGCTCGGCTCGGCCATCTTGTGTAGCAAGGCGATCAGGACCTGCTGCTGCCGGCCGGCCCTCGCAAAGTCGCCCCCGGCGTTACCTTTGCGAGCCCTCACGTAGGCGAGGGCGTGCCGGCCGTCCAGATGCTGCGGTCCGGCGGCAAGGGTGAAGCCGAAGGTGCCATCGAGCCAGTCGTAGCCGGGCCAGCCGAGGCTCGGGTTTGCTATATCAACGATCTCACTCGGATTCACGACGTCGATCCCGCCTACCTTGTCGATCATCTTCACGAAGCCGGCCAGATCCATCACGGCGTAATAGTCGATGGGGATGCCAACGAGGTAGCTCACCTCCTTGACCAGGGTCGTATAAGGGGCGTCGGGCGACTTGATCCAGCCGTTGTGAACATACCCCGGCACGGAATTGATCCTGGTCGCGGCCGAGACCGTTGGGTGGTTCCCGAAGTACATCGGGAAACCGGCCGTGTCACGAGGCACGCTGACCATCTGGACCGAGTTGGTCTTCGGATCGTAGCTCACGACCAGGATCGAGTCGTACAGATGCTCCTCCCGGCTTGGGGCGGAATCCACACCCGTGAACAGGATCGTGACGCGGTCGTTTATCGATGGCGTCGAGACCGGCGTGGCGGCAGGCCCGGGCGTCTCGCCGGGAGCCAGACTGATCGCCGGCGT
>JAYUDR010000046.1:0-6472 GCA_043739665.1 Chloroflexota bacterium
AAGGAAGCCGAACACGTCGAGGGCTTCAACCCGCAGGTCGCCTGGGTCACCCACGCCGGCGGAAAGCCGCTCGACGAGTGGCTCGCGATCCGGCCGACCAGCGAGGCGATCATCGCCGACAGCGTCAAGGACTGGATTCATTCCTATCGGGACCTGCCGCTGCTGATGAACCTGTGGAACAACGTGGTTCGCTGGGAGCTGCGAACTCGGCTCTTCCTCCGGACGACGGAGTTCCTGTGGCAAGAGGCCCACACCTTCCATGCCACGCGCGAGGAAGCTGAGGAGGAGGTCGCGACCGGCCTCGATTGCTACGACAAGGTTTCCGAGGAGTGGCTGGCGATCCCGGTCATCAAGGGCCGCAAGACCGAAGGCGAGAAGTTCCCCGGGGCCGAGTTCACGTGGTGCATCGAAGCGATGATGCGCGACAAGAAGGCCCTCCAGGCCGGCACGAGTCACATGCTGGGCCAGAACTTCGCCCGTGCCGCCGGCATCGAGTTCCTCGATCGCGACAACGTGCGCAAGCACCCCTACGGAACGTCCTGGGGCTTCTCCACGCGCATGGTCGGAGCCACGATCATGGCTCACGGCGACGACTCGGGGCTTGTGCTGCCGCCCAACGTGGCGCCCGTCCAGGTCGTCATCGTGCCGATCTTCCGCAAGGACGAGGAAAAGGCCGCGGTGGCCGAGGCGATCGACCGCTTCCAGGCCGCCCTGGCTGAAACGCCCGAGGGCAAGGCCGTCCGGGTCAAGGTCGACTGGCGCGACGAGTCGCCGGGCTTCAAGTACAACCACTGGGAGCTTCGCGGCGTGCCGTTCCGCATGGAGATCGGGCCACGCGATGTTGCCGCAGGCCAGGCGATGCTCGTCAAGCGTGTCGATCGGTCGAAGGAGGCCGTGCCCCTTGAGCGACTCGCGGCCGAGTTGCCGGCTCGGCTGCGGGCCTACCAAGCTGAACTCCTGCAGCGCGCCCGGGATTTCCGCGACTCGAACACACACCAGGCGGACACGTACCAGCAACTCAAGGATGGGCTCGAGGGCGAGGGCGGGTTCTTCATGGCGCCGTGGTGCGGCGATGGGAAATGCGAGAAGCAGGTTAGTGATGAAACCGGAGCCACTATCCGCTGCATACCCTTCGACTCGCCAGACGAATCCGGGAAGTGCATGGTATGCGGAGGGTCATCGGAGCGGCGAGTGCTCTTCGCCCGGGCATATTGATCAGAGGTGAAAGGTCCCTGAGTTCAGCGCAGGATCCGAATCAGGGGCAGTAACCCAGGCCGCTCCCCGCGCACGGCCACCCGTCGCTTCTTGGATGGTCCAGGGGCGCCGTGTATACTCTGGGCAATCTGCCGGCCGCTCGTGACGTGGGTGACCCCCACGTCTTTTGTTGAGCGGCTGGTGTAAGGGTCGTCGGTCCAGTCGACCGGTCGAGCGGCTCAAATGTCGGTTTCACTGGATGGTGACCGAGCGAAGCGAACGGGAGGCGCGAAATGAGTCGTGATTTCGTCGGCGCGCTCCTGCAGCTTAACGCTGAGAAGGGCGTCTCCAAGGAGCAGCTGGTTCGGACTGTCGAGGAGGCGATCCAGTCGGCCTACCGGCGCGTCGCCGGCGACGAGGACATCCAGGTTCGGATCGATGGCGAGACCGGCAAGGTGCGCGTCTATCGGGCCCGGCTCGTGGTGGAGGAGTTAGAGGACCCCGCCACCCAAATGACGCTCGACGACGCTCGGACCCATCAGGCTGACGCCGAGATCGGCGACACTGTCGAGACCGAGCAACTCGACCAGGAGGCCTTCGGCCGGATCCACGCCCAGACCGCCAAGCAGGTCGTCCTGCAGCGCTTGCACGAGGCCGAGCGCAACGTCGTATTCGACAAGTACGCGAGCAGCGAAGGCGAGTTGATCACGGGAACCGTGTCTCGCATCGAGCCGCGCGCGATCGTTCTCGAGCTGGGCAAGGCCGAGGCGATCCTGGCCACGACCGAGCAGTCGCCCCTTGAGCACTACCGCATCGGCCAGAACGTCAAGGCGTTTGTTCTGGAGGTTAGGCGCAGCGCCAAGGGCCCTCAGATCTACATAAGTCGAACACACAAGGGATTCCTGCGCCGCCTTATCGAGCTGGAAGTGCCAGAGGTTCACGCGGGTACAGTCGAAATCAAGGCCATCGCCCGCGAGGCCGGCAGTCGCTCCAAGGTCGCCGTGACCTCGCGCCAACCAGGCCTCGACCCGGTCGGAGCGACCGTCGGCCAGCGTGGCGCACGTGTCCAGGCCGTCGTGGCGGAGCTGGGCGGAGAGAAGATCGATGTAATCGAGTGGTCCGAGGACCCCTCTTCGTTCGTTGCCAAGGCCCTGAGCCCGGCGCAGGTGATCGAGGTTCGTATCGACGAGGAGCATCGGATCGCCAACGTGGTCGTGCCCGAGAGAATGCTCTCGCTGGCTATCGGCCGCGAAGGACAGAATGCCCGTTTGGCGGCCAAGCTGACCGGCTGGCGCATCGATATTCGAAGCGACGTTTCGGTTGCCGAAGCTGCCAGAGTTGAGGCCGAAGCCGCCTCCGCTGAGGTCGTTACGGAGGCAGTCGTTGAGATTGCGCCGGCCGACGTCGTTGTCGAAATCGAGGTTCCCGCGGATGCAGTTACCGCTCCGGTGGCGACTGAGATCGTCGATGCGTCCGCTAAGCCCAAGCGCCGCAAGGCTGTCGCCGTGGCCGCTCCGGTGGCCTCTGAAACGGCCGACGCGCCGGCCAAACCCAAGCGCCGCAAGGCTGTCAAATCGAGCGAAGCGGTCGTCGACGGGGAGGTATCCTCGTAGGCCGGGCCGCGCTTCCACGGCGCTATCCGACGCGATCTTGCGTCGTCTGTAGGACGGCGCGGCAGAAACGCGAGCTTGTACGTGTGGTGCGGACGCCGGACAGTCGGGTTGTGATTGATCCGACCGGCAAGATGGACGGCCGCGGGGCCTATTTATGCAACACCGCTGAGTGCCGACGTGCGGCACTGGACAAAGGGTCGCTCCAGCGAGCGCTGGAAGTGCCGATCCCGGCTGAACTCCAAGCCGAACTGACAGGGGAGGCGAGCAGGATCGTAGGAGGAGATAGTCGTGGCCAAGAGTAGGAGCGGCACGCGGGGCCGTCGTGGTCCGCGCAAGCCGATGCGCCGCGACGGTTTGATGCCGGGGTCGACAGCTGTCGTGGATCCGCGGGCCCGCGCCGCCATCGAGCTTCCGTCTAGCGTTACCGTCAAGGACCTCGCCGACATGCTGGGCGTCAACCCCGCAGACGTTATCCGCGAGCTGATCAAGAGCGGCATCTTCGCCAACATCAACCAGGGAATTGATCGCGAGACGGCGTCGCTCGTGGCGGAGGAACTCGGATACGAGGTCGCGGAGTCGGCCCCAGTTGGCGCGGTCGCTGGCGCCGACGGTACGGCGGGTGAGACAGCCCCGGTCGGCGCCGCTACCAAGGAGCAGCTCTTCGAAGAGGACGATCCGTCCCTCATGCAGCCGCGTGCCCCGATCGTGACGGTCATGGGCCACGTCGACCACGGCAAGACGTCGCTGCTCGATGCCATCCGGACCACGAAGGTCGCGGCCGGCGAGCGTGGCGGCATCACTCAGCACATCGGCGCCAGCGAGATCATCAAGGACGGCCGGCGCATCGTCTTCCTCGATACTCCGGGCCACGAAGCGTTCACGGCCATGCGTGCCCGCGGTGCCAGGGTCACCGATATCGCGGTCGTCGTGGTAGCGGCTGACGACGGCGTAATGCCCCAAACCCTCGAGGCGATCAGCCACGCCCGCGCCGCCAAGGTGCCGATCATCATCGCCCTTAACAAAATCGACAAGCCCGACGCCAACCCTGACCGCGTCAAGAACGGATTGGCCGAGGCCGGGGTAGTGGTCGAGGAGTACGGCGGCGACGTGCCGATGGTTCCGGTTTCGGCGAAGACCCGAGTCGGCCTGGACGCGCTGCTCGAGATGATCAACCTCGTGGCGGACCTGCAGGACCTCAAGGCCAACCCCAAGCGCCCCGCCATCGGCACGATCGTCGAGGCGGAGTTGGACAAGGGCCGAGGCCCCGTGGCAACTGCTCTCGTCCAGACCGGCACGCTGCGCGTCGGCGACGTCATCGTCGTGGGCGAGACCTACGGCAAGGTCCGGGCCCTCGAGAACGAACTCGGCAAGCGCATCACCAAGGCCGGTCCATCGAGCCCGGCAGTGGTGCTCGGCTTGGCGGACGTACCCCAAGCCGGTGACATCCTGCGCGTCGTGGCCGACGAGAAGATCGCCCGAACCATGGTCGAGGAGCGGAAGGCCGCTTCCGCAGCCAGCACCGAAGGGCGCGGACGCGCCACTCTCGAAGATCTGTACGCTCAGATCCAGGCTGGCCAGACCAAGGAACTCCGGATCATTCTCAAGACGGACGTTTCGGGCTCCCTGGGTGCGATCACCCACGCCTTGGACCAGCTCTCGGAAGACGAGGTCCGGATCAACGTCCTGCACGAGGCCGCCGGCGACGTCACGGACAACGACATCATGCTCGCCGCCGCATCGAACGCGATCGTGGTCGGCTTCAACACGAAGGTAACCGAGACGGCCCGCCGTGCAGCCGAGTCTGAGAAGGTCGATGTCCGGCAGTACGACATTATCTACAAGCTCACCGACGATATCTCCGCGGCCCTGCGCGGCTTGCTCGAGCCAGAGCAGGTCGAGACTATTGAGGGTCGGGCAGAGGTGAGAAAGATCTTCCACGTCGGCAAGGTCGCCATCATCGCCGGCTGCTACGTCACCGACGGACGCATCGTTCGAAGCGGTAGCGTTCGAGTCTGGCGGGGCGGCAAGATCATTGCGACCGACAAGATCGAGTCGCTGCGCCGCATGAAAGACGACGTCCGTGAGGTCGCTACGACCTTCGAGTGCGGCATCACCCTCGTCGGCACCAACGACCTGATCGAAGGCGACATCATCGAGTGCTTCACCCAGCAGATGGTGAGCCGGGCGTCCCGTTGAGTCGGAGTAGCGGGGCTCGATGACGCAGCGAACAGACCGGATCGACCAGATCCTCCGTCAGGAGATAAGTCAGGCGTTGGAGCGCGAAGTGAGCGATCCGCGCATCGGTTTCGTAACGGTTACCGACGTCGAGACGGTGGCTGATTTGTCGCGCGCCAAAGTCTGGGTCAGCATCATTGGCTCGGATGCGGAGCGCAAGCAAACACTGTCCGCGCTCCGTAAGGCGATGCCATTCATTCGCCACGGTCTCAACTCAAAGATCCGTCTGCGCCGCATACCGGAGTTGGATGTTCGGCTCGACGACTCGATGGAGCGTGGAACTCGGGTCCTTCAGATCCTGGGCGAGCTGGAGGAAGGCCGCAGCACCGGTAATGTCGACAAAGCGAGTGAGTCTCTGCCGACTCCCGTTCGGCGCCTCCGCCAGGAAGGCGACACCGACGAGGAGCCCACTCCTGCCGAGTCTGCGGTTGAACCGAGGCCCAGACGCGCGGGTGATCGGTCTTCGAAACCGCAGGCCGATGGATCGCGGCGAGGCGATCGCGCCGGCTGGAAGGGCACGCGAGATGCCGCGGCCAGGTCGGCCTCGGCCGGCGGCAAGGAGCCGCCAGCGGGTAGTGCGCGGACGCGGAAGAAGCCCCGATGAGCGACGCTTTGCGGGGCGCCGTTACCCTTCACGTTGACCTCGCCACGTATGCGGCTGCCGTGCCCGACGAGGTGGTGGAACGGCTGCGCGGAGCCCACCGCGTCCTGACGATCTGCCACGAAAACCCCGAGGCCGACGCGCTTGGCTCTGCCCTTGCAGTGGCGATGCTCGTTGAGGCGCATGGAGGCCTGGCCACGCCCGTGTGCGCGGACCCGATGCCGCCGATGTACAAGTTCCTGCCCGGCATGGATCGCTTCCGCCAGGAGCCAGACCCAACACTCGACTACGACCTCGTGGTGGTGGTTGACTGTGGCGAATTGGAGCGGATTGGCCCGGTCCTCGACTCGCATCGGGCTCTGTTCGAGCGTGTCCCGATCCTCGACATAGACCATCACCTCTCGAATCCACGTTTCGGGGCCGTCGATTGGGTGGATTCGGATAGTTCCGCCACATGCGAAATGGTCACGCTGCTGGCGTGGCGTCTCGGCGTGCCACTCGATGCGGGCGACGGGATGCTCGCCTCCGCCCTGACCGCTGGCATCGTCATGGACACGGCCAATTTCCAGCACCCCAACACCACGCCGCGGACGCTGGTTGTGGCCGCAGCCTTGCGCGAGGCCGGGGCGCCGCTGAGCGAAATCGCCCGACGCCTGTACCGGACCAAACCGAACAGTCAGCTCGTACTGTTCGGACGTGTCCTGGCGCGGATGGAGTCGGATTGCGACGGGCGGGTGGTCTGGTCCACTCTGGAACTGGCCGACTTGGCCGCTGCCGGGGCCGGTCCCGAGCAGTCTGAGGGGCTGATCGACCTCCTTTCGCAAGCCGA
>JAYUDR010000047.1:0-2444 GCA_043739665.1 Chloroflexota bacterium
CAGCTTCTCCTCGAGCGCTGGGCCGAAATCGTCGAGGTCATCAGCAAGAGTCCTTCTGCCAAGCCGCTGATCGTGGCCTGCCGACCCGTTGGCGTGGATGGGGCCGTCGTCACCCTCGGCTTTCCAGAGGCCCAGAGCTTCTTCAAGGACGTGGCCGAGCGCCGCCGCCCCATCCTCGAGGACGGCGTGAGCCGCGTCTTGGGTATGCCGGTTTCGGTCCGCTGCGTGGCCGCAAATGTCGAGATCTCGGCTCTGCCGGAGGATACCGATGGCACGCGGCTCCTGTCCGAGTTCCGCCGCATCTATGGCGACGACATCGTTGACATCGGAGACGTGGTCTAGCTGGCGCGTCACGGGAGGTCTTCGGTTCGGGCGGCCATCATTAGGGCGTGCAGCCGAACGCGGTTTCGGCCAGACTTCGAGTGATCGGTCCAGGCAGCCGGCCGACGGCGGCGCAGGAGGAAACGACATGGGCATGGCCAACCTGCAGCGTATGGCGATGCAGATGCAGCAGTCCATCGAGCGGGTCAAGCAAGAACTGGCCGGGGCCACGGTTGATGGATCTGCTGGGGGCGGCGTGGTGAAGGCCGTGGCTACGGGCGACCAGAAACTGGTGAGCGTCACCATAGATCCCTCGGCCGTGGATCCGGCCGACGTGGAGATGTTGCAGGACCTGATCGTGGCCGCCGTCAACGACGCCCTTCGCGCGGCGCGCGATCTAGGCGAGGCGAAGATGGGCGCGGCGACCGGCGGACTTCGTCTGCCCGGCATGTAGCCGCAGCCATGCCTGCGCTATTGATCGAGCCCGTTGCTCGACTCATCGAATCCTTTGCACGCCTGCCCGGCATCGGTCCGAAGACGGCGTCCCGATTGACGTTCCATCTGCTGCGTGCTCCCGAGGCAGAAGCCCGAACCCTGGCCGCGGCACTGATCGCCGTTCGTGAGCAGGTCGTCTTCTGCGAGCGCTGCTTCAACATCAGCGACCGGCCGGTCTGCTCCATCTGCTCCGACACGGGTCGAGACACGACCCGCCTGTGCGTGGTTGAGGAGCCACTCGACGTCCTGGCCTTGGAGAGGACAGGGGAGTTCAAGGGGCTATATCACGTTCTTCACGGCGCCATCTCGCCGATAGACGGCGTGGGTCCGGAGCGCCTGAAGATTCGTCCGCTCATCGAGCGAGCCGAAGAGGCAAGCCGGGCCGGCGAACGTTTCGAGGAAGTCGTGATCGCCACGAACCCAACCCTTGAGGGCGAGGCGACGGCCATGTATCTAGCCGAACGGCTCGAAGCCCACGTCGGCAGCGTCACCCGCATTGCTCGTGGCTTGCCCGTGGGCGGCGATCTCGAATACGCGGACGAAGTGACGCTGATCCGAGCCCTGCAGGGCCGGCGGGCCATGTGATTCTCGACCATCGATACCGTACGGCGGCCACCGCTCCGGTTGCCCCCGCATCCGCCCGTCCGACCGGAGGTGCTGCGTGAGCTTTCTTATCAACGAGGTCCTGCTTCGCCTTGCCAAGCTGGCGGCAGCCGGAATCATCGGCGCAGTTCTGTACCTGATGGCAGTCATCCCGTTCGGAGTGGCGCCGTCCTTCGAGCTAGCCGCGCTGTGCTGGATCTCATCCGCGGCGGCGTTGCTCCTCGTTGAATCCGGCCCGCTCTAGGTCGCTCAGGCCGTCGTCCAGAGCCCATGACACCAGCCACCCAAGGCTGAGCTGCTCGGCACTCCACCCGCAATTCTTCCTAATCCACCCGTCCGCCCTAGGCGCAGGCCGAGATTCCGGTTCGATTCCGGCCGGGCCTATCCCCAGGCGAAACAGCCCGAATGCGTAGCCGCATGCCACGCCGCCGGCCCTTTAGGGGTCGGTTTGACACCCCGCTCCGGGCACCCTACCATTCCGCTCCTGCCCTGGTCCGGCGGTTTGAAGGACCGTCGGCGAGCGGGCCCTCCCAGGTTCGCGTGCTTGACAGTGATGAGGTTCGCCCTCATCATTGGGGTTCTGCGCCTGGCGCGGTTTGCGTGTCAACGTGGGCACCTTAACAATTGAAGAGTGGCAGGAAATCCGGTAAGGATTCGAGCGGGAATAACCCTCGGACTAAAGTCAGCCGCAAGGCTGCAGCCAGCCGCAAGGTTGGTTATTTGTCGGAGAGTTTGATCCTGGCTCAGGATAAACGCTGGCGGCGTGCATGAGACATGCAAGTCGAACGGTCAATCGGGCTTGCTCGATTGATAGTGGCGGACGGCTGAGTAACGCGTAGGTGACCTGCCCCGAAGTGGGGAATAACTGCCCGAAAGGGTGGCTAATACCGCATGTGGTGTCACGTTCATTCGTGACTCCAAAGCCGTAAGGCGCTTCGGGAGGGGCCTGCGTCCGATTAGCTCGTTGGTGGGGTAACGGCTCACCAAGGCGACGATCGGTAGGTGGTCTGAGAGGACGATCACCC
>JAYUDR010000048.1:0-2441 GCA_043739665.1 Chloroflexota bacterium
AAGGATGTCTTCGAGGCGGCCGATCGAACGCCCGAAATCATGACGGCCGGCCCGATCGCGCTCGAAGGCTTCGATGATCGACTCGTGGAGGCTTGTCGCCGCAAGAGCCTGAACCTTGCCGCCATTGCCGGGTTGCCAGGAGGCGGCGGCTGGCTGCTGGTCGAGTTCGGCGGCGAGACCGCGGCCGAAGCCGAGTCAAAGGCACGCCAGGCGGCCGAGCGATTCGGCGGCCGCGGCTCCGCCCGAGTCGTCGTGGACCGGGCTGAGCAGCAAGCGTTCTGGACGCTGCGTGAGTCGGCCGTGGGCGCCACAGCGGTCGTGCCCGGCAAGCCTGCCACATACCCCGGCTGGGAGGATTCGGCCGTTCCGCCGGCTCGGTTGGGCGCGTACCTCCGCGAGTTGGACAAGCTGATCGGCCGGTTCGGCTTCGAACGCACCTTTTACGGCCACTTCGGCGACGGCTGCCTGCATCTGCGCTCCGAGTTCGACTTCCGCACGCCCGAGGGTTTGCGTGACTTCCGCTCCTTCATCGAGCAGGCCGCCGACCTGGTCGTTCGGCACGGCGGCTCGCTATCGGGCGAGCACGGCGACGGTCAGGCGCGGGCGGAGCTGCTGCCGCGCATGTTCGGGCCGGAGTTAGTGGCGGCGTTTCGCGAGTTCAAATCAATTTGGGACCCCCAAGGCCGCATGAACCCGGGCAAGGTTGTTGATCCGATGCCGCTCGACGTGGACCTGCGGCCGACCATGACGCTGGCCGATCCGGACACGATCTTTGGCTTCCCCGACGACGGCGGCTCGCTGTCCACGGCCCTGGCGCGGTGCGTCGGCGTCGGCAAGTGCCGGCGCGAGTCGGGCGGCGCCATGTGCCCTACATACCAGGCCACGCGCGAGGAGCGCCATTCAACCCGCGGCCGGGCCCGCCTCCTATGGGAGATGCTGCAGGGAGAAGCGCTGCCGGACATGTGGCAGAGCGACGAGGTACTCGAGGCCTTGGACCTGTGCATCGCCTGCAAGAGTTGCAAGAATGACTGCCCCGTCGGCGTGGACATCGCCACCTACAAGGCCGAGTTCATGGCCCACCATTATGCCGGTCGGCTGCGGCCGCGAGTGGCCTATTCGATGGGCTTGATCCACTGGTGGGCTCACCTGGCGCGCATCGCCCCCGGCCTGGCCAACGCCGTGGGAACCATGCCCGGGATCGCCGGGTTGGCGAAGCTCGTCGCGGGCGTGGACTCGCATCGACAGCTCCCGCAATTTGCCGATCGCACTTTCCGTCGGGGGCTCCCAGCCGGTGTGGCGGATCTCGGTGGCGCGCGCACGGCGGACCGGCGCGTCGTCCTCTTCGCCGACACGTTCACCGAGGGTTTCGCCCCGTCGCAAGGGATGGCCGCGTTGCGCGTGCTGGAGGCAGCGGGCTTCACGGTCGAGGTGCCGCGGGCCAATCTCTGCTGCGGCCGCCCGCTCTACGACCGCGGCTTCCTCAAGCAAGGCCGCCGGCTGCTCGGCCAGATCATGGACGCCTTCGAGCCGGAGCTGGACTCAGGCGTGCGGATCGTGGTCCTCGAGCCTTCGTGCGAGGCCGCCTTCCACGACGAGCTGGTGAACCTGTTCCCGGCCGACCCACGCGCCCGGCGGCTCGACAAGATGGCTGTTGGCCTCGGCGCGTTCATCCAGGCGCACCCTCGGGAGTTCGAGACCGTGCTGACGGGCCGCCTCACCGCCCCGGCCGTCCTCCACGGCCACTGCCATCAGAAGGCACTGGTGGGGATGGCCGACGAGGTGGCGACACTCCGAGCCATCGGCCTCTCGCCCGCCCAACCCGAACCCGGTTGCTGCGGCATGGCCGGAGCATTCGGCTTTGAGCGCGGCGAACACTACGAGCTGTCTCAGAAGATCGGCGAGAAGGCACTGCTACCCGCCGTCCGCGCCGCCGCCCCCGACGCCCTGCTCATCGCCGACGGCTTCAGCTGCCGCGAGCAGATCGCCCAATCCGGCGGCCGCCACGCCCTCCACCTGGCCGAGGTCCTGGAGATGACGCTGGGGCCCGAGTAGATCGACCCTTGGATTCATGCGCCCCGTGACTAATATCCAACGCCGACGCATTCACGGGCCTCGGCTGGCCACGCTCGAGGACCCATCCGTGACGAGTCTAAGCGTGAAACGCGACGCCGTTCTGTCGGACACAGCCGGCATCAACCGCGAGCGACCGCCCGGACTTTGATACCAGTCACCCAGTGGCTAGACCGCAAGTCGGCAATCGGCCGGCGGCCCCGACCCTCTCCCCCGGCCCTACGCCGTCTGGCCGCGCTCCTCGATGAGCTTCTCGTAGTTCGTCTCGTCCACGCCCGAGTCCACCTGGCTCTTTGTGAGCAACAGCGGCGCGCGGCCCTGTCGAATCGTCTCTTCGGTGACGATGCACATCCGGATCTCGTTGTGATCCG
>JAYUDR010000049.1:0-2429 GCA_043739665.1 Chloroflexota bacterium
GGACCCGAGCAGTTCAGCCTCACCGAACGCCCGGGTTGGCTGCGCCTGAAGGGCCGCGAAAGCATCGTCTCGAAGTTCGACCAGACGCTCGTCGCTCGCCGGCAGCGCGCCTTCCACGTCGTCGCTTCCACGGCCTTCGAGTTCTCGCCCGATAGCTTCCAGCAGATGGCGGGGCTGGTGGCGTTCTACAGCACCGACAACTTCTACTACCTCTTTGCGACCCGGACGGACCACGCCGCCCTGGCCATCGGCCTGATGGCGTGCGAACGCGGCACGGTCAGCTTTCCGGTCGAAAAGGAGTTCGACGTAACCGGCCTGAGCCGCATCTACCTGCGCTTGGAAATCGACATGGCCCGTCTCCGCTTCTACCGAAGCGAGGACGGCAAGGAGTGGTTCCCGGTGGCGGGGGAGCTCGACGCATCGATCCTCTCCGACGAGCACGCGGTGCCGTGCGCCTTTACCGGCAACTTCGTCGGGCTTGCCTGTCAGGACCTCAGTGGGACCAGCAAGGCCGCCGACTTCGACTGGTTCGAGTATCGCGAACTCTAGCGCCGCGGCTCACCTGCCTCCGCTTGCTCGTTCCAGGGCCAGTTGCTGCATGGCCAGGATCGTCATCGCGTCGGCGATTTCGCCGCGGCGAATCATGGCCATGACCTCGTCGAAGGCGACCCAGCGCACTTGGAGCTGCTCCGTGCCCTCCGGAGTGGCCGTTCCCGCGACGAGCCCCGTGGCCACGAACAACACCGTGATCTCATCCGTGACCGAGTTGGACAGCTCCGCCCGGCATAGCTCGCGCCAGTCGCCGCCGCAGTAGCCCGTCTCCTCGGCCAGTTCGCGGCGAGCCGCCGCTTCCGGCTCCTCATCCAGCCGGCCACCGCCCTCAGGGATTTCCCAAGAGTAGTGGTCCAGCGTGTAGCGGTACTGGCCGACCAGTAGCACGGCGTCGCGCTCCACGTCGAGCGGCACGACGCCGATCGCCAGGTGGCGGAAGTGGACGACGCCGTAGATGCCGGGCTGGCCGTCCGGGCGGATGACATCATCGTGGTACAACTCGAGCCAGGGGTTCTCGTAGGCTGTTCGTCGGGAAACGCGGCGCCAGGGGTTGGCTTCGGGAGTGCTCATGCGGCAATCGTAGCGAGCGGGAACCAGGATGGCGCGTCTGGCGTCCTTGGCGTGTACCGCGCCGAATACGGCCCCAAAACCACGATGGAGACGACGATGAACGACCAGGCACCGAACACCACGGCCCAGCCAAGCCCGAGCGGGAGCCACATCGGTCCGATCACGATCGGTCGCGCGATCGCCCTAACCGCCGCCGCCAGCCTCGTGATCGGCCTCATTCTCGGCCCGATCATCAGCGGCCACCCGACCCTCGCCGCCGACCCCATCACGACCGCGTCCGAACACACGGTCACGGTCTCCAGCAGCGGCGTGGTCAGCGTGGCGCCGGACGTCGCCGATGTGGTCATCGGGGTCATGGCCCAGAAGCCGACCGTTGCCGCGGCCCAGTCGGCTGCCGCAACGTCTATGACCTCGGTCATCGCCGCCGTCAAGAAGACCGGCGTGGACCCGAAGGACATCGTCACCGTCAACATCAGCCTCAACCCTGTCTACGACTACGGCACAAACGGTGCCAACCCACGGCTGACGGGTTACCAGTTCGCCAACACCATCCGAGTGACAGTCCGCGACATCAGCAAGGTGGCGACCGTGGTCGACGACTCGATGGCGGCGGGCGCAACGACCATGAATGGCATCACGTTCCGCGTCGGTGACCCAAAGGCGCCACAGACCCAGGCTCGCGGGCTGGCCATGGCCGATGCCAAAGCCAAGGCAGACGCGTTGGCGCAGGCCGCCGGTGTTTCGGTCAAGGGCGTCGCCAGCATCACCGAGACGTCGAGTCAGCCGACGCCGATTTACTTCGCCGCGGGCGCAATGGACGCGGCCAAGGCCACATCGGTTTCGACGCCGATCCAGACGGGCACTACAGACATTACGATCCAGGTCACGGTCACTTACCTGATCGGCTGACCCTGGGCGCCTGGCCGGACCGGGCCGCGCCACGCCACGTGGGGCGGCGCGGCCAGCCAGCCCTACCCGTCCTCGCTTCGTTGCGCAGCGAACGAACAAATCGTTAGTCAGATTGCTACGCTTTCTGCCAGCCGTCACGACATGCCGGGACCAACGGCACGGTGTCGACTCGCGGTAGGCGCGCGATACTCAGCGGACCATGCGACTCGATCTGACCAAACGCAGCGATTACGCCATCCGCGCCATGCTGGCGCTCACGATGGCCCCCGTGGGGCTCCTGAGCAGTCGCAAGATCGCGGAAGAGATGAAGATCCCGCCGCGCTTCCTGCCCCAGATCATGGGCGACCTGACGCGGGCCGGCCTGGCCGAGGCGCATCCGGGACGGGCCGGTGGCTACA
>JAYUDR010000050.1:0-15145 GCA_043739665.1 Chloroflexota bacterium
CCTCGTCCTGGGCCGCCCGCTGCACCGGCTGCGTGGGTCGCGCCTGGGCCACAACGCGCCCCGCGGCCAGCTTCGCGGCAGCGTCACGCTGGGAGCCGATCGTCCGCGTCAGGAGTTCGGCCGCCATCGCCACCTCCTCGGCCGTGGTTGTTCGACCGAGCGAAAGCCGCAGCGCCCCTCGCGCCTCGTCCGCCGGGTAGCCCATAGCCGAGAGAACGTGGCTGACCTCGTTCGAGCCGGTTGTGCATGCCGACCCCGTTGAGCAGGCCAGGCCCGCGAGATCCAGGGCCATGGTGACGTCGCTGCCGTCAACACCGCCGACCACGAGCGAAACGAGACCGGGCAGGCGTTCAGTGGGGTGGCCCGTCTGCTGCACGTCGTCGATAGCGCCCACAGACGCCGCCAGCGAATCTCGCAGGTCGCGCAGGCGCGCGACCATCTGGGGCCTCTCCGCGACTGTCAACTCCAGCGCCGCGGCCATGCCAACGGCCGCAGCCACGTTCTCGGTGCCGGCCCGCCGGTAGCGCTCCTGAGCGCCGCCCTGCTGCTGGGCCAGGATGTTGGTGCCGTGGCGGACGAAGAGCGCGCCGACGCCCTTGGGGCCCTCGAACTTGTGGGCCGCCACTGTGATCAGATCCACGTCCAGCGAGGCCAGGTCAATGTCCAGATATGGGGCAGCCTGGACCGCATCCGTGTGGATGAGGATGCCCTTGTGGCGGCGGACTCGAGCCGCTATCTCGGCGATCGGCTGGATCGTGCCCACCTCGTTGTTGGCGAGCATGATGCTGACCAGTATCGTCTTGGAGGTGACGGCCGCTTCGACGTCGTCCGGGTCGACCCGACCATAACGGTCTACGGGCAGCTCCACGACCTCAAAGCCGAACTTCTCCAGGTATCGGATGGTGTGGCCGATGGAGTGATGCTCGACCGAACTAGTGATGATGCGATGGCCTCGAGCCTTGCCCGCCCAGGCCGCACCCTTGAGGGCCAGGTTGTTGGCCTCAGTACCGCCCGATGTGAAGACGATCTCACGCGGAGTCGCGCCGAGAGCTCGGGCCACGCGTTCATGAGCCTCGTCCAGCCCCGCGCGGGCGCGCCGGCCGAAGCCATGCAGCGAGGAGGCGTTGCCGAAATCGTCCGTTAGGAACGGCAGCATTGCCTCGAGGGCTTCACGCCGCAGCGGAGTGGTGGCGGCGTGGTCGAGGTAGATGGGCATCGCCGGAATTGTACGCCGAGGGCCGCCGACTACCCTCTGACGGACCGCTGCATGAGGCGCCCGCCGAATCGGGTCGTCAGGCCGCGCGGACCAATTGCCGGCGGATCGCAAGCCCAAGACCGGCCACGGCGCCGAAGCCCGCCAAGGCTCCAACACCCCACTGAGTCTCAAATCCGTAGCCCGCACCCGAATTCCAGAACGACACTAGCGGCATCGGACCAATGCCAATGTTCAATGACGCCGCGCCGGTTGCCAGCGCAGCCACCGCCAGCACGACGACCGCGAAGAGGCAGACCACTAGGACCGTCAGGTAGCCCATCACGGCCGCCTTGGCCAGCTCAATGGCCTGATATCCCTGGTGTTTCATCTGATCCTCCCCAACTGATATCGCGTCCCGAGTGGAACCCCGACGACATCGGCCTTTTCAGCGCCGATCGTACTCCAGGCAATATCCGCCATGAAGCCCAACAGGCGGACTACCGACTCGCGCGATCGACCATCCGCTGTTCGTATTCCTTGCCGGCGGCTCGCTTGCGGTCATGCGCCGCAAGAATGCGTTTGCGCAAACGGATCGACTTTGGCGTCACCTCGACCAACTCGTCGCCGCCGATGAACTCGATCGCAGCCTCGAGCGTCAACTCGCGGTGTGGCGTCAGATGCAAGGCCTCGTCGTGCGAGTGCGTCCGCATGTTCGTCTGCTTCTTCTCTCTGGTCGCGTTGACGTCCATGTCGTCGGCTCGGGCATTTTCGCCGATGACCATGCCTTCGTAGACGTCCGCGCTCGCGCCGATGAACAGCGAAGAGCGCTCCTGCACTCCGAAGAGCGCATAGGCGTTCGACTTTCCGGAGCGGTCTGCTACCACGACGCCCGACGTTCGGTGGGTGACCTCGCCCGCCCAGGGACCGTAGCCCTCACCGATCTGGTGCATGAGGGCTGTGCCGCGGGTCTCAGTCAGTAGCTGACCCCGGAAGCCGATCAGGCCACGCACGGGAATGACGTACTCCATCCGAACGCGACCATCGGCATCGGTGCTCATCTGCTCCAGCGCGCCCTTGCGGTCCGACAGAGCACCCTGGACCGGGCCGATGAATTCGGGCGGGATGTCCACCGTGATGCGTTCGTAGGGCTCGTGTACGTGGCCGTCAATCTGGCGCAGGATGACCTCGGGGCGGCTGACCTGGAGTTCGTAGCCCTCACGACGCATCTGCTCGATGAGGATGGCCAGCTGCAACTCGCCGCGGCCTCGGACCTCGTACGTGTCGGCCGCGTCCGTGGGCGAAAACTCGATCGAGACGTTGCCGAGGACTTCGCGCTCCAGGCGCTGCTTGATGTGGCGGGTGGTGACGTACTTGCCCTCGCGCCCGGAGAGCGGCGAGGTATTCGCCCCAAACGTCATGCTCAGCGTCGGCTCATCCACGTCGAGGCGGCTCATGGGCCGCGGATCAGCCGGATCGGTGATCGTGTCGCCGATCGTCACGTCCGGGATGCCGGCCAGCGAGACGATATCGCCCGGTGCCGCCTCTTCGATGTCCACCTGCTCGATACCGTGGGCAGTCCGCAGGGTGGTTACGACGCCGCTCAGCGTGACCGTCCGGCCCGGCTCGATCGAACCAGCAGCGTCCTCATCTTCCTCGCGGACGATTACGATTCGCTGGCCGATCTTGATGTTCCCGTTCCAGACACGCCCGACCGCCATTCGGCCGACGTAGTCATTCGCCGACAGGTTCGTCACGAGAAGCTGGAGGGGATGACCGGGCTCGTAGACCGGGGCGGGAGTGTGCTCGATGAGAAGGTCAAAGAGAGGCCGCAGATCCGTACCGGGCGTCGCCAGGTCCATCGTCGAGGTACCAGTCTTGGCATTGGTGTAGACAACCGGGAAGTCGATCTGGTTCGCGTCCGCGCCGAGATCCATGAAGAGCTCGTAGATGTCGTCCAGCACTTCAGCACAGCGGGCGTCAGAGCGGTCGATCTTGTTGATCGCCACAACTACGGGCAGGTGGTGCGACATGGCCTTCTGGAGCACGTAGCGCGTCTGCGGCAACGGTCCCTCAGCCGCATCCACAAGCAACAGGACCGAGTCCACCATGTTCAGGCTGCGCTCGACCTCTCCCCCGAAGTCGGCGTGGCCGGGGGTGTCGACGATGTTCAGGCGGATACCGTCGTGCTCGACCGAAGTCTGCTTGGCGAGGATGGTGATGCCCTTCTCGCGCTCGAGGTCGTTGGAATCCATGACCCGGTCGATGAGGACCGCGTTGGCCCTAAAAGCGCCCGACTGGCGGAGCATCGCATCGACGAGCGTCGTCTTGCCGTGGTCTACGTGGGCCACGATCGCCAGGTTGCGGACATCGGTCCGTATGGCGAGGCCGGCGGCAGGCGCGGGCTGATCTGAACGATTCAGGGACGTGGTTTGACTGGGTGAGTCACTCATGGGCAGGTGAATTGTGCCACAGACTGGCCCAAGCGGGCTCCGCAACCACTTGAGCACAGAGTCGTCGCCGAATTTGTCCGGCGCTACACTCGTGGAAGTCTTGCCAAGGAGGCTCGAATTGACCGTCGCAGCTGTCGTTCTCGTACCCGATGCTCTTGCCGCGCTCTCTGACGCGGATGGCGAGCCGGCCATCCGTCGCGTAGTTCACGCCGCATGGTCTGGTGGCGCGCTGCCGATCGTGATCGTGGCCGAGGACCCCGAAGGGAAGCTTGCCGAGGCCGTGGCTGGCCTGCCGGTGATGCTGACGCGCCCCGGAGCCAACGAACCGCCCGGCATTGCCTGGTTCGTGCACGGGCAACGGGCCGCAAGTACGGCGGTAACCGAGACCACAGCCGGACTGCTCTGGCCGTTCCGGTACGCCTGGGTTGATCCTGAGACGGTCACGTCGCTCGTGGAAGCCCACGGAACCGCGCCCGGCGAGGTCGTCCGGCCAGCGTGGTCGGCCCAGCCGGGCTTCCCGATCCTCGTGCCGGCCGCCTTCACCGACCGGCTTGCGGCTCGAATTGAGTTGCATGGCCAAGAGGCCGTGGCTGCCCTGGTCGCCGAGGGCGCACCCCTGCGCGAGCTTGAGCTGGGCGACCCGGGTATCGTCCACGACATCTCGGTCTTGCGGTCAGCCCTGCCCGACTACCAGGGGCCGCCCCACTCTGCTGCCGGACCGCCACCTGAGTGGAACGCGGAATTGGCGTTTCAGGCACAGCGCTCCGCCGAGACGGCAGGCCAGTAGAACTACTTCTTGGCTGGTGAGGGCGCAGGCTCGGGCGTGCCGATGGAGATGGGCACACCGACCTGGTCGAACGTGTAGCTCACTTCAATATCTACCAGCTTCGTGCCATCGGATGCCGAGTTGGTGCCCGAGAATGTGGCAGACACCGGCACTCCGTCGGGAGTGGCCCAGAGGTCTAGAACATTGGTATCCGGCGCAGGACTCAGCCTGGCGAGGTCGGCCAGCGCCAGTCTCGACGGATCGGAAGGCCACCATTTCGTCGTCTGGAGATGGTTCAGCAGCTGCCCGTTCTTGGCTTCCTGGCCGATCAGCTGGATCATCTCGGGCTTGGTGATGCCGAACACAGGGGCGATGATCAAGTAGGACGCGATGGCCGGCGAGATCTGCCAAGTCCCATTGGGTGCCGAGCGCATGTAGACGATGCTATCTACCAGCTTGAGTTCACGTGTTACGCCACCCTGCTTGAGCGTGCCGCTCTCATTCCATCCCGAGATCTGACCGTCAAATGAGATCAGCGTGGTGCCTGAACCCATCAGCCGAGTGCTCACCTGGACGCGGCTCACGACGACGATGTGGGCGCTGAGCGCGCTGTCGTTTAGCCGAGCTATCAGAGCCGTTATCGAGGGCGGCAGCGTTGGCGTGGGTGTGGGTCTGGGGGTCACGGGCACAACCAGCAGCCCGTTCGACTGATTGCCTGGGCCGCCCAGCCCTGTCCCAAAGACTATGGCGACGGCTACTGCCAACAAGATGAGAGCGCCGCCGCCCCAAATCCACAACGTTCTGTTTTGGCGCCGCTGCCGCATCGGTGCGGCCGGCTGCGTTGGCGGCGCGACGAACGTCGTCCCGGCGTAGATGTCCGCATATGAACCTTCGACGACCTTGGCCGCGGCCACAGGTGCCAGGTAAGGCGCGCCGCACTTGGTGCATGGCCCGGCACCAGCGTCGAAGACTTCGTGACAGCGTCCGCAGCGGACCATCTTCTCGCTCATCACCCGCCAGAATCCTCCGGCGTAGCTCCCGACTGCTCGTTCTGATCGGCGGGGGCCGGCCCAGGTCCGTCGGGGGTTTCCAGGCCAACGAAACGAAGGCCCAATTCAGAGTACTGGACAGCCTCTGGCGGTGACGGCGCCGCCAGCATCAAGTCCGTGCCCGACTGTGTCTTCGGGAAGGCCATGACCTCCCGAATGTTGGTCTGGTAGGCGAATAGCGCGGCCCAGCGGTCAATGCCCATAGCGATGCCACCGTGCGGCGGCGCGCCGTAGTTGAAGGCCTCCAGGATGCCACCGAACAGCCCGTGCATCTTTTCGAGTGAGTAGCCTTGCAGCGCGAAGCTGCGCTCCAGTAGCTCGCGTTTGTGGATACGGACCGACCCGCCGCCCAACTCCCAGCCGTTTAGCGCGATGTCGTATTGCATCGCCCGGGCCTGGCCGGCCGGATCCTCGCGCGAGGGCTTGTACGGGTCGCCCGAGGCGGTCACGAGCAGTTTCTCGTCCTCCAGCAGGACGCCGCTGAAGGGATTGTGGGTGGCGTCCCAGCGCTTTCCCTCAACGTCCCACTTGTACATGGGGAAGTGGAAGACCCAGCAGTAGGCCAGCACCTTGGGATCGGCCAGGCCCAGTCGCAGACCAAGTTCCTGGCGCAGGCGGCCAAGGACGTCGGCCACAGTCTCGGAGTCGGCATCGGCAACGATGAGGATCAAGTCGCCCGGTCGGGCGGCAGC
This sequence comes from Chloroflexota bacterium, assembly GCA_043739665.1. GTDB lineage: Bacteria > Chloroflexota > Limnocylindria > Limnocylindrales > CSP1-4 > Fen-1039. The sequence continues at coordinate 6,153 of JAYUDR010000050.1, forward strand.
GGCCTTGACGATAGCCGCGATGCGATCGTCGCCCAGGAACTTGGCGATCGGCGAGTGGCCGGTGCCGTCCGCGGCCACGGCAACGTGGGCCAGGCCCTTGGCGCCGTAGCGGCGCGCCGACGCCACCAGTTCGTCGATTTGCGAGCGGCTCGACTCGGCCATGCCAGGGGCGGCGATGGCCTTGATTCGGCCCCGAATGGCGCCTGAGGCGTCTCTTTGGGCGAGTGTTTCGTCGAACACGCGGAAGCCGGTGCTCCCCTCCCCCAGTGCCGGTGCCAGATCCACCAATTCCATGCCGAACCGCAGATCCGGCTTGTCCGACCCGAACCGCTCCATCGCTTCCTGGTAATCGATGCGGGGGAACGGCAGCTGCTGGATTGGCCGGTCCGGGACGACCGCTCGACTGACCTCGATGATCATGGCCTCGACGAAATCCATGACCCGCTGCTCGTCCACAAAACTCATTTCCAGGTCCAACTGGGTGAACTCGGGCTGGCGGTCGCCCCGCAGGTCCTCGTCCCGGAAGCAGCGGGCAATCTGGAAATAGCGGTCCATGCCCGCGACCATGAGGAGCTGCTTGAGCTGTTGGGGGCTCTGCGGCAGGGCGTAGACGCTGCCCGGCTGGAGTCGGCTCGGGACGATGAAGTCTCGGGCGCCTTCCGGGGTGGACTTGAGCAGGATCGGCGTCTCGATCTCGATGAAACCGGCCCGATGGTGGGCGTCCCGCACGGCCTTGACGAGCTCGGATCGCAGAAGCAGGCGATCCAGCAGGGGCTGACGGCGGATGTCGAGATAGCGGTAGCGCAACCGCAAGCTTTCGTCCACGGGCGCATCGGGCTCGTTGATGTAGAAGGGCGGCGTCAACGCCTCATTGAGAATCTCGACCGAGGCGGCCTGGACTTCGATCTGGCCGGTGGCGAGCTTGGCGTTCTCAGTGCCCGGCAGCCTCTTGGCCACCTTGCCAGCGATTCCCAGCACGAACTCGCCCCGGACCTTGGCCGCCACCACGGCCGCCTCAGGCGCTTCCGCTGCGTTGATCACTATCTGGGTCAGGCCGTAGCGGTCGCGCAGGTCGATAAAGATGAGCCCGCCGTAGTCGCGCCGGCGATGGACCCAGCCCGCGATCCGGACTTCGCGCCCGGCGTCGTTCGCGCCCAACTCACCGCAGGTAACGTCGCGGTAGGGTGTGGCTAGGCTGAAGGCTGCTTGCGTCGTGGTCAACTGCTGGCTGGGCTCACTCATGCCGCCATCGTAGCCCAACCCGCCCCAAGGCTACGGTGCGGTTGTGGAGATGACGGCCGATGGGGATTCGCAGCCCATCCCGGGCCCCTGGTCGCTGGTCTTCCAGCGGAAGCTCCGCACTACTCCCTCAGCCCGAGCCAGTTGGTTCGGATCGCCCGTGTGAGCCTCCACGAAGATGTTGTTCGGCTGCCCAAACTCGTTGCCCGGAGGCCGCATCTCCCAGCGGGTGAGGTCGCCCTCGACTGTCTTGCGGACGGCGTATTGACCTAGCGTGGCGTTGGCCTGGGTGTCTCCGCGGCACGGCACGAACGGTCCGCCGTACCAGAGGTAGACCTTGACCACGATGCCCCCGGCTGGGACTTCAACGATGTCCGAGCCGCAGTTCATCCAGGACGAGGATCCGTCCGCTCCGGACTGGCAGTTTTCGCGCCAAGTGCCGGTCCCGAGCACAGCGAGAACGTACTCCACGGTCGTGCTTGCAACCCCGCCGCCCAGTGTCGACCAGCTGTTCGGGTAGTCGAATGAGAACTGGCCGTTGTCGAAATGGCCGGGGGTTCCGGGGAGGGTGGGCCCTTCGGTTGGGACTTCAGTTGGAACGCGGGACGGCGATGGGACGGTTCCCGCAGCTCCGTCGCGCGGCCAGGCCACAACCGCGGTCGCCCCTATCAGAGCCACGGCCAGGGCCGCTGCCAGCCCAAGTGGGGATCGTCCGCCGAAGCTCCGGCGGCGCGCCGAGGTGTGGGCGCTTAAGGCGCCTGCATCCACCCGGACGGGCCACGCCCCGGCGATCTCATGAAGGGCGATCCGGAGAGCCTCGGCCGCTGTTTGTTCGGCCTGTGTGAGCATGGGCTCCTCAGTCGTCATCGTGCCCTCCCATCTCCGCCGCCAGGCGACTCGTGGCTCGGTGCAGCCTCGACTTGGCGCTGCCCAGAGGAATACCCAACGTGGCGGCAACTTCGGGCACTGCAAGATCCGCGCCATACCGGAGCCCCAGGACGGCACGGTCTTCGTTCGACAGCCGCGCGAGGGCTTCCATCACCGTGGCGTGCCTCGCCCACGCCGCCGTGGGATCGGAACCGTGGGGGTCTTCGATAGAGGCGAGGTCGAGCTCCCGGACCTGCCGACGCTTCTCGCGGCCGACTCGATCGACCGCCTGGCGGACCGCAATTCGGCGAAACCATGCCGGCCAGCTGCCCGCGTCTCGCAACCCGCCGAGCTGACGCCAGGCTCGTATCGACGCATCCTGCATCACCTCCTGGGCATCCTCGGCCGAGCGAACCACCGCCAGAACGGCGCGATAGGTGCGGGGAGCCTCCGATTCGATCAGCCTGGCAAAGGCGACTTCGTCGCCCAGCCGCGCTGCCAGCACCAACTCCTGCTCCACCGCTCCCTCCATTCGGCCGTCACTATGTATGACCGCCGTAGGGGACCGAATCGTTCCCCGAGGCCGAGACTAGCCGTGATGGTGGCTCTTCGCCGCTCTGGCAAGCTCTCGGGCCAGGTCCGCCAGCAGAACCACATGCTGCGTGCCGGCGTCCAGGTCCTTGAGTTGTACGTGGCCCTCGGCCAGCTCGTCGCCGATGATGACGGCAAAGTGGGCGTGCTCCTTGGCGGCGGTCTCCAGCTGACGGGCCAGCTTCCGCTGGGCCAACTCAGCTCGGACGGAAAGCCCCGCGGCTCGAAGCAGCGACGCCACTCGCAGACGCGAGACGGTATCGGCCGGGTCCGCGCCAACGACGACCGCAAGTGGCGACGCTTCGTGGCTGACCGTGGCGCCGGTTTCATCGAGGGCGAGCAGGACGCGGTCAAGACCCAAGGCGAAGCCAATCGCGGGCGTGGGTCGGCCCCCGAGCAGCTCCACCAGGCCATCGTAGCGGCCGCCACCGCCGAGGGCTTGCTGCTGTCCTTCGGCACCCTGTCGGTAGAACTCGAAGGCGGTCCGGGCGTAGTAGTCGAGGCCGCGCACAAGGGTGGGCTCGAGCCTGTACGACACACCCAGCGCGTCGAGGTGCACCCGAACCGAAGTGAAGTGCTCGGCGCACGCCTCGCACAGGCGGTCGCTCATCTTGGGCGCCGAGGCGATGAGCGCGGTCATGGCCGGGTCTTTGGAATCGAGCAGGCGGAGCGGATTGGTGTCGAGGCGGCGCCGATCGAGTGCGGGCAGCTGGGCCTCATGCCCGCTGAAGTAGGTCTTGAGCGTTTCCAGATAGGCCGGCCGGCAAGCGGCGTCGCCGATGGAGTTGAGGAGAACCTGGACGTCGGGCAGGCCAGCTTCCTCATAGAAGCGCAGGCCCATCTCGACTACCTCAGCGTCGACGGCTGGTCCCGGATCGCCGATCGCCTCAGCCGACCACTGCCAGAACTGGCGGTAGCGGCCCGCCTGAGGCCGATCGTAGCGGAACATCGGTCCAATCACGGAGAGCTTTACGGGCGGCGGCAGGGCCTGCATTCCGTGCTGGACGTAGGCACGAACAATGCCGGCCGTGGCTTCCGGGCGAAGCGCCCATGACTCCGAGTCCTCGGTCCGCGGCGCGATCCGGAAGAGTTCTTTCTCGACGACATCCGTCGCTGAGCCGATCCCGCGCTCAAAGACGGCCGCTTGTTCGAAGAGTGGGATCTCCATCTCGCGGTAGCCGTAACGCCCGGCTAAGGACCGCGCTATCCCTTCCAGCCGGCTGAAGCCGGCTCGGGTCTCAGGCAGCAGGTCACGTGTTCCACGGGGAGCGCGATATGTGGGCATCGGGCAGTCCTAGAGAGAGAGGCCGATCAGGCCACGACGTTTCCGGTGTCCTCGCGCAGGGCCGAACCGAGGCACGAGAAGAAGCGGCGGACGGACATCACGATCGTGCGCTTCGAGATGCCGCCCTCGACGGTCAGGTAATAGTCGAAGAAGAACTTGCCGTTGGAAGAGACGGAGGCGCGGATCAGCTTGACCTGATCGTTGACGCGATTAATGTAGGCCAGCTTGTCGGCCTCAGCTGCGCCGTCGCCGGCACCGAAGATGGCGTAGATGGAGATCAAGCGGCCATCGGCGTCTGGGCGGAGGTAGCAGCGGTAATTATCCTTCACGATCAGGTCGCCGTCGCTATCGACAGTGACCTCCATGTAGGCCTCTTCGAACAGCAACTTCAGCGCATCGGCTGTGATGGCTTCGGGATAGATCAACTCGTCTGGCACGGACCTCTTCCTTCTGATCAGCTTCCCCCCGGGGGCTCGATCTCCCCGAGCGGCGACCGCGTGACGGACATGCGACCGACAGGCTGACTATACCGGACCTAAGCAGGTGACGGCACTATCCGAGATCGCGCTGGACGGATATTACGTCCTTGAGCTGCTCGAGCCGACTCATCACTCTGGCCAGCTGGGCGACTGAGGCCACTTCCAGCGTAGCCCGGACGGTGGCCGTGCGATCGGGGGTGACGGCCACGTTCGCAGCCACGATATTGACCTTGTTCTCGGCCACGACCTGGCTTACGTCGGACAGCAGGCCGGTTCGGTCATAGGCTTCCACACGGATCGAAATCGGGTACGTCTGCTGCACCTGACTCTCCCACTCGACTTCTATCAGACGCACCTGTTCGCGCTCCCCGACCACGGTCTGGCAGTTGCGCTGGTGAACGGTGACGCCCTTCCCGCGAGTGATAAAGCCGATTATCGGGTCGCCCGGAATCGGATGGCAGCACTTCCCGAAACGAATCAGCAGGTCCCCAACTCCCTTGACCCGGACGCCGCCCTGACGCGATGGACTCGGCGGCGGGGCCGTCGACGGCAAGGCCAGCTGAGAGTCGTCGACCACGCCCAATCGGCTTACGACCTGCTGGGCGCCGATTGCGCCGTAGCCGATAGCGGCGAAGAAGTCGTCGATGTCGTCGAAGTGGTACGCCTTAGCGATCTCCACTATGCGGTCCTGACCGACGGCTCCCAGGTTGGTCCTGGCCAGGCGCCTCAGCTCGCGCTCAAGCGACTCGCGCCCGTGGCTGATGTTCTCGTCACGCTCCTGGCGCTTGAACCACTGCCGGATCTTCTCCTTGGCGTGGCTGGTCCGAACCACGTTCATCCAGTCGCGCGAGGGACCGTGTTCGCCCTTGGTCGTGACGATTTCGATGATGTCGCCGTTCTTGAGCTTGTAGTCGAGCGGCACTAATCGGTTGTTGGCCTTGGCGCCGATGCAGCGGTGGCCGACGTCGGTGTGAATTCGATAGGCGAAGTCCAGCGGTGTGGCGCCGGCCGGCAGGTCCTTGACTTCCCCTTTTGGCGTGAACACGAAGACCTGATCCTGGAAGATGTCGAGTTTTACCCCTTCGACGAACTCGGTGGCGGACGCAACGTCGCGCTGCCAGTCCATGACCTGGCGCAGCCAGGCCAGCTTCTGGTCGTATTCGCGATCCGAGCGCGAGCCATCCTTGTATCGCCAGTGGGCGGCGATGCCAACCTCGCTGACCTGGTGCATCGAGTGCGTCCGGATCTGGATCTCGAGCGGCTGGCCGTCAAGGGCGATCACGGCGGTATGGAGGCTCTGGTATAGGTTCGGCTTGGGGACAGCAATGTAGTCGTCGAACTGGCCCGGAATCGGATGCCACATCGAGTGGACCACGCCGAGGGCGGCGTAGCAATCCTTGATCTCCGCCACGAGTATCCGGATCGCATAGACGTCGTAGATTTCACCGATCTCGGCGTTCTTGCGTTGCATCTTTCGCCAGATGCTGTACAGATGCTTGGGTCGGCCCGAAAGCTCGGCTTCAATTCCGGCCCGCACGAGTTCCGGCCGGAGTGCTTCAATGCTGCGATTGATGAAGGCCTCGCGTCCCTTGCGGCGCGTGTCCAACATCCGGGCAAGCTCGCGATACGCCTCGGCGTGGAGCGTCTTGAAGGCAAGATCTTCCAGCTCCCACTTGATGGTCCAGATGCCGAGCCGCTCGGCCAGCGGGGCGTAGATCTCAAGTGTCTGGCGGGCAATGCGGACTTGCTTATCGGACGGCAGGGCGTACAGCGTCCGCATGTTGTGGAGGCGATCGGCCAGCTTAATGAGGACGACCCGGATGTCCTCAGCCATTGCCAGAAACATCTTCCGGATGTTCTCGGCTTGTTGCTCCTCATGGGTGTGCGTGCTGAACTTACTCAGCTTCGTCACGCCGTCTACGAGCTGGGCGACTTCCTGCCCGAACTGCTCCTCAATGTCGGCCAGGGTGAAGTCCGTATCCTCTGGGACGTCGTGGAGCAGGGCGGCGATCACCGCGATCGGATCGATACCAATGTCGGCGAGGATCTGGGCAGCGGCGATGGGATGCGTGACATACGGCTCGCCGGTCACGCGCACCTGCGAACGATGGGCTCGCTCAGAGACCTCGAAGGCCCGCTGGAGTGGAGCCAGATCAGCCTGCGGATAACGGCGAACTACGGCATCGCGCACGTGCCGGAAGCGAGACTCGTTGCTAGGGAGCACGACGAGGCCAAGCCTGAGCCGATCGGCGAGCGGCAGGCGCGCTGACTTGGGGCGCGATCCGGTCCCCTTCGACTGGGTCGAAGGGCCTGGCTGTTCCACAGACATCGAAATGAGTCTATCAGCCGAGCACTCGTTGACCCACGGGCCGTGCCCGCCTAAATGCCCAGCAGGGTCTGCAGGTCAATCGTACCGGCCAGCGTGAGTGACTTCGCCCCGACGCTGGCCGAGGAGAGCTGGAACGGGTTGCCGTCGCCCGGGGCAATGAGAGTCAGTATGGGCAGGGCGTTGCCATCGGGAACCAGCACGAGTGCGCCGTTAAATACCCGTAGCCGACACGCCTGAGGTTTGCCGGCTACGGTCACCACCACCTTGTCCGGAGCCGCGAATGTGACCGTGCCGGCGATGCCGTGCGCCTTCAACTGGGACACGGCCAGGCGGGTGGCCTCGGCATTGGAAATCGCAAGGGTCGCGGCCGCGTGCCTGGCGTCACCGTCGACATTGACCGTCTCGAAGGTGATCGGCTGACCATCAGGGTCGGGGACGCGCACGCCCCCCAGCGTGCCGTGGACGGTGCCAATCGTGCGGTTGAACAGTTGAACGCCGGCAAGGGTCAACTCGATGTTGGCCGCGTGGAGGTCACCGATGCCAACGTCGGTCGATGTCAGATGTATGGAGTCGGCATAGCCGGTCAGGATTCGTGGCGGCAGGTTCGCCTTGACTTCGACCGTGGTGTTGGTACCGCTGAAGCCGACGGCGCCGAGCGCGTTGGTGGCCAGCCAGCTGGCGCCGAACGGCAGCCCGAACCAGAGCGCGGCAAAGATGACCGCCCCGGTGAGAAGGAGCTGGATCAAGCACGATCGCATTGACTAGGGCCTCCCAACGCGGCGCGTCACGGCGCCCTACTCACTCCCAAAACCGAGACCTGCCAGGGCTCGCACAGCCTCCGCCCGCTCGTCCCAGGGCCGCGGCCCGTCGCTCATGATGATCGATTGCTCATGCCCTTTGCCGGCTAGAACAACCACATCTCCAGGCCCGGCCCGGCCGAACGCCGTGGCTATTGCTTCACGGCGATCAGCGATGCATAGGAGATCGACACCGCGCTCCTTGCCGGCCACTTGGGCGCCAGCCGCAATCTGATCAAGGATGGCCGAGCTGTCCTCGCCGCGTGGGTCTTCATCCGTCACGATTACGAGGCGGCAGCGCTCGGCCGCAATCCGGCCCATCATCGGCCGCTTCTGGACATCACGCTCGCCCGCCGAACCAAAGACGGCAATCAGCCCACCGCTCCTCGTCGCGGCCAACGGGGCGAGTAAGTCCAAGACCTTCTGCAGCGCAGCGGGCGAATGCGCATAGTCGACGATCACTCCGAAGGGCTGGCCGCACGCGACTCGCTCCATCCTGCCGGGAACGCTACCTGCTTTGGCCAGACCCCGACGAATCGCTTGTGGGTCGAGGCTCAGCGCCTCACCCAGGGCCACGGCCGCGGTTGCGTTCAGAGCGTTGAAGCGGCCCGCGATTTGCAACTCCACCAGCCCATTCCAGCGTGGAGTGGCCACTTCAACTCTTAGCGAGTGAACGTCTTCTGCCACGGTAACGGCGCGCACATCGGCTCCGGCCGACTCCCCGTAGGTGATGATCGCGGCCCCGGCTTTCTGAGCCGCCGCAATGAAGAGCGGTGCCGCCGGGTCGTCGGCGTTGACAATGGCGGTGCGCGGCCATGGCCGCGGCAGTAATTTGGCCACGGCGACGGCCGCATCGCGCGCTCCCGCCACTCCGCCCGTGCCACCCCCATCGCCCAGCCCTCTGAATAGGCTCAACTTGGCTTCACGATATGCCTCGAACGTGCCGTGCAAATCAAGGTGCTCGTGGCTCAGATTCGTGAAGATGGCGATGTCGTAGACGACGTCGGCGACGCGGGCCAGGGCCAGACCGTGCGAAGTCGTCTCTACGATCGCAGCCGTGTTCCCGGCGGCGACCATCGCCCGAAGGGCTTGCTGCAGCTGCGGCGACTCTGGGGTCGTGACGTGCTCTGGGTTCTCCATCCGAATCGAGCCCACCTTCAATGCCGCGGTGCTGATCAGCCCGGTCGATAGACCTGCCTCTTCAAGCACGGCCATCGACAGGAAGGCCGTCGTCGTCTTGCCATCCGTTCCCGTGACACCCACGACGCCAAGCTCGCGGCTCGGATCGCCATACCACCAGGCCGCGGCCGTGGCCAGAGCGCGGCGAGCGTCGTCCACGACGACCTGCGGAATCGCTGCGGCCGGCACGGGCCGCTCCACGATCGCCGCCGCGGCTCCGAGGGCTG
>JAYUDR010000051.1:0-6396 GCA_043739665.1 Chloroflexota bacterium
GTGAAGTAGACGTGGGCCAGGTTGCCGGACGAGGCCACGACGACATCCGGAGGCGCCGCCTTTGGGGCTGAACCGCGGCCCGCTCCGCTCCGGAAGCGCCCCAGGATGCGAGGCAGCACGCGCGCCAGCATCTGTCCAGGTCCGGGGCCTCGGTTCAACTCGGCCGCGATGCGTCGGCCCATGCCGGCCGATTCGACCGAGTCCGTGGTCCCCACGACACTCATCGTGCCCGGCAGCAGCGCCGCAATAACGGCTTCCAGCGGTTGGCCGTGGCGCTGGCTGAATGTGGCGCCCAGGCACTGGCCGTGGTCGGAGAGCACGACCAGCCGATAGGGCCGGCTCGTGTGTCGACCGGCCTTCAGTAGCGACCCGATAGTTCGGTCGATACCCTCCAGCGCGTCGATGGCCTCCTGGCGTTCAGGCCCGCAGTGATGGGCGATGGCGTCGTAGCCGGTGTAGTCGACGTAGATGGTCGGCGCCCCGCCATACATCTCCTCGATGACGAAGGCCGTGGAAACGGTACGCAGAGCGATGTTGGTGACGGCTCGTTCGACGGCGTAGTGAAGGTCGCGGTGCATGCGCGGCTCGACGGCCCGACCGCGCTGGCGCTCGGCCTGATACAGCTCCTTGGCGACCTCGCCGCCCATCAGCGCGAACAAGCGGATGTAGTTGACCGAGGTGGCCAGGAAGCCTCGCAGACGCCGCCCGTCGTCGGCCGGCGCGCCCTCGGCGATCGTGGCCATGGTCAGGTAGCTGCGCGGCGCGTCGCCGGTCATGAGGTTACCGATGCTGGCCCCGTCGTCGGCCAGCAGACCCGCGCCATCGCTGATGCGACGGACGATCTCGGCCGCGTCGTCGGGGTGATTGGCCACGAGCAATCTGGCGCTTGCCTTTTCGTACCAGCGAAAGCCGGCAATACCATCGTTTCGGCCGTGGAGGATGCCCGCCTGACTGGCCGGCGTCGTGGGTGGCAACATGGCGATCCAGGGGTGGAGCGTGGCCTCACCGTCGCGGATCAACCGCCCGAGCACTGGGACTCGCCCACCCCGTATGGCGTGGTTAAGGACGGGAAGGCTGAGACCGTCGATCTGGACTACGAGCAAGCCCGGCGTCGTCTCCCTGGCGCGTTTGAAGTTGTGTGAGACCAGCCGCCGGACGAGGACGCTGTAGTAAGAATCGTCGTCACTCACTGCCACGAGTTCGGCGAACAGGCTGTTGAGCATCGTCAGCAGCACGGCTGCCCAGACGGCAGTCACGTCGCCGTTTACCGATACGCCCGGCACCACCCGTCCGAGCGCGACGACGGCCACGACCTGGACGGCCAGGCCCAAGATCTGGGCGACGAATATGGGCTGCGCCACGAACAGCCACTGGAGGAAAACGTCGGCACAACTGTCGAGTGCCAGCAGGATGAGCCCCGCCAGCAACAGCGCGGCGAGACCGTCGATCCTTAGCCCCGGGAGCAAGGCGGCCGTGACCGCCAGCGCCAGACAGGCCGCCAGGTAGGAGAGGACCGTCCGGCGCAGGATCGCCAGACGGGCCGGTCGCCACTCCCACATCAGGCGAGCCTGGAGTCGGTACGAGTCGAGCCAACTCCGGCCCGCCGGCGCCGGCTCCCTGTCGGTCCGGGGCGTCATAGCTCGACGCTCCCGCCCAAGGACATCGATTGGCCGGGCTGCAGAACGCGAACGTTCACAGCAGGAGCGCGGACTGCGACGGCGTCACGGAAGGCGTCGCCCGGTCCCGAGAACCTGTGGCCCGTCACGCGCCGCAGGCCGAGTGGATAGAGCGTTCCCCAGTGGATTGGAATGGCAATCGCAGGGGAGATTCGTGCCGCAGCCTCGGCCGCCCGCAGCGGGTCCAAATGACCACGTCCAAGGTTGGGACCCCAGCCGCCGACCGGCAGGAGCGCAACATCGACGCGACCGGCCAGCTGCCCCATTCCCAGGAATAGGTCGGTATCGCCGGCAAAGTAGACGTTGGTCGAACCGGTGATGAGGATGCCCAGGGCTCCCTCGGCGGTCGTGAAGAGCGAGCGGCGGCGCCCGTGTTCGGCATGGACGGCTTCCAGCGTCAGACTGCCGACCCGAATTTGATCCCCCGCTCGCAACTCGTGGACGGCACCACGTGCTGCCTTTGCGACGACCCGCCCGAGGCCGACCGGAACTATGAGGGTTGGCTCACCCGGGAGAGCGCGCAGGGACGCGAGATCCAGATGGTCCCAGTGTCCGTGGCTGACGAAGACCGCTGCGAGACCCGAGAGCGTTTCAGGTAGCACAGCCGGCACGTGCCGCCGGACCACGCCCGCCATGTGGCCGAGCAATGGATCAGTGAGCAGGCGCACGCCGTCGAGGTCTACCAGGACAGTCGAATGGCCGAGGAACGTCAGCCTGTCGCCCACATTGCATCCTCCGACATCGAAACCATCGACGGGCCGCGAGAACGGCCCGTCGATCATGTCAGTTCAGAATGGTGGTCGCAGCAGGCGACCTCGAGTTGGCTTAGCTGCGGATGGTCCGTCGCCGCACGATGAATGCCCCCAGACCCATGCCGGCGAAGCCGAAGATCAGCAGGGGCAGCAGCGGCGTGGTCGAGCTGTTGCTCGGAATATCGCTGATGGTGCTGGTGGGAGTGAGTGTCACGGTCGAACCGGCGCTCGCGGAAGCACCCGCGCCCGGCGCGATCGGCGAGGTCGAGCACACATTTGTGATTGTGTCGCCTATCAAGGTCACGTCGCCGTTCCGGGCCAGCGCTCGACCGTTCAGCGTTACGCCGTTGGCCATCGTGATAGATGTCAGGGCCAGAATCGTCCCCATGAAGGTCGAGCCCGATCCGAGAGTGGCCGAGCTGGTGACCTGCCAGAAGACGTTGCATGAGCTCGCGCCGTTGATGAGCTTCACCGAACTGCCCGATGCCGTGACAAGGTCGGACGCCGCCTGGAACACCCAGACGGAGCTCGGGTCGTTCTGGCCGTCGAGCGTCAAGGTACCGGTCAGCGCGAGGGCGCCGCCCTTGTAGATGCCACCGACGAGGGTCTGGCCGCTGAGGGTGCCCCCGGCCGTCGAGGGTGTTCGTCCGGCGGCATTGTCGTACGCGGTGCCCAAGGCGCTCTTGGCGCCCTGCGTGACCGCGTCGCCAGCGTGGTTCGTCCCGCTCAGCACGACCGTCGCGAATCCGGTCTCCGCGGGGTTTGAAAACGACCCGACATCGCCTGTGATGGTCGTCGCGCCAGTGTTGGTGATGCCGGCGCCGGCGAGGACGGCGAAGCTCCCGGCCGTTCCAAGCCCGACCGGCGTCGGACCTGCGGCATATGCCGTCTGTCCGTTGGCGAGCATGCCGATCGCGAGAGTGACTGCGGTGCCAACAGAGAGCAACAACTTGGCACCGTGAACCCGTTTCTTCATCTTGCCATCTCCTCCACAGCCCGCGTCAATCCCTTGCCTGACGCATCGAACACCCGCCTGGCGGTCGTTTCGCCAAGATGGCCGCTGCCGACAGGTTCGGTCGCGGATCCTTGGGTGACGACCGCCCGGTCGGCTCGATCGATTGCCATTGCTCTTCCCTTCAAGCATCCGGAGGCAGGCCTATAAAGGTCACCGTCGGAAGACCTCCAGCCACCGCCGTGCTCCTACTCTACGCTGAATCTGGGCACGTCACGCTGGAAACTGGCACCTGCCAGTCAGCTGGCAGCCGTTCGGAAGGGTTAGGATGAGCGTGATTGGGTGCTCGTGGGGAGCGCCGCTCGGAACTACCCGCGGCGGCGGCCGAACATGCGACGTCGGCCACTGAAGCTGTCAACAACGAAGATGACGATCAGGGCCCCAACGACGGCCACGATGATGCTCGTCAAGTTGATGCCGGTCACGTTCGCAATGTTCAGCACCTTTGGGCCGGCGATCCAACCGCCGACGACAGCGCCCACGATGCCAAGCACGATCATCAGCACAAGACCGTCTCGGGTGCCGGTGATGGCATTGGCGAGGAAGCCGGCGATAGCTCCCACCACGACCCAGGCAACTATTGTCATTTGCGGTATATCGAGCATTGAGGTCCCTTCCTTCTAGGCAGTCGCGAGCCGAAGACCGGCCGACGCTGGCTGCACAGCTTGCGTTGGATCAGGCGGAAACGGTCGGCTCGTGCCGGAAGACGGCAAGGCTCCAGATCACGATCGCTTCGATGATCGTCCAGCCAACCAGGGCGACGATTGCCGCGATGTCGAGCACGGAACCGCCGGCCTTGAGAGCGTTGGAGTTTAGGATCCCTTCGAACGGCGCAATCAGAACCCCGCCCAGATTGTTGATGACCGAGACGATGAAGTTGCCCGTGCGGGCATTTAGGAGCAACAGGACGATGCGAAGCCCGATCACGATCTGGATCAGGCCGAAGACGAGGACGGCGACGCGTCGGGCCGTCTCGTTGCGGCTGGGCCGAACATCGAGCCGGCGGCTGGTTACGGTCCGGTTGCTCAACGCGCCGGATTCGGTGGTGGTCGGTGCGTCGGTGGTGACGCTCCGCTGTTCCTGAATTGTCACGTTGGTCTTCCTTCCAGCGACGGATTTTGGACCTGCGCCCGGCTGTTCCGCCGGTGGGGTCGTCGATCCATTGTCGATGTTGCATTGTGGTACGGGCTGCGACCGTCGCGCAAGGATTTTAACCCCGAGTTGCGGAATGTGGGCCGTAGAGTCCCCGCCAGCCAAGCGCAGTCGAGGCCGGGTGGTGCGCGCTGCGGCACGTTCCGCCATTGGGCAGGCACAGCGATGCCGGCTCCGGTACGGTTCCCTCATGACCGACGCGATGCTTCGTCTTCACGAGGCCGAACCATGTATCTGTCGCTGGCGAGAGCCGGCGATGGTCGGGCGCGCGGTCGGTCGCCGACGCTGCGATAGCTGACCTCCAGCCGGGTCTCGCGTACACCCACCTGTCCGCCAGACCTTGGGGCGCCAACCCGCACAACGGCCGCCCCGCACAATCGCTGGAGATCACCCGTGTCAACACACCTCACACCACCCGCTCGATCCATAGACCCGCGTGGTCAGCGCTTCGGCGCCGGCCTTTCCGCGATCGTCCTGGTCATTTCGTTTGTCACGCAGCAGTTCTGGCTGGCTGCGCTCGTTGGGCTGAACCTACTAGTCGCCGCGGCCTTTGGATCGCGCCTCTTCCTGCCGGGACGGCCTTGGCCGCTCGTCAAGAAGGCGCTCAGGCTCGGCCCGACAGAGCCCGAACACGAGTACCCGCCGCGCTTTGCCCAGGCGCTGGGAGGCATCTTCGTTGCCCTGGGCAGCGTGGCGTTCATCGTCGGCTTGACCGCCGTGGGCTGGGTTCTGGTGGGGGCCGTGGCGGGGCTCCAGACGCTGCTCGCCGCCACCGGCTACTGCCTCGGCTGCAAGATGTACTTCCTGCGTTGGTGGGTCCCGTCCCAGTTCGCCCGACTCTTCGGCTACGACGATCGGCTGCTCAAGCTTCCGACGCAACCGCTTCGGCGTGCCTGAGCCGATTGACTATTTGAGCGCGGCGAGAACCTCAGCCGTACTCCTGACCCGGCCGATGCGCGGGAAGAGAGTACCAACCGTGTGGACATGTTCGGCCGTGTCGCGACAGGTCATCGCGTCCTCGACGAAGACCTGGTTGTAGCCGCGCTCGAACGCATCTCGAGCAGTGCTCTCGACGCCGATGCTCGTCGAGATGCCGCACAGGACGATGGTGTCTATGCCTCGCCGGCGCAGCTGCAGGTCCAGTTCGGTGCCGTAGAAGGCGCCCCACTGGCGCTTGGTGATCAAGATGTCGTTGATCTCGGGCTTGAGTTCGGGAACGATCTCCGCCCAATCTGGCGGGAGCGATCGGCCGCCGGCCTGAGCCGGAGCGTCGGTTATTGGCCTGAGGCCATCCTTCCCATCGGGCGAGGACGTGACGTGAACCAGGACGACTGTGCCGCCGGCTGCCCGAAGGGCTTTGGCCATCTGCGCTGCTCTGGCCACTACTTCCACCGACGACCGCGGGCCGGTCGGCATGGCGACGATGCCATGCTGGAGGTCTATCACGACGAGCGCCGTCCTGGCTGGTTCAAGCTTGAGTTCCGTGGCCTGCCTCCGGGGCGGACTGGGACTACCGTCCGCAGGCTCGATCCTAACCAGCGGACAGGCGTTCGTCATCCCAAGGCCCGAACTCACCCGAAGGCGTTCCGCCAAGCGCTCCATTTGTCCACACGTTAGGCACAGAAATGTGCGAAACGGGCGTGCGGAGCGTCGCGATTCTTGCCACCCTTCCGGCAGCGCTCGGGCAGCTCGTGGGGAGGCTCGTAACGCCCGACGGATGAGAGCCAATCAGGGTAGGAGGAGTTCATGTCAGCCGCCGCCGCGTATGTCCGCGGGATGTTCCAATGGACCGTCAAACGCGAGG
>JAYUDR010000052.1:0-15063 GCA_043739665.1 Chloroflexota bacterium
CCGAGCCGACCGCGCTCCCCACGACTGCCCCAACCGCCTCGGGCGTCGTACCCACGACTGCCCCAACCGCCTCGCCATCGCCAACTCGCGCGCCCTCGCCATCGCCAACTCGCGCGCCCTCGCCTAGTGCGTCTGAGCCCGACCCGATCTCGATCGCCGCCGCTCGCGCCCAGACGCCGGGCGTCCTCGTTCATGTGATCGGAGTCGTAACGGCCTCGCCTGGGCTGACGGGCGCTGAGGGGCTCTTCGCTGTCGAGGACGCGTCGGGCGGAGTATTCGTTCGCTGGACGGGGGTCGTTGAGGGCATCGTCCCGGGAGCTGAGGCGGACTTAGTGGGGGCTGTCGCTGCGCCCTACGGCCAGATCGAAATCCGGGAGCTCCATCGTCTAGCGCTAGTCCCCCAGCCGGAGGAGCCGGCGCCAGTTCGCGCGGAACTGTCCGACATCGGCGAAGGGACTGAGGCGCGGCTCGTAACCGTTCGAGGGACCGTTGAGTCGGTAACCACAGACAGCGGACGGCTCACCGTTGTCGTCGCCGACGACTCTGCCAGCGTCCGAGTCATGGCGGATCCACTAACCGGCCTCACCCGAGAGGATGTGGCGCGTGGCGATGTCGTCATGGCTACGGGCGTCGTCGGTCAGAGGGCAACCGCATCGGGCTTAGCGGATGGCTACAGGGTCTGGTTGCGAGGCCGATCGGACCTTCTTCTGCGGCCCGAAATCGACCCCCCGCAGCCGGAGCCCCCGCAGCCGGACCCCCCGCCGCCGGGGCCCCTGCCAACGTCTACGGGCGCAGCCGTGTTGCACGATCTCTCATCGCTCCTGGGAAGGCGAGGAAGTGCTGTCGACGTCAAGGCGACCGTGACCGCGGCGGCCGGGCTGCTGGACATCAACGGACCCACGATCGTCGTCGAGGACGGCACCGGCGCGGTAGCCGTCGTCCTTCCTGCGGGCGCGGATGCTCCCGGAGTCGGAATGAGGGTCCATATAACCGGCAAGGTTGGTTCATGGGAGGGCGGCCCAACAATCCTGGCCACTCGGGTCGAGTCTCAGGGCGAGTTGCAGGCCGTCGAGCCGGATCAGGTTTCCGGCGCACTAGGGTCGCTCGCCGAGTGGCATTTGGTGCGTGTCTGCGGGCGCATCCAGCGCGTGACTCATGTGGGCTCGCGTTGGCGCGTGGAGGTACTCATCAACGACCAGCTGGTCGTCGTTCTGGGTGAGCCAGCCGCCGGAATATCCATCCCCTCGTCCTCGACCGGGCGGTTGGCCATGGTTACGGGCATCGTGCGCCGCTCGACCTCGAATTCGGCCGAATTCCAGCTGCTGCCGCGCTCTCCGCTCGACTTGCGGCTCGGCCCAGCCGGTGCGGCGAGCGCGGTCTCGACCACGTCGGGCGGGAACATTGCTGGCCTATCAGTCGTCGCGACAGCCTCGGGCGGGCTGGCCGGCGGCGTGATCGGGATCGAGTCCCTGGCCGACCATCTCGGACTCGATGTCACTGTAGTCGGCCTCGTCATAGCGACGGGCGGTGGCGAGGTCACAATCGTTGACGGTACGGGCGAGGCACGGATCGGCGGTCCGAGCGCGGCCGAGGCGCTGTCGCTGCTGGAGCCGGGGGATGCGGTGGAGGTCAGAGGCCGGGTCACGCAAGACGAGCGAGGCCTCCTGATCCAGGCCGATGCTGCGTCGATCGTGATCCTTCCAGGCGGGGAGGCGGCTGCGAGTCGCAGCCCCGGCAGCGTCGCGGGTCTCCTGGCAGGCAACGAGGCTGCGTCAATCCTTCCGGGTCCATGGAGCGCCTCCTCAATTCGACAGGTCTCGCCAACAGCCCCGCTGCCGGATGTTCTGACGCTTCTGGGCACAGTTGCACTTCTGCTTGTCGGCGTCGCAGTCTGTCTGACCGCGGCGCGTCGACGGAAACCAGCAGCCAAGTGGCTCTCGATTCTTGCCCGACGGCCACGTCTCGGGCTGCCGCCGCGACTTGTGCGGCCTACTCGGCTGCCGCGTGTTCGGTGACTTTCGTGTCTCTCGAGGCACGTTTGGCACCAGGCTTCGCCCTGCGCAAGGCCTCGGCCGCGGGCTCGGCTGGTGCCGCCGGACACATCTGATCTCAAGAGCGCTTGACGCACGACTTTGGGGCCGACTATGCTCCGCGAAGGTGCTGGCCTTTCGGCTGGGATCTGTCGTACGAGGCAGTCTGAGTTCATCTCCATCAGGTACCCTTGCCTGGATAGGCGCTCATCAATGCTCGGGGCAAGGCCCCCGTTCGTCACTGGGAGGCTAGGAACCATGGTCGAGGGCTATTGCGTCAAGGACAAGAAGAAGGTCGTCATCCAGAACGCCGAGAAGATCACCATGAAGAATGGCAAGCCGGCGACTCAGGGCATCTGCCCCGACTGCGGCGGCAAGGTCTTCCGGATCGGCGCCTGAACGGCTAAGAGTTCGATACTGATTGCGACCCCCGCTCCGGCGGGGGTCGCAATCGTTCTGGCCTAGCGGCGTCTGCCAGGCAACGCATTTTGCGCGTTGAGCCATGCGCCACGGCGTTGCGGCGCCACGGCGCCACGCCGCCTTAGAGGCTCTGGCAGCCAAACGCCCCACCGCGAGGGGATGCCCGGCCCGGCTACGCGTGCCTTTGCAGACGGGCCGAACGGGCCGACCGGCCCGCTGATGCCCGAATCCCCTTTGCTAGAATTGTCGAGTCTTCTCACCATTTTCAAGTTCGAGGGTTTTCCTCTGTTAGCACGACCAGTCCTCGCACTCGACGTCGGGGGCACGCATGTTCGCGCCGCCGTGGTGCTGGACGACGGATCCCGACTCGCTCTGACCAAGGTCCGCACGCCGATCGCCGATGGCCCTGGGGCCATTCTCGACGCCTGTGAGGCCGCCCTCGTCAGGGCCCGCGAGGAAGTGCCCTCAGACATGCGGTCCGGGCTGGTCGGCGTCGGCATCTCGAGCCCCGGTCCTGTGGATCCGTGGCGGGGAGTTGTCCTGCAGACGCCCAACATGGGCCCTGGGTTCAATGACGTCCCGATCGCTGCAGAACTTGGCGCCAGACTCGGCCTGCCCGTTTTCCTCGATCGCGATACCAACGTTGCGGCCCTTGGCGAGATGGCCTTCGGCGCCGCTCGCGACTGCGAAGACTTTATCTATCTGACGGTATCGACCGGGGTCGGCGGAGCCATCGTCATCGAGGGGCGCATCCTGCACGGCCCAGATGGCACAGCCGGAGAGCTGGGCCACACGCCTGTCTCTATGGATGGGCAATGCGGCTGCGGCGCCGTTGGCTGCCTCGAGGCCTTCATCGGCGGGGCGGCGATGGCCAGGACCGCTCGCCGGGCCATGGCTGATGGACGGAGCCCTTTCCTGGCGGCCCGAGCAGCCCAGAAGGGCATCGGCGCCATCGAGGCGCGTGACGTCGCCGAGGGCGATGAGGCCGGCGATGAGACGTGCCGGAACATCATGCAGCGCGGCAGACGCGCATTCGCTGTCGCCTGCGTCGGGTTCGTCGACGCACTCAACCCAACCCGAGTCGTGGTCGGTGGCGCGATTGCGGACGCTCAGGGCGAGCGGCTTCTCGGTCCGGCTCGGGCCGCGGTCGCTACCACCGCCTTCCGCACGCCCCGTAGCCGGGTTCAGATCGTCCATGCCGAACTCGGCGCGGACGTGAGCCTGGCCGGCGGACACCCACTCGTGATCGCGCGTCTTGGCGACCCGGTTTGGCGCGGCGGTCGGGCCAACTCTGTATCCGCGAACGGTTGACCGAGCGCGGCATCACTTCCCTGGAGGATAAGTAATGGCAGTTCGTGTCGGTATCAACGGTTTCGGTCGCATCGGCCGGCAGTCGCTGAAGGCGATCCTCGAGCGCTCGCCTGAGCTCGAAGTAGTCGCGGTCAACGATCTCGTCGACGTCCCGACCAACGCGCTCCTCTTCGCTCACGACTCCACATACGGCAACTTCAACGGCACCGTTACCTACACGAACGATGCCATCGTCATCAACGGCAAGTCCGTCAAGGTCCTGCAGATCGCCGATCCGACCCAGCTGCCCTGGAAGGACCTCGGCGTGGACATCGTCATCGAGTCGACCGGCCGATTCACCGAGGCCGATAAGGCCCGCGCCCACATCAACGCCGGCGCCAAGAAGGTCGTCATCAGCGCCCCGGCCAAGGGCGAGGACATCACCATCGTCCTCGGCGTCAACGAGGGCAAGTACGACCCGGCCAAGCACGTGATCATCAGCAATGCCAGCTGCACGACCAACTGCCTGGCGCCGGTCGCCA
Organism: Chloroflexota bacterium; assembly: GCA_043739665.1. Taxonomy (GTDB): domain Bacteria; phylum Chloroflexota; class Limnocylindria; order Limnocylindrales; family CSP1-4; genus Fen-1039. Next base: position 4,283 of record JAYUDR010000052.1, read on the forward strand.
AGGTCCTGAACGATACGTTCGGTATCGAGAAGGGCCTCATGAACACGATCCACAGCTACACCAACGACCAGAAGATCCTGGACGTCGCTCACAAGGATCCTCGCCGCGCCCGCTCGGCCGGCCTGAACATGATCCCGACGACGACCGGCGCGGCCAAGGCTCTGGGGCTCGTCATCCCCGAGCTCAAGGGCAAGGTCGACGGCTTCAGCCTGCGTGTTCCGACGCCGACCGTGAGCATCGTGGACTTCGCCGTCGAGCTTCGCGACGAGACCACCGCTCAGGCAATCAACGACGCGTTCCGGGCGGCCGCTGCCGGCCCGCTCAAGGGCATCCTCGGCGTGTCGGACGAGCCCCTCGTTTCGATGGACTTCAAGGCCGACACTCGGTCCTCGATCATTGACGGCGCTCTGACGATGGTCATCGGCGGGACTGGCAAGTTCGTCAAGGTCCTGGCCTGGTACGACAACGAATGGGGCTACAGCAGCCGCGTTGCCGACCTGACCAAGTTCATCGCCGAGCGGCTATAACCCAAGCAGAGTTTTGGCAGCCGCAGAAAGGCCCTTCTGGGCCTTTCTGCCCAAGGCCACTGGCCTCCCGGCCGGTGGCCCGAGGTCAAGATGAATAAGCTCACCATCCGGGACCTGGACGCGGCGGGCAAGCGCGTCTTCCTCCGGGTCGACTTCAACGTTCCTCTCGCGGACGGCAAGATCACGGACGACAGCCGGATCGTAGCCGCCCTGCCGACGATCAAGGCGCTGCTTGCTCAAGGCGCCATCGTCATCCTGGCCAGCCACCTCGGCCGGCCGGACGGCAAGGTCCAGGACAGCATGCGCCTGCGGCCCGTTGCCGAGCGGCTCTCGCAACTGCTCAAGATGCCGATCTCCGTCACCGGTGACGCCCTGGGCGCCGGCACCGAGGACGCCATCAAGCGCCTCAAGCCGGGCGAGTGCATCCTCCTCGAGAACCTTCGCTTCCACGCCGAGGAAGAGAAGAACGACCCCGGATTTGCCAAGGCCCTGGCGAGTTATGCCGACGTCTTCGTCAACGACGCCTTCGGCACCGCCCACCGGGCCCACGCCTCCACCGAAGGCATCGCCCGCATCTTGCCGGCGTATGCCGGTCTCCTCATGGAGAAGGAGATCGAGTTCCTGGGCCACCTGATGGAGAACCCGGAGCGCCCCTTCGCTGCCATCATCGGCGGCGCCAAGGTTTCCGGCAAGATCCAGGTCTTGCGCAATCTGGTCGACAAGGTGGAAATCCTTGTCATCGGCGGCGGCATGGCCAACACCTTCATGCTGGCCCAGGGCAAATCGGTCGGCAAGAGCCTGGTCGAACCGGATCGCGTCGAAGATGCCAGGGCGATCATTGAGTCGGCCGCCAAGCACGGCACCAAGATCATCCTGCCGATCGACGTCATCGTGGCCAAGGAAGTCACGCGCGGCAGCGAATACAAGACCCTTCCGGCCGACAAGGTTCCGGCATCCTGGAACATCGTCGATGTCGGCAAGCAGAGCCTCGACGCGATGCGCAAGGCTCTCGAGCCCGCCCGGACGGTCTTCTGGAACGGTCCGCTCGGCGTCTTCGAGATCCCGGCCTTCGCGAACGGAACTAATGAGATCGCCCGCTTTCTGGCTGGGCGCGCTCAGGCCGGCGCGACCGTTGTCGTGGGTGGCGGCGACTCCGTTGCCGCCGTCGAGCACCAGGGCCTGGGCGACAAGATGACGCATATTTCCACCGGAGGCGGTGCTTCCCTCGAGTTCATGGAGGGCAAGGAACTGCCCGGTGTCGCAATCCTTCTCGATAAAGTTCCGGCCACGTCCGGCGAATAGACGGAGTCGTTGATGACAACTATCGATCTGATCGAAGCCCGACAGATTCTCGATTCGCGCAGCAACCCGACTATCGAAGTCGACGTCGTGCTGGTCGATGGTTCTGTCGGCCGCGCGGCGGTTCCGTCCGGCGCCTCAACTGGGGCCAACGAGGCGGTTGAGCTGCGCGACGGCGACAAGAACAAGTACGGTGGCCAGGGTGTCCTGAAGGCCGTCAAGAACGTCCGCGAGATCATCGCCCCTGAACTGCTCGGCGCGGATGCTGCAGATCAGGCCGGCCTCGATGCGGCCCTCATCGCCCTCGACGGGACGCCGAACAAGGGCAAGCTCGGCGCCAACGCCATCCTTGGCGTCTCCCTCGCGGCAGCTCACGCGGTCTCGGCCAGCTACGAGATGCCGCTATACCGCTACCTCGGTGGTGTCGGGGCGCGCATCATGCCCGTCCCGTTCTTCAACATCCTCAACGGCGGCAAGCACGCCCGGAACTCGACGGACTTCCAGGAGTTCATGGTCGCGCCGGTCGGCGTCGACACCTTCGCCGATGCACTCCGCGCCGGGTCCGAAGTTTTCCACGCGCTGAAGTCGATCCTGAGCGCCGAAGGCTTCTCCGTCGGTCAGGGAGACGAGGGTGGTTTCGCGCCGTCGCTGCCTTCGAATGAAGCCGCGGTAGAGGTCATCCTGCGGGCCATCGAAAAGGCCGGCTATAAGCCGGGCGACGAGGTTGCGATCGCCCTCGATCCGGCAACCAGTTCGGTCCTGGTCGAAGGGACCGGTACGGGCGATGTGACCGGGCAGTACCGCCTCGAGAGCGAGGGTCGAACCCTTGACTCCGGCCAGCTGATCGACCTTTGGGAGAAGTGGATCGCCAAGTATCCGATCATCTCTCTCGAGGACGGCCTCGGCGAGGACGACTGGGCCGGCTGGGCTGAGCTGACCAAGCGACTGGGGTCGAAGGTCCAGCTTGTGGGCGACGACCTCTTCGTGACCAACCCGGACTTCATCGCCCGGGGCATCCGCGAGTCGTCCGCCAACTCAGTCCTGATCAAGCTCAACCAGATCGGCACTGTCACTGAGACGATCGATGCGATCGCCATGGCTCGCCGGGCCGGCTGGACCGCCATGGTCAGCCACCGCTCGGGTGAAACCGAAGACACCACCATCGCCGACTTTGTCGTCGCGATGGGCACGGGCCAGATCAAGACCGGCGCCCCGTCACGCTCGGAGCGGGTCGCCAAGTACAACCGCCTCCTCCGCATCGAGGAAGAACTCGGCTCGGCCGCTCTCTACCTCGGCCGCAAGGCTCTGGCCGGCGTCAAGCCGTAGCACTCGCCCAACTACGCGGGCCGGTCCTTCGGGCCCGGCCCGCTTTGATTCGCGGCCAAACACGCGGTCATGCGGACCAGGCGGCGGGGCACAATCGCGCTCGTCACCGACCTAGCGCTCGCCCAGTTTTCCTTCGCTAGCCTGCGCTTCGGCCGGCTTCTAGTTCGGCGGGAGCGTTCAATACGCCGCCGCAGGCACGGTTCACCGGGTGGGCGGCCCATCCGGTCCTTCCTAACACGCATCGGGTGAGTGTTGTGGGGAGCCGTGAACGTCGCCGGCGGGTTTCACTGAGGCCGAAGCCTCGCTCATCGGCGCGGCGAGTCTCCGACACAGCCAATGAGCTTGCCACCGGGGGGCGACCCATCCCCGCGAACCTAGACGGGGCCAAGGCTGAGCTCGAACCGCAGATCGGGCGCTCGCCCCCCAACTTTGTACTCAGCCCAGGCGTATTGGGGAGCGGCCGCGGGTCGGGACGCCCGTCACTGCCATGGGTCGGCCAATGGCGGCTCCGGGAATGATCGATCTGCTCGTCAGGCACCACAGCGACTCAGGCCTGCCGATGTACACCACCGAAGACGGCGGAGCGTCGCAATTACGCTTCGCCCGAAGGGCTACCTGGATCCCTGTCTGCGGGCGACGGACGAAGCGATAGCTCGCGGCGTGGAAATACGCGCGTATTTCCTGTGGAGCCTTCGGCCGCCGCGACCCCCGCGACCTTACTCGACCATGACCCCCGTCTCGTCGGTGCCGCCCGCGTACTCGAGCAGGGAAGCGGCCGCTATCTGTGTTCGGTTCACGAGCGCCAGGCCGAAGTGGCTGATGACTCGGCGATCGGCCAGCGAGCGGGCTGTGACGTCGACCATGGCAATGAAGCGCGGATCATCCGTGTCGACAAAGTTGGCAACTTCCGTCTCGGCGAAGAGATGGATCGTGCCGGTCAAGGTATGGCCGGGAGTGAAGATGACCAGCTGGCGTGGCACGCGCTCCATGAGGGGCCGGTCCATGCCCCCTGGGGCGGCCGTCGGAGCTGAGGAGATCTCCTCAACCGTCTGGCCGATGAAGGTAATCTCATCCTGATTGACCATCAGCTCTTGTACGACCAGGTTTGTCGGCTCTCCGTTGCGGCGGAGCAGCCGTGCGTTTTTGAGGCGAATATAGCCTCGGTTGTGGTTAACCAGGTCTGACAGGCGATTGAATTTGAGCAGCGAGATCTCGCCGCACACGCGAAGGTGCGGTCCCACGAGTTCGATGGTCTCGTTCTTGCTTGGGTCGATCGGGCCGCCTGAGCCAAGGGTTCCCGGCTGATCGAAGTCCGTCGAAGGCTTCCCCCAGGTCATCTGGACCCTCCTGTTGCGGCGGCTCACGCCGCCATTTCGATAATAATACTGACGTACCGGCGGCTAAACTGCCAACTCTGCGCGTCAGACGAGACTAAACGCGGGCAGCTCGATCCAGAGACGCGCTCCGCCTTCTGGACGATTCTCGGCGCCGGCACGGCCGCCGTGAGCTTCGGCCAGGGCCTTGACGATCGACAGACCCAGGCCACTGGTGCCGGTGCCGCGACTACGCGACGGGTCGGCCTGATAGAAACGCTCGAAGATGCTGGCAAGCGCCTCGACTGGAATGCCCGGTCCTGAGTCCTCGATCGAGATCCGAACCACCGTCCGAGCCGGGGCGATTTTCCCGGCAACCGCCGGCCCCGGGATCCTGGAGGCGATGGCCACGAGTCGCACCGAGCCTCCAGCAGGCGTGTGACGCAGGGCGTTGTCGACGAGAGCACCCACGATCTGGCGGACGCGATCGGGGTCGGCTTCGACGGTGAGGCCCGACGGGGCGTCCGTCGACAGCCTGACGGAGCCGGCGACCGCCCGAGCCTCGAAGCCTGCGGCGACCGATTCGAGTACGGGCCGAACGTCCAGCGGTCTGCGCTGCAATGGCAGGTGCCCGCCTTCGGCCAAGCTGATCGTCCGCAGGTCATCGACGATGCGGGCCAGGACGCGCGATTGATCGCGGATCGTCTCGAGGTGGCGCCGCTCCGGCGTGTAGACGCCGTCAATCATGGCGCTGGACGTGGCCTCGATGACCGCCAGCGGCGTTTTCAGCTCATGGGCCGAGTCCTGCAGGAACCGGCGTCGCGTCTCTTCCGCGAGTTGCAGCTGGCCCGCCATCGAGTCGAATGTGCGGCCCAGTTGTCCGAACTCGTCGGTACGATCGGCCAGACCTGAGCGCTGGCCGAGGTCGCCACGGGCCACTGCCGCGGCCGCCTGCTCGAGTCTGGTCAGGGGGCGCACCAGCCGCCCCGCCGCCCACAATCCGAAGAGCGAGGCCACGGCACCCGCCGCCCCCGCGGCCAGCATGAGGCGGATGATCGTGGTCTGCTCCGCCTGGCTGCTCGTCGTAGCCGCCGCGGCCGGCGTTGGGGCTGCCGTCGCCGTGGCAGCGGGAGCCGCCACTCCGCCGTCCTCGCTTGAGCTGTTTCCCGGCTCCAATGAGTTGGCCGGGCCATCGACGGTCGCGACCGTCCCGCTGCCGTCGGTGTCGGTGTCGAGGTCGGAGAAGCCCTGGTTGACAATTGGTGGGGTAGCCAGGGCGATCACGGCCGCCGTGGCAAGGGCAACGAGGGCGAAACCGATGGCGATTCGCCAGCGCAGGCTCACGTCCCCTCCCTTATCTCAGGCCTGGTCGAATGGACGAGCGGCCCGATAGCCGACGCCGCGTATCGTCTCGACATAGGCACCGCCGTCGGGGCGCGACCCAAGCTTGGCTCGAAGGTTCTTGATGTGGCTGTCCATCGTGCGGTCGAAGGTGTCAAACGCCTCGCCGAAGACCCGCTGCCCGATCTGCTCGCGAGTCCAGACTCGACCCGGCTGCTCTGCCAGCGCCGCCAGGACGTCTAGCTCGGTCCGAGTCAAGGGCAGGTTCGATCCCGCTCTAGAGACGTCGCGGGCGTCCATGTCGAGGGTCAAGTCGAAGAAAGTCGTGACCGGTCGGCCGACTGGCACGTCGGACTCAGGGGCGGGCGTGACCGCCGTCGAGACTCGGCCGAAGCGCCGCAGGATCGCGCCAACCCGGGCGACCACCTCTCGGGGCTCGAACGGCTTCGTGACGTAATCGTCGGCGCCTAACTCCAGGCCGGCGACTCGATCGATGACGTCGTCGCGGGCGGTCAGCAGCAGCACGCCCACGCTCGACCCTTCGCTGCGTAGGGCGCGGAGCACCTCGAACCCCGAGCGGCCAGGCAGCATGACATCGAGGATCAAGAGATCGAGGGGCGTTGTCCGGCTCTGCTCGAGGGCGGATTCACCATCGGCCGCCTCTACGACTTCGTAACCCTCACGCTCGAGGTAGGCCCGCACGACCTCGCGGATGTGGGGCTCGTCGTCGGCAACCAGAATTCTCGATCCCATGCTCGCAACGATAGAGGAGTCCGCCCAAGGACGGAACCACGGAGTTGCGGGGCCCGGTTCCGTCTGGATCACGTCGGCCGTCTCAGGAAGCCGCCGGTTCCGGGTCGGTCGAGCGGTCCGAGAGGTGCGGGGCCGGTTTCGGGGCCGCCGGCCCGCCCGCCGGGCACTACGCGGTGTCGACGGACGCGGTTCGAGAGGCCGACGACGAGTCGGTACGTAGTCAGGAAGATCATGGCCGTAACGGGTATCAGGTAGACCCAGAAGGCCCAGACGCTCCCACTATCGCTGCCCGAAGCGATGCCGTGAAAGGTGGCTCCGGCGAAGGAGAGAAAAGTCACGTAGTGGAGCAGCCGCCAGGTCCGCTGGCCGATGCGGCGCCGGACGTAGAAGCTCGCCAGTATCACCGCCCAGGCATACAAGGTCAGCTGGCCGATACCGACAGTGACCGGCGAGTACGGTGAGGCGAACGGGACAAGGATCGAACGTGGCGTGAAGGCGAAGCTCGTGTCGGCGAGCAGGATCGCGCCATGCAGTCCGGCCAGGATCAGGCCGACGATCGAGAGATCCTTGTGCAGGGCGAAGCTGACGGGGCGGTGAGCGATGGCGTCGAGGATTTTGGTCGACAAAAGCAAGCCGTAGAGGACGGACGCCGCCAGAACCAGATAGGCCAGGAAGCCCAGCGCCCGAACCGAATACCAGGCCAGCAGCCCAGGCTGGAGGGCCGCCACCGCCCCGAGGCGGCGCAGGGCGGTTGGCGCGGTGGTCCCGAGAACGACGCCGACGGCCACGGCGAATCCCGCCCAGACCACAATCCGGACCGCCACGGGTAAGCCTTTGTAGACGGGGGCTGGGCGAACCGCCGGGCGGGGAGTACCGGGGGCCGGCAGTGGCGTCCGTGGGCGTTCGTCGGGTGTCATTGACTCGACCTCAGACCGTAAGCAGTGGCAGCGTCACGGGCAGGGCCAGGACCTCGCCGGTCTCCGTAAGGAGCACGGCCCCGCGGACGCGGGCTCGCTCCAGCAAGGCCAAACCATACACGCTGCCGGCGATGACGGCGGCCTTGGCTAGAGCTTCGGCGCGGAGAGCAGACCCGGCCACGACCGTGGCCTGAATTACGTCCGTCTGCGCTGGGCGGCCGGTCCGAGGGTCGATGAGGTGGTGACTGACGCCGCCACCTACGCGCCAGTGGTGGATCGAGGTGCCGGACGTGGCCACGCCCCAGCGGGTCGGTGCTCCGCCGGCCGGAGCCCCAAGGCGCAGGACGGTCAGATTTGTGTCGGGCGTGCGCGGGTCGTCAACGCCCACCTCCCAGACTCTCCCAGGAGCGACGCGCAGGGCCAGGTCACCGTCGGCGTCGACGACGGCGCTCGGCCACTCGTCGAGAAGGTTCAGAGCCCGGTCGGCGATCCAGCCCTTGCCCACGCCCCCCAGGTCGAAGTGGAGCCCGGGCGGACGGCGCACTATGGCCGTTCCCCTATGCCCTCGAATGACCTGACACTCGCTGAGGCGCGAGGCGCGTGCCAGATCGCCACTGCCCTCGGCGGCTAGACGGGCGTCCAGGAGAGTGATGTCGGCGAAGCCCTCGCTTACGTCAGCAGCCACCATTCCAGCTAGCAGGGCGGCGGCGAGTATCGGTCGCACGGGCACCGCGGATTTCGCGTCGGCGTTGAGGAGGGAGAGGTCCGACGTCTCCGTGTGTCGAGTCAGGTGAGAAGCCCATCGATCGATTCTGGCAATTACTCGCTCGCCGGCCAGCCGAGCCCCGGCCACGTCATCTGGGTCGGTCGCGGATCCGAATTCTTCCGCTCGGTCGAGGCCTTCGCCAGTTCTGCTGCGCGCGCTCCGCCTCGGGGTCTGCAGATGGATCGCGAGTCGCCCGCCCATCGACGTCGTGGTCGTGCTGATGGGCGCGATGGCGGTCAGAGTCAGGCCCACGGGACTCGGCCCCTCGCGTGTGGCTGTGGTCACGGCACAACCTTGCCGGACTGAGTGGTCTTGATGACGATCGGCGTCGGGGCCGGCTTTGGCGGGGCCACCTGAACCGGTGCTGGCTGCGCTGGGGCCGGCTGCGCTGGGGCCGGCTGAGCAGCGCCTGCCGGCTTGGCGACCGGCGCTGGACCAGTGACGATACCCCCGACCCGCGGCGCGGCGGTGGCGTCGATAACCGTGGCTCCGGGTGGGGCCGTTTGTCCGGGAGCGAGTTGGACGTACAGGATTGGTCGTGGACTCTGCGACGTGGCCGGCAACGGGGCCGCCGAAGTAGTCGCCTGGCCCGCGATGTCGCTGGCCGTTAGCGCCGGCTGATCGACGGCCACAGGGGTCGTGGTAACGACTCGCGGCGGCAATACGATTGCTGCCGACAGTGCAGACAGAGCGGCTAGTCCGCCGAATCCGAGAGCCACTCTCATCGGCCTGGGATCGGGCTTTGCCTTTGGGGCGCGGATTGGTGTGGGAGTTCGCGTTGGCTGCGGATCCATCAGTTGTCTGTCCCGCCGTTGTCGCCCTCGCCGGTCGGCGAAGGCACGATCACGCGTATGGTGGGGGGAGTGACGACCGGCGCCGGCGGCGCGGTCACATTTGGCACGGGCACCAGGGTCACAACGGGTGCCGGCTTAGTCACGCGCGTGACGGGTGGATTTGGCGCCGGCTTTACGTAGACCGTAAGTGGGTCGATGCTCGGTGTGGGTGAGGCCGTGGGTTCAATGGTGGGTATGGAGGTCGGGGCCTGCTGAGTCGTGGTGACTTGAGCAATATCTTTGCCGGCCGTCACATAGCCATCCACGACCAGGGCTCCCGCCACAGTGAGCACGGCGGCGACAACCGCAACACCCAGGCCGATGCGATGTATCTGATTCATCGCTGGTCTCCTGTTGCACCGACCAAGTCGACCCTCAACGGGTAAGGCGGCGCCTGCGTAGACGCACGGTCGGGTTCGTCACTACTTTCGACTGCGGGAGTGGAACGACTGTGGAGTGCACGTGGAGCGTCCATGGAGGTTGCGGCCACAACGCATCTATAAGCGGCACCGCCGACGGGAGTCGCGGCTGCCTCCCCAACCCCCGAATCAAGAGGGCCAGGTCGGTCGACCTGGCCCTGCAAGAGTTATCGATCGCTAGATCAGGGCTTCGGTTTCTTGTCGGCCTTGGGCGCAGCGGCCTTGGTGGCTTTGGCCTCGGCCACTGCCTTGGCCTTTGGAGCTGGGGTCTTGGCAGCCTTGGCCGGAGCCTTCTCTGCCTTGGCCGGAGCCTTAGCACCAGGAGCCTTGGCAGCCTTTGCGGGAGCCTTGGCAGCGGCCTTTGGCGCGGCAGTCTTGGCGGGAGCCTTCGCAGCCTTGGCAGAGGCGGCCTTGGTGGCCTTGGCCGGTGCCTTGGCAGCCTTGGCCGGTGCCTTGGCCGGTGCCTTGGCCGGAGCCTTGGCAGCCTTCGGCGCCTCAGCCGCGGCGGCCGGGGTGGCTAGTGCTGCGTCGGAGCGAGCCGACTTGGAGAGTGCGGCCTTGGCCTTGCCGGCGGCGGTCTGCGGGCCCTTGGCCTTGCTGGCCTTACCCGTTGCGATGCGCGCCCGGGCAGCCTTGATTGAGGCGGCGGTGCCGGTCGATTTGGTGACCCGGGCCGTCGTCTGAACGGCTGTGCCGCCGGCGAGGGCATTGAGCTTAAGCACGAGGCGAGACTTGCGCCGGGCGGCGTTGTTGGGGTGGATTGCCCCGACCTTCGCTGCCCTATCGAGTGCGCTCATCGCCTCGGCCAACGCCGTAGCGGTCTCCGCCTCATTACCGCCAACCGCAATCTTGACGGCGTTGGCGACGTATGTCTTCGCCGCGGTCTTGCGCGGTTGATTGATGGCCCGCCGGCGCTCTGCCTGGCGGACCCGCTTGATCGCTGACGGCGTGCGGGCGCCTGTCCAGCCTCGGGGCGTCTTGGCCAAGTTCGAAGACCTCTATTCTGCAAACTGTGATCGACAGGCAGCCGAAACAAAGCCGACTGGCGCGACGGTTGATGTTATCAGAGTCCCGCGTATGCGCGCAGGCGCGTGTCGTTGCTCAGTGAATCTGGCACCGCTAACTGCTCGGTGATTTTGTAAGTCTCCTCAAATGAGAGAGAGGCTGACATTGACGATACGAGACCAGCAGATCCGTCCGTGGGGGCTCTGCCGGCTGCCACCTACCATTTATGCGTCACCTGACTGTTATCGAAGCGCGCGAACCGTTTGGGGGGGTCGGCAGGTG
>JAYUDR010000053.1:0-6368 GCA_043739665.1 Chloroflexota bacterium
GGGGCTGACGTCGCCCGCCAGGCTCAGATCAACACCGAAGAGTTGAAGCTCATCGTCGAGCGGGGAGGGGAGACTGGGGTCCTCGAGGCCGAGGAAGAACAGATGATCAGCGCCGTCATCGAGCTGGGCGGGCGCCGCATCCACGAGGTCATGGTGCCGCGGACCGAGATGACGGCCCTGCCGGTCACGTCCACCATGGACGAGGTTATCGACACCTTCATCTCGGAAGGCCACAGCCGCATTCCCGTGTACAAGGAGACGATCGACGAGATCGTCGGCGTCTTATACGCGAAGGATCTTCTACCTTTCCTCAAGGGTGGCCAGAAGCCGGACTTGCGCAAGCTTCTCCGAGCGCCCCTTTTTGCGCCCGAGTCGATGTCCATCGATGACCTGCTCCACAAGTTACAGGGCCGCCGAGTCCACCTGGCGATCGTACTCGACGAGTACGGCGGCACGGCCGGCATGGTCACGATCGAGGACCTGCTCGAGGAGATTGTGGGCGACATCCAGGACGAGTACGACACCGAAGAGCCGCTCACGGTCCGTCTGTCCGATGACGAGGCTCGCATAGACGGGCGGGCGTCGGTCGATGACATGGCGGAACTGTTCGATATTGATCTGGGCGATCTCGAGGACGCCGAGGAGTACGACACCGTTGGGGGCTTGATCTATCACCGCATTGGCGGCGTGCCGAAGCCAGGCGACAAGGTCGAGATCAAGGAGTACGGCCTGACGCTGACGGTGGAGGTCACGGATGGGCGCCGCGTCGGTAAGGTTCTGGCGGTCCTCAACCGGGCGGGCCACTCGGACGGCCGAAACGAGTCCAAGGGTGGCGATGGAACCAGGGGCGGACCTCGGTAGGGGATGAGTTTGCTCAAACAGCACCGCCTCATCTGGCTTTTCGTGGGCCTGGTGTTGTCCACGTTGGTCGCACTGTTCGTGGTCTACGACGTCCGGAGCCCGGTCAGCCAGTTCGTGCGTGGCTACGGCACTGTGCCCGTGGATCGATGGACTGCCGCTGACCTGGAGGCGGCCTGTATCCGGCTGGAGCCGGCCCAGGGAACGCCGCTGCTGTGGGCAGACGCGGCCGTGCCGGTGGCCAAGGCGGCCAGGCCAGACGCTCAAGTGCGCGAGGTGGTGCTCGCCCTGTTTCGTGACACGTGTAACGGCGCTAAGCCGCGCTTGGCCTGGGCTGTGGTCCTGCAATGGCCTGCCGCGGCAGACTCCGCTGCCTCTTCATCGGCCCAGCCGCGCCCGCCGCGCGCCATCGTGATCGTCGACGCGGTCTCGGGAGACCTGATCTTAAGTCATGCCGACGGCCAGCCCTGAGGGCGCTACCTGGCACGGGCCGAGGCTCAGGCCTTGATTACGCCCACGATCACGTCACGCAGAGAGTCGAGCGCTTCGGCGTCCGAGACGCCTGCGGCTTCGAGTTCGGCGAGGGCCTGGTCGCGGTAGGTGGCGGCCTGGCTGCGGGTGTATTCGCGGCCGCCCAGCCTTTCGATTAAGGCGACCGCTTCGGCGACCTGGTCGTCGTCGGGCTGGACCGTGCGCCAAATGGCCTCGAGCCGGCTGCGATCCCGCAGTCCGGCGTGTTCGAAGGCGTATATGACCGGCAGCGTCATCTTGTGGCGGGCGATGTCGGTCGGTTCCTTGCCCGTCTGGGCTTGTGCGCCCCAGATGCCGAGAAGGTCGTCGTTCAGTTGGAAGGCGATGCCGAGGGCCCAACCGAAAGCCCGATAGCGGGCGATGATGTCTTCGTCGTCGGTCGCAAGGACGGCGCCACATTCCACCGAGGCCGCGATCAGCGCGGCGGTCTTCCGACCAATCATGTCGAAATACAGCTCGATGGACATCGGCAGGGCGCGTTCGCTGGCCCAGATGTCGATGTATTGGCCTTCGCACAGCGCCAGACAGGTCTCGTCGTGGAGGCGGGTCAGGCGCAGGACCTTCGTGTCCGAGAAGCCGAGGTCCGTCAGGCGGTGGAGGGCCATGCGGCTCAGTGTGAACAGCATGTCGCCGGCGTTGATCGCCTGGGCGACGCCGTGGACGGCCCACAACGTTGGCCGGTGGCGCCGCTCGGTGTCGCCATCTTCAATGTCGTCGTGGACGAGGCTGAAGTTGTGGCCGAGTTCCACGGCCGCGGCCCCCGGCAGCGCCGCCCGGTAATCGCCGGCGATTGAGGCATAGGCGAGCAGGCCGAGCAGCGGCCGTATCCGCTTACCAGACGAGCCACTGCCATCCAGGCCCAGGTGGTAGCGGCACATGGCGTACAGGCCGGCCGTGGATGCGTCACGGTCGGAGACGAGCCGAAGGATCTCGTGCTCTGTATCGCTGATTAGGTTGGACAAAGGCGTGGACGTCTGCACGCCCGGATCATAGCAATCTGGGCGCCGGAGTCGGCCTCTCGCAAACTGGGACGCGAGGGGTGACCCAAAAGACTTGAGACTGGCTTCAGACCGGCTTCACGAAGGCTGAGCCGGGGAAGTCCGGGTCCGAGTCGTGCGGTCCGCTCGGGCCTCCCTCGCGGGTCTTGGCCGAGGCCTCGTCGATCTCGATGTTCGTGAGCTGCAGCCTCATCAGGTCGGCATCGGTTGCAGGCTCGTAGTCGGCCGGCGTCTGGCGCCCGGGGAAGTAGCGAGCCGTCATCGCGTCGAGGACGCGGCGCTTCTCGGCCAGGTCCGTGATTGGGCGGCCGTTGCCATAGGCGACGACGCTCTGATAGTTGGCCGAGTGGTCGGAAGCGGACTTGGACGCCACCAAGTCCACAAGTCGAGTGACGGCCACGGAGACGGAGCGGCCGTCGCCCAGGAGGTTAAGAGTGGAGTTGCCAGGTGAGCCGTGGACGTAGATGTGGCCCGCCTCGTAGTGGTAGAGGAACGGCATGACTCGCGGTTCACCGTCTTCGACGCAGGCCACGTGGGCGATGAGGCCAGCTCGTAGGAACTCCTCGATCCGCCCCGGCACGGCGCGATCGGCGTGGCGGCGGATGCGCGTCCGGTCGGTGCGGGGGGCGGGGGCGGCGTAGCTCGGGCCGGCGGTCTTGTCGTTCATGGCAAGAGAATAGAGCGTGAGATGGGATCGCACGGGCGGAGACAGTGGCCCGGAGCCGCGGGCGCTACCGCTTGGAGGTGGCCGTCTGCGGGTTCTGGCTGCGTCCGCCAACGTCGGGCTCGGAGGCCGCTATCATCGCTGGCATGCAGGCGGAAGAATCGAGACGGGCGCGAATCCTCGTCCTCTACCACAGCGCGAGCGGCAACACGAAGCTGATGGCCGATCTGGTCACCGAGGGAGCCGCCAGCGTTCCCGAGACGGAGGTTCGCCTGAGGGGCGTTGACGAGGCTAGCGCCGACGACCTCGTCTGGTGCGACGGCGTGGCGGTCGGCTCACCGACCTACATGGGCACGATCTCCTGGCAGATGAAGAGGTTCTGGGACGAGACCGCGCAGTCGCTGCGGCCCAAGATCGAAGGCAAGCTCGGCTGCGCCTTCTCCTCCTCCGGCGGTATCGCGGGCGGCGGCGAATTGACGTGCCTGGCGCTGCTGGTTGTGCTCATGAACTACGGCCTGCTCACGTTCGGCGTCCCCGACTACGTGGCGCCCGGGAGAACGCTCCACTACGGCGCGGTGTGTGCGGGGCGGCCGCGTGATGACGCCGACCGAGAGGCGTGCCGCCGCGTCGGACGGCGACTGGCCGAGTGGGTGCAGTCGCTCATCCTGGGACGGCCCCAACTCGGGCCACAGGCGGCCACGTATACGCGCCGGACTTAGGCGTCGTCCGCCGCGCCATTCGGCATACGTGCTAGCGTGACGGCGTGCCCGCTCCGCGACTCTACGTGACCGACGCTATCGTCCTGTCCCGCTTCGACTACGGCGAGGCGGACCGGATCATGACGCTCTTTACGCCCACCCTCGGCAAGTTCAAGGCAATCGCCAAGGGCGTGCGACGGACGAAAAGCCGGCTCGGCGGCAGCCTGGAACCTCTGGCCGAGTTACGGGTGGCGCTGGCACGCGGACGAACCTTCGATATCGTGACCCAGGTGCAGGTCACCCATGCCTGGCTTCGCCTGCGCGATTCGCTCGAGTCGACTGCCACGGCCTGGTACCTGGCCGAGCTGGCCGACCGATCGATGGAGGAGCGCCACGAGGCCGAAGGGCTTTACGTGCTCCTGCGCCGCTCCTACGAGCTGCTGGACGCCGGCATGGATGTGGGTCGGGTCGCCCGCTGGTATGAGATGCATCTGGCCGACGAATTGGGCGTTCGGCCCGAGGTGGACCGCTGCGTCGAATGCGACCGCATGCTGGAGGCCGACCAGGAGTTCCGGTGGGTGCCGCCGCTTGGTGGCGTGCTTTGCTCGCGCTGCCCGGGCCCGCCCGCGGACCGCGCGGGTCTGTCGCTCGATGCCCTGAAGGTGCTCAAGGCCTACCAGCGCCTGGACGTCGAAGCGCTCGCGGGGCTGCGCCTTGCGTCGGCGGTCGAGCGCGAGGTCGAAGGGGCAATGCGCGACTTCCTGCGCGTTGCCCTGGAGCGCGATGCTCGCTCGCTCGACTTTCTCGATGAGGTGCGTCGGACCGGGAGGCCCGACGCTGGGCGTCAGCGTGCGTCCGGCGAGGCGACGGACGCTTGATAGCTGGCGCATGAGGTGCGTCTTGACGGCTCGGTTACGCCTGACCCTTCCTCGCTGGCCGACGGCCCTTCAGTGCGCGGATCCGCCCCGTCCTGCTCTCCGCGGATAATTCGACACCGTCATGCCCCGGCCGGAGGAACTCGGCCAGTTGCTTCCGCATCATGGCCTCTACCGTCACAAGGGGCTCCGCCAGGCCGCTGCCAAGGACGAGGTCGCCCTTGTTGACCCTGAGCATTACGCGGGCTACTAGCGACAGAGATTGCCGATCGGCGAAGCCCTCTGGATCGTCCAGTTGGACTCTGAGATTCTTTGGTTCGCCCGTCGGAGAACGGGGGTCGCTGATGGTCGCGACCTCACCCCACAAGATCGGGCCATCGCCAGTGGACAACTCGAACCCATCCCTGGCGATCACAAGGCGAATCGGGTTCCGCATGCGTCTTGCGTCGAGTTTGGCCGCAAAGAACGCATAGACAGCTACCACAACGCCGGCGGCCACCTGTGCAACTCCAATCAAGGTGTTGCCGCTTTCCAGGTCAACACGCGCCATGAACAGGCCTGAGATGCCGAGCGGGATCATCAAGATCCAGAAGCCGAGCCTCCACCGCGTCCGTCGCCGGTCGTCGTGGATGGCTACCGCCGGCCCGAGGACAGGGTGACGCGTCTTGGACTCGCTTGGCTGGACGGACGCCACCGGCTCTTCTCCCTAACCACGGCTCACAGCGGGTTCGCGTGCTTCGCCCATGATGACGGCTCCGGGCCGGTTCCGTGGCCACTCGGGTTAGGCTAGTGGCGCGAGGTGCGCCGTCTGATGCGCTGGGCTGGGGCGGCGGGTGGCCTGTGGCTGCGCAGATGCCCTGCCAGGCGGTCACTCATGAGGTCCAGAACTTCGGCGGCAGGAATTCGTGCTCCCCGAGCCAGGTACAATCCGCCGTTGTTGATCCGGAGCATCAGCCTCGCCTGACGCGAAAGGGCATGCCGGCTGGCGAATTCGCCGGGCGCCAGGAGCTGGACTCGAACTGCGCCCGGCTGGCCACGGCCAACCTTTTCGAATCCGATCGACTCGACTTCGTCCCAAGCTATTGGTCCGTCGACGGACACATCTTCGAATCCACCTTCGCCGACAACCAGCCTGACGGGCGTTCCGAGCCGCTTGGCCGTTGCCCGGATCTCCGTGACGCCGTACAGAAGCAGTGCCACGCCGGCCATAACGAGGACGACGCCGGTGGCAGCCTCGCTGGTCCGGAGGTCGTTGCCACCGACGAGGAGGCCCAGAACTCCGCCGGCGGCCATGACCACGGCCATGAGCAGGTGGCGCTGGGCACCGCGCCGATCGTCGTAGATCGCCACGGACGGACCCAACGTGGGGTGGTCCATCTCGATGGAGTCGGCGCGTTGCCCAGAGGTCATCGTCCGACCATGATGACGCGATCTCCGCCACCCTGTCGGCGCCCGCACGTGAGGCGGGCGACCAGCGTGTGCGCACGTGCGAGAATTGCGGCCCAGGCGTTCGAGTATTCGATCGCCCGCCCGTTTGGAATCAGTCCGCAAAAGGTTCGACCGCCTGCGCCCGAGGAGACAACCGTGACCGCCGCCAAGCCGACAACCTCCGTAGACGATCCGGGACCGTCCGTCGCGGCCCTGGAGACCATCGTCTCCCTGTCCAAGCGCCGCGGTTTCATCTTCCCCAGCTCCGAGATTTACGGCGGCATCAACGCCGTGTGGGACTACGGGCAACTCGGCG
>JAYUDR010000054.1:0-2406 GCA_043739665.1 Chloroflexota bacterium
GGCGAGAGGATCACGGCGATCTTCGTCAACAACGGCATCTACGGCATGACCGGCGGCCAGATGGCTCCAACCACGCTCCTGGGCCAGAGGACCACCTCCTCGCCGAACGGCCGCGACGCAGCCCTGATGGGCTACCCGATCCGTATCACGGAGATGCTGGCTCAACTCGAGGGCGTCACATACGCAGCCCGTGGCAGCATCGGCGACGTACCGCTCATCGGCAAGCTCAAGGTCATGATCCGGCGCGCCTGCCAGGTGCAGATCGAAGGCGGCGGCTTCGCCATCGTGGAGGCGCTTTCAACCTGCCCCGTCGGCTGGGGCATGACGCCGCGGCAGTCGCTCGACCATCTGCGTGGCCCGGTCGTGGCGGAGTTCCCGCTTGGCGTGATCGTCGATCGTGGCACGCTGGCTCGGTCCGAGGCGCCGGCCCCCGCGCCCGACTGCGAGGCCTGAGATGGAGCGCTCTGTTGTCTTTGCCGGCTTCGGCGGTCAGGGCCTTCTCTTCGCCGGCCAGGTCCTGGCCCGGGCCGCGATCAAGGATGGTCTTGAGGTCTTTTGGATCCCGTCGTACGGGCCGGAGATGCGGGGCGGCACCGCATCCTGCACGGTCATCTTCGACGATGCTCCTATCGGCTCACCGGTGGTGGATCGCCTGGACGCCGCTGTCGTCATGAATCTGCCTTCGCTGCGCAAGTTCGGGCCTCAGGTGGCGGCGGGCGGGCTGCTCGTCATGAATACCTCGCTCCTCGCCGACGACCAGAGCGGTCGGGCCGATGTTGAGGAGCTGCCACTGCGCTGCACCGAACTCGCGGCCAGGGGCGGCGACGACACGCTCGTGAGCGTGGCGGCTCTAGGCGCACTGGTGGCGCGAACCGGCTGGGTGACGCCCGAATCGGTCCGAGCCGCCCTGCGCGAGATGGCCGGCAAGAAGCGGCCCGCCAACGAGGATCGGTGGCGCGAAGTCGTCCAAGCGGACCTGGGCGTCTTCGCGGCCGGGTTTGAGGCGGGAGCGGCGGCGGCTATCGGCGCGGCTAGATGATGCCGGCCATCTCCTGGAGGGTGTGCCAGTTCTGAAGGCGATCCTCCTGGGAAATCTGCAACTCGGCGGAGGGTTGGCCCTCCTTGTCGAAGTGCTGGCCGAAGCGGCCTTCGGTCCGAGCGAAGGAGATGAAGTCGAACGTCGTGCCGTCGGGGCTCTTCGTCCAGTCTTCCTTAACCGCAGGGTTGCCCTGGAGCACCAGACGTTCGGCGAGTTTGCTGCCGCGGCGCGGATCATAGGTGAAGAGCGGGAAGGCGCGCGAGTCGACGGCCAGCTTGGCCTGCCGGTTGGCGGCGTCGTCCGCAATGCCATGCTCCGGCATGCAGGGCGCATAGGCGATGATGACGGCCGGGCCCGGATACGCGTTGGCCTCCATGACCGCCTTGTACAGGTGGTTCAAGTTGCTTGCCGCGACCTGTGCCACGTAGGCCTCGCCATGGGCGACGAGGATGCGGCCCAGTTCCTTGCGCTTCTCCTGCTTGCCGTGGGTGGCCTTGCCGTATGCCGCCAGCTTGGCAACCTGGCCCGTGAATGACGCTGTCGAAGCCTGACCGCCGGTGTTCGAGTAGGCACCCGTGTCGAGGACGAGAACCTTGATGTCCATGCCCGAAGCCACGACACGCGACAGAGACTGGAAGCCGATGTCGTACATGGCGCCATCGCCGCCGAAGACCCACACGCGTCGATCCTCGTGGCCCGCCTGATCCCAGCGCAACCGGATGCCCATGGCATCGGCCGGGCCGTTCTCAAATAGCGAGTTGGTCCACGGAATTGTGAAAGGGTTATACGGGTAAGTGCTGGAGAAAACGGAGTTGCAGCCGGTCTCGGCCACGATGCCCATGCTCTGCGGCCCATGGACTTGGAGCGTGGCGGCGACCACCATGCGGATGATTGTGCCTTCGCCGCAGCCTGAGCACGAACCGCCGCCGCCGACAAAACCGAAGGCATGCTCGCCCAGCATCAGGTCCGCCAGGGCCTTCTCGTTGCGATACTCGACCGGGGTCGGTGGCAGGGACTTGTAGAAGGCGAGGTCGCGACCGTAGCGATCGAGCGTGCCCTCGCCGGTAGCCTCGACATCGCTCTTTTCAACCATGCTCAGAGCGTTGTGGCCCTGAACGACGCATACATCCACACACTCGGCGCAGCCCTTGCAGTGGGCCGGGTCGATAAAGAGGCCGAAATCGGCCCCTTCGATCCCCTTCTTGGCCGGCACGTCGCCGTACTTGGCGGTGTGGACGAAGTGCGACCGGGCGGTCGTGTGGGCCAGCTCTGGCTTCGATTGGGAGGCCGCGAACGTCTCGATCGCCTTGGCCAGCGAGCCCTTGGGCTGGGCCGTCGCCAGGATGGCACTGTCGGGGCAAGCACTG
>JAYUDR010000055.1:0-15034 GCA_043739665.1 Chloroflexota bacterium
GATCGTCCGGATCCGCGTGGATCGTGGATACCGGCCGGCTCAGTCCGTGGCCCAGGCGAACGTGCCACTCCGCCTGGTCTTCCAGCGGCGCGATGCCGAGCATTGCACGGAGCGGGTTATCTTCTCTTCCCCGCACATCGAGCGACGGCTGGTGGCGAATGGGACAACCGTCGTCGACCTTCCCGGCCAGCCGCCGGGCGTCGTCCGGTTCACCTGCGGGATGGGCCGCTATCGCGGCGAGATCGCACTCGTCAAACACCGGGCAACACGGGTTCCGCGCGGCTGGCTGCTCCGCTCGCTGGCGGCGGGCGCGGCGGCGGTAGCTCTGTTCGCCGGTGTCGGAATGCTCCAGGTCGAGGCGGCGGCCGGCGTCGGCATGCTCATCACAGGCGCCGCGGCAGTCCTCTTGGTCGAGTCCAGGTTCTCCAAGACTCGTTCCTCCAGCCAGGCCTGAATGGGAGTCGACCGTTGCCAACCATCGTCCGCCAACGCCTCGCCGATTCCGGGTCCGTCACTACGGAGATTGCACTGCCATGACCGTCCACACTGACCACACCACCGTCGCGCCCTCAAGTCACGAACATGGCTCGGGCACTGGGGACGCCGGCCAAGCCTACGCCCAGTCAGCCGTTGACCGTCGCCAGAGCGGCACAAGCGCCACCGCACTGCGCACGGTTCTCGCTCTGCCACGCCCGGTCCGAATCATCGGCGGTGCAGGGGTTGTGGTAGGTGGGCTGCTCGTTATAGGCGTGCCGATTGCGACACTCACGCCGCTCCTATTCCTGGGCGGCTGCCTCAGCATGCACCTCTTCATGGGCCACGGCCAGCATGGGACGGCCGGCGATACCACCGCTGCCGGACCGGCGGAGGCCACACCGCCCAGGACGGACGGGTGACGCTCGAGGCCCGGGACGACCTGCTTGTGATCGACTCGACCGACCAGCCGGCGGGCACCTGCGCGGCCTGCGGCCAACCGATGCGTGCCGGCGAAGGAATTACGGCGCTTTACGGCGGGCGGTTGCTGAGGTTCCGCTGCTCCGGCTGCCTCGCAAGCTTCCGCAGCGAACCCGAGCGCTACGTCGCAGCCCGCGACTACTGCTGCGTCACTGACACTTGCGTGGAGTCGCCCGCCAGCGAATGGGTCGTGTGATCGTCCCGCAGCGACTGGCGCTGGGCGCCGCGACGTTGGTCATTGCGTGCGTCGCGGCGACCAGCTTCTCCTACATCGACGGCTTGTGCGTAGGATCGAGATAGCGGCCGGGATCGTCCCCGAACTCGAGCTTGCAGCCACGACCGCAGAAGTAGTAGGTCGTGCCTTCGTGGTCGGTCGTCAGGCCCTTCACTTTAGCCTGCTGCGCGTCGACAGTCATGCCGCAGACGGGATCCTTGATCTCACCGGGCTGGTCAGACATCGTGTGATGGTCCATGAGGGCCTCCTTCGCGCCGTTGGCGCTTGCTTCCGTGCTTGACACCGTGGAGCTCAGGTCGCGGCCTGGCCGGAACCAGACCCCGTGAGCTCACCAAGAAACTCGGCTCGGCAGCCGCGCGAGCAGAAGAAGACGGTGGCGCCGTCGCGCTCCGCGCTTGTCGCCTTGGCTCGCTCGACTGACATACCGCAAACAGGATCCACCGCGAGCTCGACCGCCTCGGCGAACTCGCCATCCTCGAGCCAGAGCACGCGGTCGGCGATGTCTCGGATGCGCGCATCGTGCGAGACGATCACCACCGCCCGGCTGTTCTCCCTCGCCACCCGCCGCAGAATCCTCATGATCTCGTGGCCTATTGCGGAGTCCAGGTTTGCCGTGGGCTCATCTGCAAGGATCAGAGCTGGGTCGTTGACAAGGGCTCGGGCTATGGCAACGCGCTGCTTCTCGCCGCCCGAGAGCTTCTCGGGCAGGAACCCGAGACGATCCTTGAGACCCAGCTCGGTGAGCATCCGCGTCGCCTTTTCGCGTGCGGCCCTCCTTTTCAGGCCCGCCAGCTCCGCGACGATTGCCACGTTCTCCAGCACCGTCAGGGCCGAGAGCAGGTTGAAGTCCTGAAAGATGAAGCCGAACTTGCGCAGACGGATGTCCGGAAGGCGGCCCTCACCAAGCTCCGAAAGGACGGTTCCGTCGAGGCTGATGGTGCCACTAGTCGGGCGCAGCAAAGCGCCCATCATCGAGAGCAAGGTCGTCTTGCCGGAACCCGAGGGGCCCATGATGAGCACGACCTCTCCTGCCTCAACGGCAAACGACACGCCTCGGACGGCGTTGACTGCGGTTGCCCCATCGCCGTAGCGTTTCGTGACGTCGCGGACTTCGAGGCCGGAGGCCGTCATAGTGCGACTCCTTTCTTGAAGACAATCGCGGGATCGATGCCGGCGACTTGGCGCACCGGCAGAACGGAGGAAACACCGGCAATTACAGTCGCGACCAGAGCGACCGCAATCACCGACCCCGGCTCGATCGAGAGCGTCAAAGGAAGACCCGCCGCCGGCACCAGCATGGCCAGCGCAGCCGTAAACGCGAGCGCTGCCAGGAACCCGAATGCCACCGACAGCCCCGCCTGGGCCAGAACGATGCCATACAGGACGCGGCCTCGGGCGCCTAGTGCTTTGAGGAGTCCGTATTCGCGTCTGCCCGAGAGGGTCGCGACATAGACCGTCAGCGCGACGACCACGAGCGCAACCGCAAATCCGATCGCGTTCATCATCGTGATTACGTCTCCGGCCATCGCCATCACGAGCTGCCGCTCCTGTTGCGCGAACTCGGGGCGGCTAAGGGCCGCCACTCCGGGTATGGAGAGCTCGATCGACTTGGCGACGGCATCGGCTGACGCACCGGGCGCAGTTCGGGCCAGGACGAAACTGACGACGTTGGCGACTCGCTGGGCCTTGGCGAAGTCGTCGAATGAGACGAATACAACCGTGTTGAGTAAATTCCCCTCGCTCGCGGAGATCCCGACGATCCGCAGATCCCGCCCAAAGACCGTGACGGAATCGCCGACCCCGACATGGGCCACGTTGGCGAAGTCCTGGCCCACTATCACCTCGCCGGGCCCCGGGACTGCCTTGCCGGTCCGGATCGTCGACGGGAGACCTATGGCCGCGTCCGTCGGAAGCCCGATGACATAGGCGATCTGCCTCTGATCCTTCGCGGAGACTGTCTCGGTCGCGTACAGGATCGGGCTGGCTTGTGCCACACCCGAAACTCCGCGCACCGCCCCGACGACGGCGCCGGGCAACGACGACTTCGCCATGTGCAGGTTGTGGACGCCCGCCTGGGCGACCCACACGTCGGCGCCGGATCGGTCGATGTAGGTCGTGATCTGGGTCGCCACGCCGCCGACAATCGCGTTCAGCGCCAGGACCAGCGACAGTGCCAGCGCGACCCCGCCGATCGAGGCCACCAGACGGACCCGGTTGCGCAGCAGGTTCCGTCGGGCAAGGAGCCAGATCGGGCCGGTCATCGGAAGACCTCCGCGGGAGCAAGCCTGGCGATCGCTCTGGCCGGGATGAGTGCGGCGAGGAACCCCATCAACACACTCGACCCAAGCGCCACCAGAATCGCGGTCGGCTCGATCACAACGGGAAACTGCGGCCGCCAGGCGACGAGCAGCCAGCCGACACCGTAAGCGAGCAACGTCCCGACGGTCGCGCCGGTGAAGCCCGCCACGAGTGCCTGGATACCGACGACTTTGTATAGCGTCCGGTTGCGAGCACCGATGGCCTTGAACGCGCCGTATTCACGTCGCCGTTCAATCGTTGCGGTATACACGATGAGCCCGACGATCAGAACGCCGACGAAGAACGCAATCGCGATCATGAGCCCGATTGCGGCGTCATACACCTTGGCCAGCAGGCGCTGGTCGGAGGCGATGACATCGGACTTAAGCAGCGCGTCGGTCCCTGGGACCTGGAGACGGTCGCGCAGTCGCCCTGGGGTGACCCCTGTTCCGGGTGTCACGAACAGGAAGCTGCTTGCCCCGGGAGCAAGCATGAGCGACTGAATGGTCGAGCTATCCGCGAACACGAACGAGCCGATCCACAGCGCCGTACCGCCCGAGAGCCCGACAACCGTGAGCGATCGATCCAGGACGGTGACTTGGTCGCCGACACGGATTCCGTGCTGATCGGCCATGACCCGATCCAGCACGACCTCGCCTTGCGCCGTGGGCTCGCGTCCGGCGACGAGGCTCCAGGGACCACCGCCGACTCCCGGCTGGTAGCCGATAAAGAGGGCGAGTTGCTTGCTGCCTGCCATCTCGACGATCGCGGTCTGCGCGACAACGGGTACCACGCGCGCTACTCCGGGCACACGCCCGACTGCCTCGGCCGCGCCTGCCGGCAGGATCGAATTTGTGGCGAGGAAATCGCGGACCCCACGCTGGGCAACGACGACGCTCCCCGGTGCCTGGTCGAGGTAGGCGGCGGTCTGCCTGTAGATGCCGGCTCGATATGCGCCCAGGAGCAGGATGAGCATCACGGCCAGTGCCACACCCGCGACGCTCAAGGCGAAGCGGGTCCGGTCATGGGTGAGGTTGCGAAACGCGAGCAGCATCGGCTAGCTTGCGACCGGATCGGCCGTCTGGAATCCCTCGGCCACAATCGCGGCCCGAAGGCGCTCGGACGAAGTGGCGAAACCGTCATAGCGGACATACGCGGTTTCGGTCACGGCGTTTACAGTCGCTCCCAGAACTCCTCGCATGTGCACAAGGCGGCGCTCGAGTGCGATAACGTCACCGACGCAGCCCAAGTCAAGAAGCCGGATTCGGATAAGGCGCTCGTCCATAGTCATGATCATGTTTCGCTCCGCTTAGCGGCACCTGAGCCGATGCTTAGGACTTCGTGAGAGTCCCGGACGCGGCTCTGCGCACGACCCGCTGCGAAATCAGGCGACCGGCAGCGTAACCACGAAGGTTGAACCCGTGCCGGGCTCACCCGATTCGGCCCGGACGCTTCCATCCATAGCGGTTGCCAGCGCCAGGGCGATGGCGAGGCCAATGCCCGATCCGCCGAGTGCCCGAGACCGCGAAGGGTCGACACGATAGAAGCGTTCGAAAACCTGGACTCGCTGCTCGGGCGTGAGGCCCGGACCCTGGTCGACGACCGAAAACTCGATAACGTTCCCCGCCCTGCGGGCCCGGATGACCACGCCCGCTCCGTCGGGGCTGAAGCGGATCGCGTTGGACAGGAAGTTACCGAGGATCTGGATCAGCCGGTCGCGGTCGGCCAGTAGAGTCAAGCCGCTGGGAACGTCGTTTTCGAGCGCAATCTGGCGCGCGGTCGCCTGCGGCGCGAACCGCTCGACCGCGTCGGCTGCAACAGACAAGGCATCCAAGGGCTCGACCCTGAGCGGCAGCTGACGAGCTTCCGCACGCCACAACTCCTGCAGGCCATCGACGAGACGCGTCAAGCGGGCCGTCTCACCCCGGAGAAGGCGCCAGGTATCGTCGCTGGCCGGGATGACGCCGTCTTCGAGGCCTTCAAGGTAGCCGTCGAGGGTGGCGAGCGGGGTCCGCAACTCGTGGGCCACGTCACCGACCAGCTGCATCCGGCGCGCCTCGGTTGCTTCAAGTGATCCGCTCATGGCGTTGAACGCGGCCGCAAGCTCGCCGATCTCGCCCGCTCCGGCAGCTGGGACGCGCTCCCTATAGTGGCCCGCGGCGATCCTTCTCGAGGCGCTGGCAAGGCGGGTCACGGGCTCCGCGATCGCACCTGAGACGGCGAGGCTGAGCACGACCGAGGCCCCGACGGCGATCGCGCCGGCGGCGATCAGAGCGTTGCGAAGGGCATCGTCGAAGGCGAGCCCAGTGGCCGAGTCCATCATCGATCCCATCACGCTGCCTGACGGGTGGCCCATCGCCTGCGCAAAATAGCCGGGGCCCACGACGCTGACCGCGACGACGACCGTTCCGAGCGCCACACCAGCCACGACCAGGTTGGTCAGCAGCAGCCGGGCACGAAGCGAACCAAGCCAGCGGTTCATGACGCCATCAGCCGGTACCCTACCGCCCGGACGGTCTCGATAAACCTCGGCGCCGACGGGTCGTCACCGAGCTTACGGCGCAGGTTGGCGACGTGGACATCAACGAGGTGATCGTCGGCCACGAACTCGGATCCCCAGACGCGGCTCAGGAGTGCGGTACGGCTGACCACGAGTCCGGGGTCGCGAGCAAGGGCGGCCAGGATGCCAAACTCGGTCGCCGTAAGCTCGATTACGACTCCGTCCACCCGGACACTGTGGCGAGGCTCGTCGATCTCCAGCCCCGTCGGGGAGGATATCCGCACCGTAACGCGAGGCCGACGGAGGAGGGCCTTGACCCGAGCCACCAACTCGCGTGGGCTGAATGGTTTGACCAGGTAGTCGTCGGCGCCAACCGACAGGCCGACGATCCGGTCGATTTCCTCCGATCGCGCCGTCAACATCAGGATGTAGGCATCTGAGAAGGTCCGAACCTGGCGGCAGACCTCAAGGCCGTCGATGCCCGGCAGCATCAGGTCAAGAACGACCACGTCCGGCGGGTTCGACCGCGCTCGCTCGATAGCGGTCGGTCCATCTATCGCAACGTCGACGGTCCAGCCCTCGCGATTGAGGTAGCCGCGCACGAGTTCGACGATCGGGGGCTCGTCGTCTACTACCAGGATGCGTGTGTGCGATGCGTCGGGCATGGCTACAGCATCGCCCCTGGAGCCGGTCGATGCCAACTCATTTTCAAGAGGCCCGACTCCCAAAGGTCAGCCGACGACCGTGACCGTCCCTCGCATGCCCGCCTCGTAGTGGCCGGCGGCGTGGCAGGCGTAGGCATAGGGGCCCGCGCCGTCGAAGGTGTATGTCAGCGACTTCGCCTGCATCATCCCGATGTCGGCGACTTCAGGGGTACCTTGGCGGTTAGCCGCCACCAGATCCGCGGGACCGACCATGAACTCGTGGACGAGCGGACCCATCGTCGTGACAACGAAGGTCACGGTCTCGCCGCGCGCCACTGTGATCGTCGACGGACTGAAGGTGTCGCCGGGACCGGCGAATACCCGCACCACGCGGGGCGAGGCCGTCGTCCCGGGAGCAAACCCAGCCGTTCCAGGCTGAGACACCGCGCTTGCGCTTACGCCGACCATCATTGCGGCGCCGTTGCCGCCCATCATGCCGGCGTTGCCGTTTGAGTTGCCGCCCATCATGCCGCCGTTGCCGCCCAGCCCTGGTCGACCGATCATAACGGCGCCGAGCGCCACCGAGCTGATCACGAGCGCAATGACGGCGAACGCCAGTACCAGCCCGTTAGGAACGTGCATATCACGAAGCATTCGATCGACTCCTATCGCTTGTCGAGCAGGATAGTTCGTGCCTGCTCGAACTCATCTTTGTTGATCTCACCGCGCGCGAAACGCGCACGCAGAATCTCCATCGCGTCGGCCTCGACCGGACGGCTCGGACTCCGGACCACCAGCCAGACCATCGCCACAAGGGCCACGATCCAGACAGCCATCCAGACCCAGCCACCGACTCCCCAGGACATCATCAGGATCGCCTCCGGTATCTGGCTGGTGGGTCACCAGCACATCCCCAGACTACCGGCGGCAAGTCATAAGTCCATGGAGATCGGCTCACAACGCCGTCAAGATTCGGTCAAGCCAACTGGAGTCGGGGCTTGGCCGGAGGCGTTGAGTTCCGGCTTGAGGCGCCCGGATCAGGAGCGGGCGCTGAGGGCGGCGTCGATGGCCGACTCGACCCAGGACCGCTCGGGAACGCCACGGATTCCGGCTGCGGTGTAGTAGATGCGGCAGCTCGGGGTGTAGTTGCCGCCCGGGTCTCTGAAGCCGGGCATCACGTCCATCCCGTCAACCCGGATCGTGGGCGAGCCGGGAAAGCGAAGGCGCCTTGCCGTCGCCGGATCGCTCGCGTCGATATCGCGGACGGGCGCACTCAGGCCGCGTTCTCGGAGCACGTCTTCGAGCATTGCCCGGGCCGCGACATGGTTCGGGCAGTCCTCGAACCACAGGAACTCGATGTCGATCATGGTCACTCCTGGCGGCGACGCCTCGGACCCGCCTGGTCGAATGATCCCATGTCGAACAAATCTGTGGCGCTGGGCGCTGACTGTTTGTCGATCTCTAGCGGTGGTGGCGGCGGCCTCCGCGGCCGTGGCTCCGCGATGCCATCGCGATCCCGACTACGAGGGCGGGAGTCAAAGCCGCGAGGGTGACAAGACGCGGCGCACCGGCCATCCACAGGCCCGCCCCCACGCCCAGGGAGAATGTCGCCAGAAGCTCGAGTCTCGGATCGGACAATTCCTGGAGCATTCTCACGGACTCGGCCGCTCCCTCAGCCCCGGCCGAGGCGATACCGGGCAGACGGGCCCCCACCTCGTCGGCTGTAGCCCGAGCACCGGCCAGCGCCGCTGCGGCGCCATCCTGGGCTTTCGTCGCGAACTCCGCGGCGGCGCCCATCACGTTCTTGGACGCATCACTGCCGGCTCGACGCACTTCGGAGGTTGTCATCGTTTGCTCCTTTTGGTGGATTTTCACCTTTGGTGAGATATGACCGCATTGGCGCGGCTGTCAGCCTCATCTTGCGACCGACGCACCACCGATCACCGCCAGAACGGCTCCGTGAAGATCGGTAACTTCCATGTCGCAACGGCCACCTCCGGTGCGCGGGACCGGCCCCCCTCCGACTAGCACGGTCGCGATCCCTGGCGTCCGCGCGGACCCGCAGCGGCTTCGGTCTCCGACGATCAGCCAGGCCGGCGTATGGCTCGAGACACCGGGTAGCGGCTGGTCGGCATGCCGCAGCCGAGCCGCCCAGGGGGCAGCAACCGCGGGCTGCGCTCCCACAACGAAGACGTCGTGGCCGTCGAACTCGAGCAACTCGACCTCGCGTTCTACGTCAGGGATGGGGACGGCCGCGAGCGCGTCTTCCCAACGCAGATATAGAGCCGAAACGTCGAAGTACACGAATGCCATGGTGGCCTCCAGGCAGGCAACCCACCGACCTTTCGGCGGGCTTCTTAGCACGTCTTTGGGGTGTCAGATTCTCCATCCAATTCCACTCGACCGTTCAGAGCCTCCGCGACAACCATCGGGCGGCGCAACCTCGAGCACCTATCGCAAGTCGGCCGCGGTTCGACCCGGAGGGCCAACCCGCGACCGACTCATGAGCCACCGTTCAGCGGGAGTGACGTTCCGCGTCGCGCTTGGCGTTGCGAGCGCCACTCCGCACGTCGTCGCCGGCGTTCCCGACCTTGGTCCGGGCTGCATCTCCGATGTTGGCGACGTCGTCCTTGAGGCTATGTCCGTCAGCCTCGCGGGCGGTCTTTCGGACCTTGTCGGCGCCTGCGCGGACAATCTTCTTGGGGGAATCCATCAGATTGAACCTCCACTTAGGATGCGGCCTGTATCTGCGGCCGTGTCACCAGGCTAAGAAGCGGCGGGCTTCCGGCGCACTACTCCGCGACCCTGCCTACGTTTCAAATGCCTCGCAGAGCGCCTCGGTTCAAACTGCCGAGCGGCCTCTCACGAGTTGGGCCACAACGACGATAACCGCCAACACGAGAAGGAGATGAATCGCCGAGCCGCCGATGCTGCCGAGAAGGCCCAGCAGCCAGAGAACGAAGAGGATCAAGACGATCGTCCAGAGCATGAGTACCGTCCTTTCCGACGCGATCTGCTCCATCCAAGGAGACGACTCGATTCTGCCCGGCGTCGGGCATCGCCAATGTGCGCACATCTGCCGTATGTATTGCAGGAGCGTGTCGATTCCGACGACGTGCGGCGTGCGCCTCAGGCTGGAGCGGTCGGGCCTGCTGGCTGACTCGCGTTCGACCGGATGTCCAACAGATAGCCGATACCCTGGAACGTCCGAATCCGTCCGGGCTCGCCGGCCGCCGCGCCGAGTTTGCGGCGAACGCGGCTGACCCACACGCGCAGGTATTGAAGGTCGTCGCGGTATTCCGGGCCCCAAACCTTGGTCAGCAACTCAGTGTGGAGGACGACTTTTCCGGCGTTGTTGGCGAGGTGCTGGAGGAGGAGCCATTCGGTGCGCGACAGCTGCACGAGCTGGCCGCCTCGCGTGACCATCCGGCGCTCAAGATCGATTTCGACGTCATCGAATGCCACGATGCCCTGACCCGGAGTCGATCCCGAGGCGCGACGGAGGACCGCGCGAACTCGGGCGGCTAGCTCCTCGGGATGAAAAGGCTTCGCCACATAGTCGTCCGCGCCCAGGTCGAGGCCCTTGGCCTTGTCCGAAGTCGAGCCTTTGGCCGTCAGCAGAATGACGGGCACGGGGCGCAGCTCCCGCATTCGCTGCATGGCCTCGATGCCATCCATGTCGGGCATGACGATATCGAGCAAAACGACGTCTGGTCGTATCTCTTCGGCTTTGCGGACGGCTTCTTCGCCGCCGCTGGCGGTCACGACCCGGAAGCCTTCGGGAGCCAAAATGATCGACACGAGCCTCGTGATACGAGGTTCATCATCAGCAACGAGCACCAGCGGCTGCGTGCTCAAATCACTACCTCCTCAAGGTGTCCGCGGCCGTCCGTTTGCCAGGCCACATTGCCGCCCAGGGTAGATTCTTGCACGGATTTTGCAATGGCCGGCAGGCATTGGTTCACGCTGAGGAACGCCTCGCCTGGTAGGCCCAGAGGCCCGACCACACTGCGTCGCACGGGCTTGGTGAGCTGCTCCGCCAGGCGACAGACGACGCGGATCCCGTCGGCTTCGGCGAGGGTTGCGATGCCAACGGGATCCAGGCGCGGGCCGCTAGACGGCCTCGACTAGACGGTCTCGACGTGGCGGTCGCCGATCCGCAGGCCAGCGATGATCACGGCCTCGATGAGCGTCCAGGCCACGAGGGCCACAATAGCGGCCACATCCAGCGTGGATCCAGAACCGGCTACTACATGGTCGAGGCGAAACATCCCACGGAACGGGTCAACGAGGACATCGGTAGCTCCGAGGATGCCCGCAACTATGCCGTTGCTCTGGTTGGCGACCAGAAGGAGAAGGACGATTCGGAGAATGATCAGCGCCTGGACGACGGTGAAGACCAGGCCGACCAGACGCTGCAGCACAACCCAACCCGAAGGACCAGTTACCACCTCTTCGTCGACGACGGTCGTCCTTACGGGAACGCTGGAACTGGTTTGTCGATAGTCGGCCATGATGATTCTCCTCAGGTTCCGCCACGGTTTGTGGCTTGGTGGACACCTTCGCCGACCGGGAGGTGCAATGGCATAGTCGGTCTGCGCTTATCCCTTGCAGATCCATTACGCCGATGCTAAAGGCCGCCTGGGAGTTCAGGCACCATCGCTTGTCTCAAGCCACAGGGGCAGCGCAACCGTAAGCGCCGCGCCGCCGCCTGGGTTTTCCTCGACCCAAAGGCGCCCATGCATCGCCTCGACGAGGGCGCGACTAATGAACAGGCCGATGCCTGCGCCCGTGGCGCGGCGCGCCGTCTTCTCGGAACGGAAGAACAGTTCGAATACACGTTCAACTTCATCGAGATCGACGCCTGGGCCTCGGTCCGACACGACCACGCGGACCTCCCCGGCCACCTCGGCCACTCGCACCTCGATCTGACCCTCACCGTACTTGATCGCGTTTGAAAGGAGGTTGACGAGGACTTGCTCCAGGAACCCGGCGTTGGCGCGCACAACGGGTAGATCGGGCTCGAAGACGAGGCGGATGTCGGCGGCTTGCAGCAGCTTTGCGCGAACCAGGTCCGGCAGCATGCGCTGCAGAATGACGGGCTCACTCGGTGCGTCGATCTCGATATTGCGCTCCAGTCGCGACAAGATCACGAGATCGGCGATCCGCCGGTCCAATCGTTCGCCCTCGGCTACGATGTCGCCGACGAGTTCGCGGCGGATGGCCTCGTCGGGCGTGACACGCTCGCTCGCCAGGAGCCTGGCGGCACCCAGGATGACCGTCACGGGCGTCCGCAGTTCGTGCGACAGCACACCGACGAAGGCATCCCGACGTGCCGACGCCTCGGCTCGCTCGGTAATATCGGTGACGACTCCAACGGCTCCGGCGATCTCACCCTCCTCATTGCGGATCGGGGCCGAGCTTAGCGAGATAACACCCGGGCTGCCATCGAGTCGGCGGATCGAAATCTGCTCGTCGGTCACGACTTCGCCATCTTGGAGGCTCCGCGCCATCGGCCATTCGGTCGCTTCGTAGCGCAGTCCATCAGGGTGGTAGCCGTCCCATTCGGCGTACTCCTGGACCGACCTTGACCATTTCACGCCGTGCCAGATAGCCTCCAGTTGGGCGTTATTAATGATCAGCGCCCCGTCCTCGTCCGCAACGACAACACCTACAGGCATGGCCGCCAGGACCGTCTCTAGTGACCGACGCGCCTTCCTCTCCGCCGCAAGAAGGCGTGTTCGCTCGGCGGCTGCCTCGTCGAGAGCCTCACGCATCTGCCTTTGGACGGTGACATCAACCACCGTGGCAACAACAAACTCAACCTTCCCGTCGGGGCCAAAGAGAGGCTGATGGCTGACCAGCCAGTGGCGAACCCCGGGTTGCGCTGCAGTCTCGCCGGAGACCTCTTGATCGAGTACAGGTTGGCCGGTCTGGAAGACCTGTCGCATGACGTCGAAAGCTCTTGGATCGATGCCGGGCACGACGTCAGGGCCGCGACGGCCGATGTGGTCTGCGACGCTCACGCCATTCGCCTCCGCGAGCGCCGCGTTCACCACGCGGTATCGGAGATCCGAGTCTAAGACGCCCACGCCGACCGGCGCGTGGCTGAGCGCTGCTTCAACGAGGGCGAAGATAGGCCGTCCGTCAATCGCCAGGCTCTCATCTTCGGATCCCATCGTTTCCTCTCGGTTAGAACGGTCAGCCCGAGGATGCTTTCACGTTCGCCTCACGTCAATTTGGCGTACTGCCTTCATCACCTGGCGCGACTTGATTCGAGTAGTGATGGTCGGCCTTAGGCCTCGACCAACGGCAGGTCGACGAGGTGCTGCGCGAGGAACCACACCTGGAGTTCGTGGCGACGCAGGACATCGCTCATGAGCAGGTCGTTGGAACCCCAGTCAGCGTTCTTATCCGTCGCCTCGATGCCCTCTCGCACCGCCGTGATGATCGTTTCATGGGCTTCGAGGAGGCGGCTGATCATGACCGGCACCTCTTCCGCTCCGTTCGGGGGACGCTCGATTCGCGTTAGCTCGGCGGCATGACGGGGATCGCCGACGGCGATGCCGCCCAGGCTCTGAACCCGCTCCGCGAGCAGGTCAATGATCTCGAGCTGCTCGCCGGCGTGCTTATCGAAGAGCAGGTGCAGCTGGTAGAAGGTCGGCCCCGACACGAGCCAATGGTGCTTCTTGTAGAGAGCGTAAAGAATGGTCGTATCGGCGAGTATCCCGTTCAAGAGCTGGGCGCTCTGCCCACGGGTCTCCGCTGAGAGGGCGATTGGCAATAGGCGCAGCGTGCCGAAGCGTTGGACTTCCTTGCCCCGCTGCCCGAGACGAGGTTGGGGCGAAAGCGCTCCCTTGACGCCCGTCCCGGCCGGAGCCGATCTTGAGGTCGATGCGGCCATTGGTTCTCCTTCTAGTTTCGGTATGGATAGCGCGCTCGGTGGTCCGCTGGGTCGAGAACGCCACGGGGCTATCAACCGGCGGCCCATCGGCCTCCTGTCAGCCTATGACGGACCTCCTGACGGAGCCATTCCGATCCATGGTCTCGTCGTTGCATTCGGCTTGCAGCCCGTAATCAGGTGCATCGCTCCAGGCGACTCGTCGTGGGCTGGGAGAGGCGCCCGGCAGCCCCGTTCCGTCACAACGTTCCAATCCGTGCCACACGCGCCCTGTCGGCGTTGGTAGGTCAATGCGCATCCGCCACAACTCGGGCACGACGCTCCGATCCGCTCCACTAACTGGCTCGGCAAACCAGCGTCGGGAGAGTCGCATCGCCGCCCACACGAGCGCCAGCATTACGGGCACCTCGATTAGCAGGCCGACGACCGTAGCCAGCGCGACCGTCGGAGAGAAGGCCGTTATGGCGATGGCAATGGCGATTTCGAAGTCCCGGCCGGTGGCGTTGAAGGCGACGGCCACTGCGCCCCGATACGGAAGATGATCACCATCGCGATGCACGGAGCGAGTCCATAGAGAACGAGTCCGGTATGCAGTTCCGGGTCGCTTACGCACACGTTTGCCAGGCCGATCATCAGGAACGGCGCGACGAGGTAGCTGTTGAGGTGGCCGGGCGGTATCGTCAGGGACGGATCTGGACCGTGGGCTAGATGAACAGCGTGGAGTCAGCCTCGGTCATCAGCTGCAGGGCAGTGGCCGCGCCGACCGGCTCACCCATGCCGTCGATGAGGTCTTCGCGCTTGAGGCCGAACATATCCATCGTCATCTGACAGGGCAGG
Source organism: Chloroflexota bacterium (assembly GCA_043739665.1). Taxonomy (GTDB): domain Bacteria; phylum Chloroflexota; class Limnocylindria; order Limnocylindrales; family CSP1-4; genus Fen-1039. The sequence continues at coordinate 14,370 of JAYUDR010000055.1, forward strand.
AACGTGACACCCACGGCCTGAGCCATCTCGAGGAGATCCTTGGGCTTGGCCACGTTGTACTTCTTGGCCAGCTGAAACATCATCCAGGGGCCCATGCCCATGAAGTTCATCTTGCTCAGCTTGCGGTGGCTGACGCCCGGACGCTGCATGAAGGACATCATCTTCTGCATCCAGTTCTCACCGGTGATGCGCTTCTTGTCCTTCACGAACGTCTGAAGTCCCCAGAAGGTGACGAAGACGGTCGTCTCCATCTCCATGGCGCCGGCCGTGGAGGCCAGAATCAAGGTCGCCCAGGTCTTCTCGAGTTCGCCGCTGTAGCAGATGATCACGAGCTTCTTGGGCTTGTCGACTGCCTCTTCGGTCACGTTGTGGTCCTTTCGCGTGGTGGTCGGCACTCCCCTTCACCGGCCGGGTATGGGCTACTTGTGGCGGAGTACGAAACGAAACTTGCCATTGGCCGCGTCCGACTCGACGAGGGTGTGGCCGGTCGACTTCGCCCAGGCCTCGAAGTCCTTGACCGAGCCCGGATCGGTGGCGATCACCTCAACCAGTTCGCCCGACGCCACGGCCTTGACCGCCTGAGACGCCTTGAGAATTGGGAGCGGGCATGAGAGGCCACTGGCGTCAACTATTGTTTTGATTTCCATCGATCGTCCCTTCCGAGT
>JAYUDR010000056.1:0-38623 GCA_043739665.1 Chloroflexota bacterium
TGGCGGATGTGCTCGAATTCGTGGGCGAGCGTCGAGTCCGAGAGGGGGCCACGCGAGAAGACGTAGTGGCCTAGCGTTTGGGCCTGTACGGGAATGGCGTGAGCCCTGAACCACAGGCCCACTCGGGGATCTTCCACCAAAATGGCCCCGACATCGCCCGCGTCGTGCTCGCGCGTCGGCGCCGGGATGCCGCAGCCGAGCATCACGCAACGGCCCAGCATGTCGCCCGGAAGAGACCGCCACCAGGCTCGCACCGGACGCGTCAAGGCCAGCCAGACTTGCAGCACCGTCCCAGCCCAGTTGAAGACCACAGGTTAGGCCCAGCGCCGGTCCGCCACGATGCGCCCACCCTGAACCACCAGGACGACGCGGGCCGGATCGCGCCAAAGTTCGGGCTCCGCAAGTGGATCGCCGGAGACCGCGATGAAGTCAGCCTGCTTGCCGGGTTCGAGCGTCCCGATCAAGTCGGCCAGTCCCAATAGTCGAGCCGCGTCGCAAGTGGCGGCCTGGATAGCTCGGAACGGGCCCAGCCCAAAGTCGGACATGTAGGCCAACTCGGCCGGCGGGTACATTCCGTTGAAACTATCCGTGCCCATGACAACCCTGACGCCCCGCTCCACTGCGTGGTGGAAGTTGGTCTGCTGGCGGTCGAAGAGATACCGCATCTTCTCGACCGCCCATGGCGGAACTTCCCCGCGCGAGATCCTATCGTCGTCCATCAAGGCAAAGTTGATGTTGAACGTCGGCACGAGCGGCACATCGAGCTCGAGCATGAGATCGATTCCCTCGTCGTCGATCAGGTCGCCGTGCTCAATGCTTGTTATGCCGGCTCGCAGAGCGTTCTTGATACCCACCGTTCCCTCGGCGTGCGCGAGAGTGCCCCTTACGCCGGCCGCCTTCGCCTCCTCGACGATGGCGCGGATCTCATCGACCGTGAACTGGCTGGCGTCCGGGGAGTCGGCAGCTGAGAGGACTCCGCCGCTGGCCATGACCTTGATCCAGTCAGCGCCGGCTCGAATCTGGAGCCGAGTCGCCCGACGAACCGCGTCCACGCCATCGGCGATGCCGGACGGCAGATCGCTGACCCTCGTCTCGAGAACGGCACCCGATGGCGTCCAGCCATCGCCATGCCCGCCGGTCTGGGAAAGCGGCGTGCAGCTGACCTGCGTCCGCGGGCCCGGGAAGGCGCCCGATGCGAATGCCCGCTTGATGCCGGACGGGGTATAGCCCGCGTCGCGGATCGTGGTGACGCCAGCCTCCAGGAAGTCGCGACCGGTCTGCAGAGCGCGCACCACCAGATCGGTGGCGGAGCGCTGGGTCTGGTCCGCCACAGGCTCGAGGCGGAGACTTAGGTGTACGTGGCAGTCAACGATGCCGGGCAGAATCGTCAGTCCCGAGACATCGATCCGGTCCGCATCTTTGGGCGCCGAGACGGCCACGAAAGCCGCAGACCCGGCGGCGACGATGCGTCCCCCATCGTCGGTGACGAGAACGCCGTCGGCCACGGCCTCAGGCGAACGCCCATCGAGCAGCCGCCCACCGACGAAGACTGCGGGACGGATGGGCACGGGCATGAGACCTCCGGCGTTACGGTTTGCAAGCGATCTGATCGTACGAGGGCCGTCGGAGATCCTGCTCATCCAACCGCGTCTATCAGATCTGAGGCCTCGGTTCACTGACGCGCGGGGCCTGCGGAACTGTGGTCGTCGGTCGAGGCTGCAGGCCGAACCGGATCGCGCGGCGGGCCCATTCCGGGTCATCCGTGGCCCACGTGCCTGTAGTCTCGCCGGCGGCGTCCGTCTGTACTATCGACCCATCGCCAAGAAGTGCAAGCTTGCCGCCTTCGGTGAGGTCGATCTGACGTCGCTTGAAACGGCGGTCTGGCGCAGCCGGCACTAGGCGCCCTTGGTCGTCGGCTGTGTCGCCGGCTTCGGCTTCTTGACCTTCGGCGGTCGCTTCGGGGTCTTGTCGCCCATGATTTGCCTCCGAATGTGCGGGCACGCTCGATTGCCAATGCGTGCTACGTCGAGTCTAGCGGGGTCGACGGATAACGGACAGCCGCGCAGGCGCAAGTTACCGCATCAGCCCTGGGGGATTACCAGCCGGCGCAGCAGCTCGTCATGGATCAGGCCGTTCGAGGCAACAGCGGACGGGCCGTCGATACGACGCTCCCCGGCGGCGGTCGTGAAGCGGCCGCCCGCCTCCTCGACGATGATCTGGGGCGCGGCCCAGTCCCAGGGATGAGCGCCGGTCTCGAGCATGGCCTCTCCAGCTCCCTCGGCCACAAGCATGTAGCCCCAGAAATCCCCAAAGCCACGCTCGCGCCACGCCCCGGCCAGTGTGCTGTCGAGACCTGGCATGAGCCCGGAACGATTGTCTTCGGTGCGGCTCCCGTAGAACAGCGACGCCTCGTCGATGCGGGAAACAGCGCTCACGCCGATGCGCTCCGAGCCTCGCCACGCTCCCCCGCCCCGCCAGGCGATCCAGCGCTCGCGCATGGCCGGGGCGCTGACGACCCCCATCTGCATCTCGCCATCCAGCGAGACCGCCAACAACGTCGCGAAGATCGGGATGCCGCGCACGAAGTTCGCGGTGGCGTCGATAGGATCGACGTACCAGCACACGCTGGCGCCGGCCGCGTCGCTGCCCTCCTCCTCGCCCACCAGGCCGCACCCTGGGAAGGCACCGCGCAGACGCTCGCGGGCGAACCGTTCGATGGAGCGGTCGACTTCGGTCACGAACGATCGGTCGGGCTTGGTGTCGACGGCGACGTCCCGCCTGAACCCGGCTAGAGCCATCTTGTCGGCCTCGTCGCAGATGGATTGGGCGACTTCGCGCCAGCGCAGCAACTCCGATTCGGGTGCTCTGGGTGGCTGAGGCAAATGGGACGGCTGCATTTCGCTCACGCGCGCATCGTAGCCGGAACGCGACCGACGACGATGAGGCGGTCGGGCGTCACAAGCCCCATTTGTCTCCCCGGCAGAAACCAGCGTCAGGCCCGAACATGAGGCTCCAGGCCATGAGCGCGATCATGGCGGCGAGGGCACAGCCAATCGCCAAAGTGATCACCTGCCATCTGTCGCCTGACAGGACTGCCGGCACCGTGGCCGCCCCGTAGAACACGAGGCCCAGCAGCGACGCGTACAAAGGAATCCAGATGTACGAACTGCCGTTCGCATAGGGTTGGCATCGAGCCCAGGTCGACGCCCCGCCGACTCCGAGCGCCACAGCCAGCACGACCGAGATCGCGATCCGCGCGCGGTGACCCGGCAGATCTCTTATCCCCATTGCTCAGTCCCTCCCTCGTTCCTCTCGGTCCGGAAAGCGGCCGTCCGGTCTTGCGCGATCGTAGCGGAAGGCGAGCAGGTTCGACCACCCGCCGGTGGCCTGCTCCGCCCGGAATCGCGAAGGACGCCCTTGCGGGCGCCCTTCGACCGATTGCGAAGCGTAAAGCCTACAGGGCGGCCTTGACGGCCTCCGGCATCGGCTGGTGGAACTCAACAGGCTTGACGTACTTCTCGACAAGGGCGCGGCTGCCGGGGGTGCCGAGCTGCTTGAACAGGAAGTCAACCTTGGCGGCCTGCGAGGCCAGGATCTCGTCCTTCGTGGCTAGATCCCAGAGCTGACGCTTGAACGGGCCGATTGCCTTCTTGCGGCCGATGTAGACGAACTGGCTGTCCGTCTGGTCGGGCTTGCGCTCGTCCTGGCAGTTGGCGAATACCCACTCCTCGATGGCCTTGTGGAGTTCGGCCGGGAAGGCTGGGTGCTCGTATAGGGCGTTCTGGAAGCCTGTGGCGAGATGGATCTCGGCGCAGCCTGTGGCCGGGAACTTGTGGAACATGTCGTCCGGCAGCGTGCTGGCGCCGTGCTGGACCGCGCCTGAGAGACCGTCCTCGCGGGCTACCGTGGACAGCTGGGTGAGGACGTCGAAGTCCAGAGCAACCGTAGCCACGCCGCCATCCGCCAGCGGAGTGCCGCCGTGGCTGGTGCCGGTCTGAACGGAGACCTTCGAGAGGCCGATTGCGCCCGCGGCGCGGGCGTCGAGTTCGCGGCGGTAGCCGTCGAGGTACGCCTTGAGTTCGGCCGGGGTGGAGTTCTTCTTGCCGACTTCGCCTATCTCGCCACCGACGCTGACGGTCACGCCGTCAACCTCGAGGGAGCGGATGAGCGCGGTCAGCTCGGCAGCGCGGAAGTAGTTCTGATGCTGCTGCTCGTCCAGCGTGTCGAAGGCCAGGTCAACGAGCGTCGAGCTGTCGATGTCGATGTTCCGGTAGCCGGCAGCGATCGCGTCGCGACAGGCCTTGCGGATCTCCTCGGTCATCTTCTCCGGGTCGGCCGCGTACTTCTTGGCGTTGAACTGGTAGTGGTCGCCCTGGATGAAGACGGGGCCCTTCCAGCCGGCGGCGATGGCGCCCGCGAGGACGCTGGTCGCGTACTCGAAGACGCGCTGGTAGGTATAGGTCTGCTCGGAGCGAGCCAGTTCGAAGATGACGGCTGCGCTGTCGTTCTTCTTGGCCGTCTCGAGAATGACGCGGACCATGTCGAACGTCTGGGCGCGCAAGTTGATGGCCGGGACGGTCATGCCTTCGTACTCGCCCCGGGCGCGAGCGTTGTAAAGCTCCTGGATGCTGGCCGATCGGGCGCCGACGGCCTGACTGGCTTCCCAGATGATCCAGCGAGCGGCCTCCACAGTGGCCTCGTCCTCACTGAACGTCGCGGTCCAGGCAAGGTCGTAGATGCCGCGCGTCCGGAGGCCGTCCTCGTCAACGACGACGAGGCGATCACTCTCTATCCGCGCTATGCCGTCTAGGGCGGCTAGGAGTTCCTTGACGGAGCCGGCAACCTTTGGCATGCGTTCGTCTCCTGAGAATGCCGGCGTCGGGAGCACTGAAGGCGCCGCGAAGCCGGGCGTGAGTCTACGGATGGTTCGTAAATGGTACACGGACCGACCTATCGCCCACCCTGCCGCTTGGACCTTCCGGGCCGCCGAGCGGACGTCTGTGCTCGGGTCGGTCGGACTGCCGGTGAGTGCGCAACGAGCTAAACTCCGCCTGCAGCCTCAAGCGTGGGCCGAAAACCCGGCTACTCCGCCACACCGACAGGGGTCGGACTGAGCTGTGACTGGGCTTCAGCTGCCGCTGCGGCTGCCTGGAGACGAAGCCGCTTGAGCGTCTTCACAGCCGGATCGCCGCCGCGCCCAAACAGGTCGTGCAGTCGGACGTACTCGCCATAGAGAAGATCGTAGGTCGCTCGATGCGCCTCGATCGGTTCGTAGGCCTCGTCGCGGAGATGCGCCATCCTCCCGGCTGCGTCCTGGATCGAGGCGTAGCCGCCGACCTCCGGGCCCGCAGCGACTGCAGCGAACATGGCCGACCCCAGGGCCGGCGTCTGCGCCGAGGCCGCGATGCGAAACGTGCGACCGGTTATGTCGGCGTAGATCTGCATCAACATCCGGTTGCGCTCCGGCAGCCCGCCGCAAGCCACGACCCGATCGATCCAGACGCCGCCCTTCTCAAAGGCATCGATGATCATGCGCGTCCCGAAGGCCGTGGCTTCGATCAGGGCCCTATAGATCTCCGGAGCCGTGGTCGCAAGTGTCATTCCGAGGAGCAACCCGGAAAGATCCGCGTCCACCAACACGGATCGGTTGCCGTTCCACCAATCGAGCGCCAGCAAACCGGATTGGCCGGGCCGAAGGGCTGCCGCGTCTTCCTCCAGAATCTCGTGGACGCTCAGGCCACGCTCACGGGCGCGATCGTGGTAGATCGGCGGCACGCCGTTCTCGACGAACCAGGCAAAGATATCGCCCACGGCCGACTGGCCGGCCTCGTAGCCAAAGAGCCCGGGGATGACGCCGTCGGCTACGACGCCGCAGGCGCCCGGGATGGTCGGGGCATCTTCTGAGAGCAGGATGTGACACGTGCTGGTGCCCATGATCGCCACGAGCGTGCCCACCTCGGTGACCGTGACCGCCGGCGCCGAGACGTGGGCGTCCACGTTAGCGACCGCGACCGCGATGCCCTGCGGGAGCCCCGTCCAGCCTGCCGCCTGCGCAGTCAGACGCCCGGCGACATCGCCCAGACGAGCGATCGAACGCGACATCTTCTCGTCGACTACGCCGGCGAAGGCGGGATCCAGGGCTGCGAAGAACTCGGTCTTGGGGAAGCCGTCCTCGGCCGACCAGATCGCCTTGTAGCCAGCGGTGCAGTTGTTGCGCGTCTCGACACCGGTCAGCTGCCAGACCACCCAGTCGGCTGCCTCGATCAAGCGATCGGCGGCGCGGTAGATCTCGGGCGCCTCGCGCAATATCTGCAAGGCCTTTGGGAAGAACCACTCCGACGAGATCTTACCGCCGTAACGAGCCAGCCAGGTCTCGCCCATCTCGGCCGCGACGCGATTGACGTCGTCTGCCTCGGGCTGGGCAGCATGGTGCTTCCACAGCTTGACCCACGCGTGCGGCTGGCGCCGGTAATCGTCCAGGAAACAGAGCGGCGTTCCGTCGGCCTTCGTCGGCAGCATCGTGCACGCCGTGAAGTCGATGCCGATGCCGATGACGCTGCCCGGATCGACGCCGGCCCTGACTAGGACAGCGGGCACTGCCTGCTTGAACGTTTCCAGGTAATCGTTGGGGTCCTGGAGAGCCCAATCGGGGCCCAGGACGACGTCACCGTCGGGCCCGGGCAGGCGTTCATCGATGACGCCGTTGCGGTACTTGTAGACCTCCACGCCAACCTCTCGCCCATCCGCGACGTCGACGAGCACGGCGCGCCCGGATTCGGTGCCGAAGTCGACGCCTATGGTGTAGCGAGCATCAGCCACCAGTTCTCCTCCAGGGGTTGACGATGACTTTCAAGCCGCGCCGCTGGGCTAGAGTCGCGAACGCTTCCGGCGCACTGGCGATCGGGTAGCGGTGGCTAATGAGGGGCGAGAGCTGTATTCCGCCAGCCGCCACAACCTGCACGGCGTGGGCCAGGTCCGAGGCGACCATCCGCCGGCAGAGCAGCAGCGCGAGCTCCTTGCGTCGAGCGGCGGCCGCCTCAAAGGCAGTGCGATCCCCCGCTGGGATGCCTACGATGACCACTCGACCGCCGGGTCGCACGGCCGCGATTGCATCCGCCAGGGCCTCGTCCGAGCCGGACATCTCGAAGGCGACATCGACGGCTTGCTCGCGGGCGAGCAGACGAGCCGGTGAAACATCCGGCCCAGCATCCGCATCGACTACAAACGCGTCCGTGGCGCCCGTCGCCCGGGCCGCAGCCACACGATGCTGGAGGCGGTCCGTGGCGATCACGGCTGAGGCGCCGGCCAGACGGAGCACCTGGATTAGCAGCAGCCCGATGGGTCCGCAGCCGTAGACACCCGCCCGCTCGCCCGGCGCGACCGGAGCCAGATCCAGGGCGTGAAGGGCCACGCCCAGCGGCTCGAGGAGTGCCGCCTCGTCGTCTCCGATCGAGTCCGGGATGGGCGTAAGCAGATGCTCGGGCCAGACCATAAGCGAGCGCAACGCCCCGTCGGTCGAACCGTGGCCGGCGAAACGCATCGCCAGGCAGAGGTTGGCCCGCCCCCCTAAACACGGGGCGCAGCGGCCACAACCGACTGCAGGATCACCCGCGACGCGCTGGCCGTCCCGCGGACCGCTCGCAATAACGCCGGCGAACTCGTGGCCGAGGACTAGGGGCTGGGACAGGCGGGCATCGCCGATGCTCGCCTCTTCGTACCAATGCAGATCCGATCCGCACAGCCCGACGGAGGTCACTCGGAGCAGGACCTCTCCCGGACCTGGCGTCTCGGCCGGCTCCACCGCGACCCGGATGTCGCCTCGGCCGTGGATGCGGGCGGCTTCGACGAGTGTCCCGTCGGCGGTCATTTCCGCGCCTGCCCGTAGTACGCGTTTGGGCCGTGTTTGCGCAGGAAGTGGCGCTCCAGGAGGTAGTCCGGGGCGGGCCCCACGCCGGGGTCCAGGGCGAGCGTCTGGGTTGCCATAGCCGCGACCGTTTCGAGGGCTGTGGCGTTGTCGGCGGCGTCCTGGGCGTCACGGCCCCAGGTGAAGGGCCCGTGCGAGGCTACCAGGGCGCCCGGCATCTCGGCCGCGCTGAGCCCCAACCGTGCCAGCGTCTCTACGATGACCGCGCCGGTCTGCGCTTCATACTCGCCCTCGACCTCGGTCCGGGTCATCTGCCGTGTCACAGGAACAGGGCCGTGGAAATGGTCGGCGTGCGTAGTCCCGAGCGCCGGAATCGACCGTCCGGCCTGCGCCCACGCTGTGGCTGCGGTGGAATGAGTGTGCACCACTCCCCCTATCTCCGGGAAGCGCCGATACAGGAGCAAATGGGTCGGCGTGTCCGATGATGGCCTGAGCTGACCCTGAACCAGTCGGCCATCCTCCAGCGAGACGATGACCAAATCCTCAGGCCGAAGCTCGTCGTACGGCATGCCGCTCGGCTTGATTACCAGCACGCCGGATTCACGATCGACTCCGCTGGCGTTGCCGAACGAGAGAGTCACCAACCCGGCTCGAACAAGCGCCTGGTTGGCGCGCCAGACCTTCTCCCGCAGCTCAGGTAGCAATAACGACGACAAAGTGGCTCCTAAGTTGCAACGGCCGATCCGGCGTTGGCAGTATCAGCGAAGTCCGCGAGCCAGATGGTAATACGCCTCGTTCCAGCGCAGCTCCTTCTTGAAGCCCGTCACCGTCGTGTCGGCATCGATCAGCAGGAATTCGCAGCCTGCCATTTCGGCAAAGTCGGCGATGACCTCGGCACCTAAGGCCCGACTGAGGACGGTGTGGTGAGAACCGCCTGCCATGAGCCAGGCCTCAGTCGCGGTCGGCAGGTTCGGTCGAGGCTTCCACACGGCCCTTCCGACCGGCAGCTTGGCCATCGGCTTGTCTGGCGGCACCACATCTATTTCGTTAGCAACGATGCGGAACCGGTCGCCCATGTCCATCAGGGCCACGACGATGGCGGGGCCGGAACCGGCATCGAAGACCAGCCGAACCGGGTCGCTCTTGCCGCCAATTCCGAGCGGGTGGATTTCGCAGGAGACCTTCTTGTCCGAAATCGTGGGGCAAACCTCGAGCATGTGGGCGCCAAGGACCTTGCCGCTCCCGGGCCGAAGGTCGTAGGTGTAGTCCTCCATGAAGGAGGTTCCGCCCGGCAGACCCTTCGTCATGACTTTGACGAGGCGAACCATGATCGCGGTCTTCCAGTCGCCCTCGGCTCCGAACCCATACCCGTCGGCCATGAGACGTTGGGCGGCGATGCCCGGGAGCTGTTTGAGTCCGTCAAGATTCTCGAATGTGTCCGTGATCGCGCCGAAGCCACCTTCGGTCATGAACTCCCGGAGAGCGACCTCGATCCGGGCTGCCTCCCGCAGAGCCTCGCGGTCTACACCACCGGCGCCCAGCGAGACGGCCAGGTCATAGCTGGTCTCGTATACCTGGACCAGATCATCGACCTTCTTGTCCGCCACGGCCCGAACGGCGTCACCCAGGTCGCTGACGCTGAAGCCGTGGACCGACACGCCGAACTGCATCTGGGCAGAAACCTTGTCACCGTCAGTGACCGCCACATTGCGCATGTTGTCGCCGAAGCGGGCCAGCCTGAGGTGCTTGGCCTCGTACACCCCACACGCCGCCCGAGACCATGTCCCGATCCTGGCCTGGACACTAATCTCCTGCCAGTGTCCGGCGACCGTCTTGCGGGCAAGCCCAAGTCTGGCCTCGATGTGCGCGAACTCCCGGTCGCCGTGGGCGGCCTGATTGAGATTCATGAAGTCCATATCGATCTCACCCCACGGGAGATCGCGGTTGAACTGTGTATGGAGATGGAGAAGTGGCTTCGTTAGAGCCTGAAGCCCGGCGATCCACATTCTCGCCGGCGAGAAAGTATGCATCCATGTGATGACACCAACGCATTTGTCGGTCGCGCTCGCCTCTATACAGGCGGCCCAAATGGCCTCCGCATTCTTCACAACCGGTTTCCACACGACGCGAACTGGGAGAGCTTCAGACTCGTCGAGCCCGGAAGCGATCCTTCGCGAATTCTCGGCAACCTCACGAAGTGCCTCTTCGCCATAAAGGTCCTGGCTGCCTGTCAGAAACCAGACCTCGAACGCGCCCAATGCCTTCATTCTGTCCACTTCCCAGCTCTCCGCCGTCGCGTGGAAGGCGCGCCAAGGCGCGCAACGGCCAACGGCATTCCAAATGAGATCCTGTCAATTCAGGGATTGAGTCCACCGCAGCGGACTATTTGTCGCTAATGTCCACAGCGTGGTTGATGAAGAACTTCTGTTGCTGTGACTCCACGCTCAGCAAAATGTAGAGACCGGTCACGTCTTTTGGTACTGCCACAGTCGTGATCGTTTGGGCGGTCTGGCCAGGCAGAGTGATCGGCGTGTCAGCCAGGTGCGGGCTCTCGTAGAACCCGTAGATGACGCCGTCAGATCCTATTACGGACGGAGTGCCAATATGGACGTACACGGGATACTGGCTTGTGTTTTCAGTCTGCCAGGTCAACTCGAGACCCGTGTCTGTCCGCTTGGCATCAAGCAGTTGAACGTGGGACTTGTTGATCGCGTCGATCTTCGTCGCTGGTTTAACCACCACGGCTGCGACGGCGGTGGCAACCGGGTACTTCGCATCGCCGACGATGCTGTCGAGACTGACCGCAAATGACCCCGTGTTGACTTTCGACGGGACGTAGTAATTGAAGGGTCCGGTAACATACGTGAAATCGATCGCAAGCTTCATACCGGCGGCCTTCGTGACTCCGGCACATTCCACGTAGAGAGGCTGCTTAACGGGTGCGCTCTTCGTGCCAGCCGTGTAGCCGCGCATCTGGAAACCCGGAGCCAGGCTCGTCCCGCCCGTGGCGACGAACACTGTTGCACAGGTGCTCGACTTGCCATCCGTAGTCGTCACTTTCGCGGAGCTGGACGATTGGAGCGCACTCCAGTCGCCGGTGTCGTTGCGAATGGCCAGATCGACGTGCAGGCCGCTCGTGTCGGATTGAGCGACGTTGATGACAATTGCCGACCATCCTTTGTCAGGCGTAGCCTGCGTTGGCCCCTGGACATCCTCGGGGACGACGATGTATCCGCAGCCGGTGACAGCGAACGCCATCACCAAGACCGCGGCCAGAGCTTTTCGCACACTCATCCTGCAATCGCCTCGATCAGTGGGAGTTGGGGTACAAGACCGCCGACAGCTTACCGGTCACCAGCCAGTACGCCGACGGGGCATCAGTTCCACCATCAACGGCCTCGACGGTCTTTGCCTTGCCGTTGTAGGAGACGCTGGTGTAATACGTGAAGCAGGCCCCGCACGGAGTATGCGAGGTCGAGTAGAAGTTGTCGGTGAACCAACCGTAGTCACTGATCTGGAGGATTAGCGCGGTCACATCGGTGGCCGCAAGCTGCGACGTAGCGGTCTTGTCGCCATAGTCAGAAACGATCTTGCCGTCGGCGTAGATCGCATACAGCTCGTCGATGCAGTCCGTTCCGCCGTTGCGCTCAAACGTAAGCACTGCCCCACCGCTCATTAGCTTGGCGGCCTGATCCTGACGGAACGGCTTCAGGAGGCAAGCCCCGACGGTGCCGCCTTTGCTGCCCGTGACCGCGCCTAATGCGGTGCTGAGTACTAGTGCCCCAACTACGACCACCGCCACGACACCGCCAAACCGCAGCACCTTCTTGTTTCGCCACCACTTGACCGCCAGGGTGTCGCTGGCTCTCTTGGCCCGCATCCCCGATCTCTGCCGACCGATATTGCGCTCATTCCAGCTCGCCAGAAGACTCTGAATGCCGAGGAAGACCAACATCAGCGCACCTATGACGATGCTCGTCCACCATGAACTCAACTGGCCATTAAACTGGATCAGGCTCTGGATTAGGGCGGTAATGAGCACGCCGAAGAGCGATCCGATAAGGAAGCCCTGGCCGCCCTGCAAGGCGGTGCCGCCGATGACCACGGCCGCGATCACGGTGAGCTCAAAGCCCGTGGCGTGCGTTCCGTGACCCGAACCGACGTAGATGCTGTAGGCGATCCCCGCCAGCGCCGAGCAGAAACCGTTCAGAACATAGACGAGGACCTTGGTCCGGTTAACTGGGAGCCCCATGAGCCTCGCCGACTGCTCGTTGGCGCCGTTGTTACCGCCAATGGCGTACACGGTCCGGCCGAACCGCGTGAAGTGGGCAACGAACATCCCGATGGCGAGGATTGCGACCGCAACCACGACCATAATCGTGATGTAGTCGCCCTTCTTGGTATTGGGGTCACTCAGACCAGGTATCAGTATTTTGGTGCCGGCCAGCAGTCTGTAGACCGGGTCATAGATCCGGACCTCGCTGTCGCTGATGATGTAGGACAGCCCGCGCGCAAGCCACATGCCTGCCAGTGTCGCGATGAACGGCTGCACCTTGAGGTACGTGATCAAGAGGCCCATGACAAGCCCGAACGTCATGCCCATCAGGAGCATGAGCGGCATGACGACCCACGGGCTCCAGCCGGCCGCGATCAGAGACGCCGCGGCCACCGTCGTGAGGGCAAGCACGCCACTGACAGAGAGGTCAATGCCGCCGGAGAGAATGACGAACGTCTCGCCGACAACGCTGATCAGGAGGAACGGAGTCGTATTCCAGAGGTTGAGGAACGCCTGTCCGTCAGCCATACCCGGGAACGAAAGTGCACCCAAGGCGTAGGCGACGAGGAACAGTGAGATCGTCGCCGCGACGGGAAGGAACTTGCGATTGCGCTCGACACGAGCGACCAGCGCCTGTGTCATCGCACAACCTCCCCTCGGACGGACTGCTTGCCTAAGCCGCGAATCATCGACTGGACCTGCGAGGAGTACAGGAGGATGACCAGAATGACCACCGCGGCCTTGACCGCGATGATCGCGCTCGCCGCGACACCCAGCGCATACATTGACGTGATTGTGGCGTAGAGCACGATTGCCCCCAGGGCGCTTCCGAGTAGCGAGAACCGGCCGCCCACACCCATGACAGTGCCGCCGATTACGACCGCAAGAATCGCGTCAAGCTCCGTATACAGGCCGATCTGATTCGCATCCGATGTCCGGATGCTGGAACTCGCGATCAGACCGGCGAAGCCGGCACAGAACCCACAGAAGGCGTACGCAAATAACTTGATCTTCTTTTCGTTGATGCCACTATAGAAGCTAGCTCGATAGTTGATGCCCACGGACTCAACGAACATCCCGATGGCCGTCCGGCGTGTGAGCAGCCATGCTGCAAGGAAGACAAACACAGCCAGGAAAACCGAGACTGGAAGGATGATCCAACCGTTTCCAAGGTAGGCATACGTATCGTTGAAGATGATGATCTTGATCGCGTTTGTTATGAGCTGCGCAATGCCTCGACCCGCAATCATAAGGATCAGGGTGGCGACCATGGGCTGGATCCTGCCGTACGATACCAGCACACCATTCCACAATCCGCACAACGTACCGATGATCAAAGGCACGACGATGACCGCCCAAAGCGGAGCCCAACTATATGAAGGATCGCTGATCAGGCCGCCGATGTCGCCGGACAAGTGGAGACCAACAATACTCGGGTTGAGCATAATCGCGGCGACCGATGAAGAGATGGCCATGACGGCCCCGACCGACAAATCCACGCCGCCGGTCGCGATCACGAGTGTCATGCCAATGGCGAGGATGACGGTCGGTACGCTGTTCCGCAGGATGTCGATCAGACTGCCATACAAGTGCCCCTGCTCAAACCTCAGGTTGAAGAACCCAGGAATGAAGAAGAAATCGAAGACGAGTATCAGACAGAGGACAGCGATCGGCAGAAACAGCCGGCTTTCGGTCATCTTGCCCCACGCGGAGGAGAAACCGCCCGTCCTCATGCTGCACTTCCCGCGATCGCTGCCATAATCTCCTTCTCATCGACTTGGCCTGTGAACTCGGACACCTTCGCCCGTTCACGCAGCACGACGATTCGATGGCTGGTCCGCAGCACTTCATCCAGCTCGGATGAGATGAACACGCACGACTTGCCTTCCTCGGCAAGCGCCAGGACCAGCTTCTGTATATCGGCCTTCGTACCTACGTCGATCCCACGCGTCGGTTCATCGAGGATGAGGAGCCGCGGATTGGCAGCCAGCCAGCGGGCCAAAATAACCTTCTGCTGATTGCCGCCGCTGAGATTCTTAACGGCCTGGTCGGCGGTCGGTGTGGCGATGTTCAGTAGTTTGATGTAGCGGTCCGCGATTGCGTATTGCTCGCGCGAGCCCAGGCGCTTAAACCAACCCTTGCTGGCCTGCATTGCCAAAATAATGTTCTCGCGGACGGACAAGTCACCGACAATCCCCTCGTCCTTGCGGTCCTCTGGGCAGAGCGCCACGCCGCGCCCGATTGATCCCGCGGGAGAGAAGTCCTTGACCTGCGATCCCCCGAAGGTGAGCGTGCCCTCATCAGGCTTGTCGATGCCGAACAAGAGATTCGCGATCTCCGTTCGTCCCGAACCGAGGAGCCCGGCCAGGCCTAGGACTTCCCCGGGATGCAGTTTCAGATCGAACGGCTCCATGGAGTTCGACAGGCCGACCCCGTCGGCTTGGAGCAGCGTTTCGGACGAGATGTGCTGCCTGGTCGCGATCTTGTGGGCGGCCATGTCGTCGAGGGTGGTAAGGGTCCGGCCGAGCATCAGTTTGATCAGCTCAAGGCGGGGCACTGAAGCCGTGACATAGGTCCCGACAAGCGTCCCATTTCGCAGGACCGTTACCCGATCTGTTACCTCATAAACCTGATCAAGGAAATGGGTGATGAAGACGGTCGCGATGCCCTCACCCTTGAGCTTGCGTATAACCCGGAAGAGCTGCGCCGTCTCGTGGGCCGTCAGGCTGGATGTGGGTTCATCGAGGATCAATGCCTTGGCGTTCGAGATGACCAGCGCCCGCGCGATCGCCGCCATCTGCTGAATGGCCACCGAGTACGAACCCAGTGGCTGGGTCACATCGATCCTGACTTCCAGTTCCCCTAGAAGCTCCTTGGCCCGAAGGTTCATCGCCCTCCAATCTACGCGCCCGAACTTGGTCGGCTGCCGGCCGATCAGAATGTTCTCTGCGACGGTGAGGTTGGGGCACAGGTTCACTTCCTGGTAGACCGTGCTGATCCCGAGATCCTGTGCATGCAAGGGGCTTCGGATGACCACGGCATGCCCGTCGAGCGTGATGGTGCCCCTGTCCGGTCGTTCCACGCCGGTAAGCACCTTAATGAGCGTCGACTTCCCCGCGCCGTTTTCTCCCACCAGAGCGTGGATTTCCCCCTTGGCTAGAGAAAAGTCAACGTTCTGAAGCGCATGGACTCCCGGGAATGACTTGTCGATGCCCTTCATTACAACGATGTCTTCGTCGGTCTCAGGCACGTGTCCTCTCGATCCTGGATGCTCAGGGGAGCCCACGGTGCTCGGTGGTGGAGTGGCGCCGGTGAAGAGGAGGAGCGGCACAGTAACCACTCCTCCTCTTCGTGATGGCTCTAGCTCAGGCTAACCGGTTGTTGGTCAACCTGACTCCGAGACTTAGTACTTGCGGGTCTTGAGGATGTCCTGCAAAGCTTGGACGCCTTGCGCCGCAAAGAACTGGCCCTCCTGCGAGGGGATCCACTTGGGAATGGTGGTGTCGCCATTCAGAGCCTTGACAGCGGCGTCGAAGACCTGCGGGGCGAGGAGCGGGTTGCACTCGATGTCCGCACCCATCTCGCCGGAGATGAGGGCCTTGAAGCCGTCGGCCGTGGCGTCGAAGCCAACAACCTGGATGTCCTTGCCGGGAACGAGACCGGCTTCCTTGATCGCCTGGATGGCGCCAATGGCCTCTTCGTCGTTGTGGGCGAAGACGCCCTGGATATCTTTGCTCTTCTTGAGGAAGGCTTCCATGACGGCCTTGGACTCGGGGACGCCCCAGTTACCGGTCTGGGTGGCGGTCACGGTGATGCCGCAGTCGCCCATCTTCTCGCGGAAGCCCTTGGCGCGATCGATAGCCGCAGAAGCGCCGACGGCGCCGGAGATCTCGACGACGTTCTTCTTGGTTACCTTGGCGGCCGTCAGCAGATCGCACATCGCCTTGGCGCCCTTCTGACCTTCGAGGTCGAAGTCAGAGCCGATGTACGTGTAGTACATGCTGGAGTCCGCGTTGATGCGGCGGTCTTCGAGGATGACGACCTTGTTCGCGGCCTTTGCTTCCGCCAGGACAGTGTCATAGCCTGTTACATCGAGTGCGGCCAGAACGATCACGTTGATCGACGGGTCCTGAACGAAGTTGTGGAAGGCCGAAACCTGGTTCTCGATCTTGTTCTGGGCATCGTAGAAGTTGAGCGAGACGCCCTCCGTCGCGGCCGTCTCCTT
This sequence comes from Chloroflexota bacterium, assembly GCA_043739665.1. Taxonomy (GTDB): domain Bacteria; phylum Chloroflexota; class Limnocylindria; order Limnocylindrales; family CSP1-4; genus Fen-1039. The sequence continues at coordinate 16,366 of JAYUDR010000056.1, forward strand.
GAACGAGGCGGTGTTGGCTGCACGCCAGCCGCTCTCGGAACCGGTCTGGATGAACCCGACCTTCAGGTCCTTGAGGGTAAAGACTTTCGCAGCCGCGCTCGGTGCAGTTGTCACGACCGGTGCAGTTGTCACGACCGGTGCAGTGGTGGCGGCCGAAGATGAGCAGCCGGCAATGATGGCCGTCACTGCGAGCGTCAGAGCGATGCGGAGTGTTCGGGACTTCAACATTTGTAGGTCTCCGTGTCTGCTACGAGCAGTAGTGGAGCAACCCCTGCACTTGTCCGGGATGGAGCAGTCTCTCCACTGCCCCGTTGACTCTTGATCACCCGATCGTGCAAGGTCCTCGCCTCCATCGATGTCAGGTGGCTTCTGACTTGATCAACACCTCCTCCATGACGACCGCCAGAGCGGGGTCCTCGCCGAGCAGTCCGGCCGCGCCGGTCCGCCCGCGAACTCTCCCCCTGACATCACTGGGTCCGACAGGAGCTGGTTATCGCTACCTGAGCCAGTCCGCGGCGCAACCCTTGGATCCTCCCCGGGCTTGGAACTCGTCGTTGCGGGCTCGGCCCTGCGGTGTTACATTTGCTGGGAACGTTCCCGGGAGCGCTAACAGGCTAGCACGGGCGTCAAACTGGAGTCAATACTCGGAGTGCACGTGAGAAGATCCCTTCGGGGACACTTCTCGATGAGCTGGGAGAATCGTATCGATGGCCCAGAGGAAGCGCTTGACAATCCGGGACGTGGCGGCCCAGGCCGGCGTTTCGATCCAGACTGTGTCGCGCGTCCTTAACAACCGGCCGGATGTTGCTCCTGAGACGTTGCAGCGGGTCCAAGAGGTCATCGCGGAAACTGGGTACGCGCCCAACATGTTCGCCCGAGGCCTCATTCAGGGTCGCAGCCACCTCCTCGGCGTCGTAGCCTTCGGGCTTGAGTATTTCGGGCCGTCGCGGGTGCTGACGGAGATCGAGCGGCAGGCGGCCGAAATGGGCTATGGGATTTCGCTCAATCTGATCCTCGAGCCGGAGACGGACGACGTCGACGATGTCCTGAAGGCTCTCAGCGCTCGCCAGGTGGATGGCATCATCTGGGCCATTCCCGAAGTCAGCAACAATCGAACCTGGTCTCGGACCCAGGGCTCGGAGCTGCCCGTCCCGGTCATGCTCGTCGGCGGGATGGCCGGCCAGCCGTACCTGCCGTCCATCGGCATCGATAACGCGGCTATCGGGCGAATGGCCACCGAACACCTCCTGGCCGGGGGCGCACAAACGGTCGGCATCATCACCGGTCCATTGAGTTGGTGGGAGTCACAGCAGCGCCTGCGGGGCTGGCGTCAGACCCTCGAGAAGCAAGGCCTTGAGGCCTCGGCCAGCCTCATCGTCGAGGGCGACTGGACGGCCACAAGCGGCGAACAGGGGCTCTATCGCCTTCTGGAGGAGACTCCGGACCTGGACGCCGTGTTTGCCAGCAATGATCAGATGGCGCTGGGTGTGCTCCATGCTGCCCATCGGTTGAGCATCCGCGTACCCGAGGAGCTGTCCGTTGTCGGTGTGGACAACATCGCCGAGGCCTCTCATTTCTGGCCGCCCCTGACCACGGTCCACCAGCCGCTCGTTGACGTCGGTGCGCTTGCGGTCAAGGAGATCGACCGGTTGATCAGGAGGGAACGGCAGGCGCGGCGAAGCCAGGAAGTGGCGCCCGAAATGACCCTGCTGATGCCCGAGCTGATCATCCGAAACAGCGCCCGGCCCGTGCTTCCTTCCGAGGTGGAGTCGGAGAATGGCGTCCATCTCGCCGCGGTTGCGGGCCACTGACTAGTGGCCGCCCGGACCGCCTGACGGGGGCGGGCGTTGACCCAACGGCCAAGCCGACCGGCAAACTCAAGGGAGTAGGCTGAGGCGTGCCCAACAACACGAATCTGGCAGTCGGCCTGGAAGCTTGGGGCTGGGACGATCTGTGGGCGGCCGAGTTTGCGCCGTTCGCCGGAGGCGAGCTGTGGCCGGCCCGCGTGATCGCCCAGCACCGTGGGGCGTGGGTCGTGGTCAGCGAACACGGCGAAACCACCGCCTCCCCGACCGGGCGCTTGCGGCACAGGTCCGCTGTCGGCGGTCTGCCGACGGTGGGCGACTGGGTCGCGTGCGTGAACTCAGCGAGTGACGGCAAAGATCCTGCGGGCAACGATCCCGCGGGCAGAGACAAGATCGACGCCCTGCTGCCACGCCGATCCGTCGTCCAACGGCGCGCGGCAGGAGGTCGGGTCCGTTCTCAGATTGTGGCCGGGAACGTGGACGTCCTCTTCGTCGCGACGTCATTCAACGGCGATCTCAACCCCAGGCGCCTGGAGCGATACGTGGTTATGGCTCGCGAGTCTGGCACGGAGCCGGTGGTGCTCCTGACGAAGGCTGACCTCGCGGCGGCCTCAGTCGGCGGCCGGGATGCCGACGCGGACGCCGCAGACGTCGCCGGTCTGGCCGCCCGGCTTGAATCGGAGCTGCGAGTCCCTGTGGTGGCGATCAGCTCCCGCAGCGGCCACGGGATCGACGCCCTCCAACGCTGGTTCGCGCCGGGCAAGACGCTCGCCCTTGTCGGCTCATCGGGCGTCGGCAAGTCTACGCTCCTGAACCTGCTTGCAGGCGAGGAACTGATGGTCACGCGCGACATCCGCGAGGACGACGGGCGGGGCCGACATACCACCACCCATCGCGAGCTGTTCCGGCTTCCCGGTGGCGCGCTACTTCTCGATACGCCGGGCATGCGCGAGCTTGGGCTGTGGGATGCCGACGACGGCGTCGACGAAACATTCGCCGAGATTGTCGAGCTGGCCTTGAGCTGCCGATTCGCGGACTGCTCCCACGCGTTCGAACCTGGATGCGCGATCCTCGCGGCGGTGGCGGCCGGCGAGCTCGACGGGAGTCGGCTGACGAGCTACCGCGGCCTCACCCGCGAGCTGGCCGATCAGCACCCGACTGCCGAACGGCGAGCCAAGGAGCGGCGGTTCAACAAAGCCACCCGCAACGCCTCGGCGGAAGCCGCGGACCGCAGGACTAACCGCGGCTCGGAGCGGTAGGGACTACGCGCTTGCGCCGGCTTCCTCGGCCTCGAGACGTTCCTTGAGCGAGGCGATGGCTCCGTCCGCCGCCTGCTGCACCGGACCCGCCATCATCGGCTCGAAGGCTCCCAGCATCCCACCGAGCGTCGCGTCGGCGACATAGGTGGCGCGCGTCAGCTTCGGTCCGATCTCCGCAAGCACGACGGAGCCGGTTCCGTTGATGGGACCGCCCATGACGGAACCCGCGATCGTGGCCGCGATCCGGTTCGGCTCGTCTACCTCGGTCAATTCGAGATCGAGAACGACATTCACCGGCATCATGGCCGTCGTCGCCGTAACGCTGACCTTGTAGTGCCGGTCGTCGATCTTCTCGATCTGAGCCTGGCCTTGGGAAGCAGAGGCGGCTGTCTGGTTGGGATTGCGGATGGTGTCCCAGACGCGCTGGCGACTGGCTGCGATCTCAGTCTCGCCAGTTAGATGCATCGTTCCTCCTCGGGCCTGGCCGACGGGTGCACGATGACCGAAGCCCGGCGTCGTGGCCGAGTCATGGTAGCGGGTTGGCCGACGCGCGGCCAAGGACAGTGCTCGCACCGCCGGGTGGCCAGTTCGCCTTACATCGGGCTTACACAGGCTGGGCGGAGGCCACGGCCGGCAACGTATGCTCTCGCTGTGAAGACCATCCTCGTCGTCGACGACGAGATCAACATCGTCGCCCTGCTCAGGTTGTACCTGGAGACTGAGGGCTTTTCGGTGGTGTCCGCGGGCGATGGCATCCAGGCCCTCCAAATGTACGAGCGCCACGCCCCGGATCTGGTAGTGCTGGATCTGATGCTGCCCAAGATGGACGGCTTCGAAGTCTGTCGAGAGCTGCGGCGGCGCGGCGACACGCCGATCCTGATGCTGACCGCTCGGTCCGAAGACGTCGACGCGATCGTCGGCCTGGAACTGGGCGCAGACGATTACGTAACCAAGCCGTTCAATCCACGCGCTCTGGTGGCGCGAGTTAAGGCGATCCTGCGGCGGACCGACGTCACGGCCAAGGGCGGCCGACCGATCCACGTCGGCAACCTACGCATTGACCCGCGCCGACGTGAGGCGTCCGTGGGCGACCGACCGCTCGACCTGCGGGCCCGCGAGTTTGATCTACTGGCAGCTCTGGCGCGCGACCCCGGCGTGGTCCTAACGCGCGATGCCCTGCTCGAGTACGTCTGGGGCACCGACTTCCCGGGCGAGACTCGGACCGTAGACGTCCACGTGGCCGAGGTGCGGAAGAAGCTCGGCGACGATGGTCCGGCGATCGAGACAATCCGTGGCATCGGCTATCGGCTCGTTCCGCCGCCCCGAGGCACGACCGTGGCGGCTCCCCCACCCGACTCAGTCACGGACTAGGCGGCCGCGGCAATGCTACCCAAGAGCCTGAGTAAGCGGATCTTCCTGGCCTTCGCGGCGCTCGGCGTGGCCATGCTGCTCACCGTGAGCGGGTCGCTGTTCGTAGTCCTCCGCCAGGCGCATCGGGACGACATCCAGAAGACGCTCGTGTACGAAGTCGCGGGCGTTGAAGCGAGCCTCATCGCCGATCCGGTCGTGGACCAGTCGCAGTACGAGACGCGCATCCAGAAGATAGCCGCTTCGGTCGTGGACGAAGGTGGCTTCATTCTTTCTCAAGGCCCGCGGGGCGTCGTGCGCACGGTGGCCGGCAACTCCTTCTCGGCCGAGATGCCGCCGGCTCCTGCGCCGGGCGTAAAGAACGTCGTAGGCACGCTCCAGACGTCGGACGGCAGACCGTACGTCTACATCGAACAGAGCGCCAACGCCAACGGCTACAAATTCGTGTTCGCCGTGCCCGACAATTCCGCTCAACAGGCGTTGAGTGACATCCTCCGCACGCTTTCGATCATCGTCGTGGTGCTACTTCTGGTCGGCGTTCCCACGGCCTGGATGCTGGCCCGCTCCGTGACCGCGCCGATGCGTCGCCTGGCGCAGGCCGCCCGCGACCTGCCAACTGCCTCGGGCGAGATCAAGCCCCTGCCGCTGGAAGGGCCTACTGAGGTCAAAGCCCTGACCGATCGATTCAACGCCATGGCCCACGAGTTGGCGACTATCCGGCACGAGGAAACTGCCTTGCTGGCCAATTTGCGCCACGACCTTCGAACGCCCCTCACCAGCATCGGCGGGTTTGCTGAGGCAATCGCCGACGGGACTGCCTCGGGCGAACGCGCTACCGCCGCCGCTCGAACGATCGCCGAGGAAGCCCAGCGGCTCGAACGACTGGTCGGCGAACTGGGCGTTGTGGAACGTTTGCGCGATGGCGCGGCGGCACTCCGTCCGGAGGCCCTGGACGCGACCGAATTGCTCCGTCAGGCGGCCGCCCGCTTTGAAGCCAGGGCTGCATCCTCCGGCGTCGAGATTGATGTTGGGGCAACCGCCCCCGGCGAACCTCGACTCGTCTTCACCGGTGATCGGCTCGCGGCCGAAAGGATCCTCCAAAACCTGATGGAGAATGGTTTGGCCATGTTGCCCAGCGGCGGCCATATCTGGCTGCGTGCGGCCTCGCTGGCTATGTCCGGCCGTGCCCTCGGGATCTCGCTCAGCGTCACGGATGACGGTCCCGGCTTTCCTCCCGGCACTACCGAGAAGGTCTTTGAGCGTTTCTTCCGGGCCGATCCGGCGCGCAGCGGCGGCGGCTCCGGCCTGGGGCTGGCGATCGTTCGGGAACTCGCCCGGGCTCATGGCGGAGAAGCCTGGGCGGAGAACGTGGCACCTCGGGGCGCCAGAGTCACGGTCCTGCTACCGGTCCAGCCGATGGTTTCGGCCGTTCCCAAGCCGCCAGCGACGGCCGAGGAGTAGAGCCCGTTCTGGGCCGGCAGCCATGCGCACTCCGAGGCTGGCGGGTGGTCGGGATAGCGGGCGCTACACCTGGCCGAGGACGACCCGGACATGGTGCGTGGCGCCGTCGTCGACCAGCGGGATCGCGGCGCCGCCGCCCGGCAGCGCCCCGCCGTCGAGTTCCGACGATGCCACCCCGCGACTGACCCCTTGGGGGTTCTCCACAACGATCTCGTATGTGGCGGAGTGATAGCGGAAGTCGATCTCGTAACGCGGCCAGGCGCGGGGGATGCAGGGATCGATCAGGAGTGTGGTTCCGCGCAAACGGAAGCCCAGGATCCACTCCAGGCCGGCCTGGTACATCCAGCCCGCTGAGCCGGTGTACCAGGTCCAACCGCCGCGGCCGACATGCGGCGGTTCGGTGTAGACATCGGCCGCCATGACGTACGGCTCCACCTTGTAGCGTTGGACTCCGGCCCGGGTGCTGGCGTGGTTGATGGGGTTCAGGATTGAGAATAGGTCGCCCGCCTTGTCGCCATCCCCCAGCGCGGCGAAGGCAAGGACAGACCAGATGGCTCCGTGGGTGTACTGGCCACCGTTTTCTCGGATGCCCGGCACATAGCCCTTGACGTATCCCGGATCGACGTCGGAGTGGTCGAACGGCGGGGTGAACAGCAGGACGAGACCATCGCCGCGTCGGACGAGGTACTCCTCCACCGCGGCCATCGCCCGCTCCGCGTGGGCCGGATTCGCCGCTCCCGACAGGATGCTCCACGACTGGGCGATCGAGTCTATCCGGCACTCGGCGTTGATGGCGGAGCCGAGGGGAGTGCCATCGTCGAAGAAGGCTCGACGGTACCAGTCGCCGTCCCAGCCGTCGCGTTCAAGCGCCTTCCGGAGCGCCTTCATGTGGGCCCGCCAGCGCTCCGCGCGAGGACGCTCCGGGCGAGACTCCGCTATAGGAGCAAAGGCGGCCAGGACTGCATACAGGAACCAGCCCAGCCATACGCTTTCGCCCCGGCCCTCATACCCCACCCGGTTCATGCCATCGTTCCAGTCGCCGGACCCGATGAGCGGCAGCCCGTGCGCGCCGACGACGAGGCTTCGGTCAATAGCCGCCACGCAGTGGTCGAACAGCGAAGCCGACTCCCGTGACTCTTCCGGCTGGAAGTAGGCATCCGTTTGGTCGGGTCGTAGCGCCGGCCCATCGAGGTAAGGGACGATCTCATCCAGGATCGACGTGTCGCCGGTGACCGCAAGATAGCGATCCACCGCGTAGGGCAGCCAGAGGCGATCGTCCGAGATCCGCGTCCGGACGCCCCGATCGGACGGCGGATGCCACCAGTGCTGAACGTCTCCCTCGACGAACTGGTGTGCCGCAGCCCGCAGGAGATGTTCCCGGGCGAGTCCGCGCTTAGAGGTGGTCAGGGCAATGATGTCCTGAAGTTGGTCGCGGAATCCGTAAGCGCCACCGGCTTGGTAAAACGCCGTCCTCGCCCACAGCCGGCACGCAAGCGTCTGGTAGATGAGCCAGCAGTTGAGCATGATGTCCATCGATCGGTCGGGCGTGCGGACCTGGACAGTGCCCTGCGTATCCTCCCAATGACTCGCCACGTCTCGCAGAGTAGCCTCATGGTCGGCCGCTCGACCTCGCCTTATCAGGTCAGCCGCCGCCGTGGCCCCGGCGGCCTCGCCGAGCAGCACGACGATCTGCGTCTGCGCTCCATTTGGGAGCTCGAAAGTGGTCTGCAGGGCGGCACACGGATCCATGCCGGCGCCGGTGGATCCCCCCAGACGGTGGCCGCGTTGCAGGCCGGCCGGCCGGTCAGGCGCGCCATTGCGACCAAGGAATTCGGTCCGATCGGCCGTCCACGCCGTCTGCCGCCCGCCGAGGTCGAGGAAGGCGACCCGGCCGCCGAACTCGGTGTTCCAAGGGTTGCGCACGAGGAGAGCCTGAGTGCCCGGCTCAAGTGCCGTGACGATCCGGGGCGCGCTGGCCCCACGCGACGTGCCCAACGCCCATTCGGCATAAGCGGTCACGGACAGCCGCCGGGAGCGCCCCGAGCGGTTCTCGATAGTCAGCACCGACACCTTGAGGGGGTCGTCGAGCGGAACGAACTGGACGAGATTGAGCCCGATGCCGTCGTGAAGATGCTCGAAGCGGCTGTATCCGGCGCCGTGGCGGGCGACGTATGTCGATTCCTCGCACCGGATCGGCTGGGCCGTTGGGCCCCACAGCTCGCCGCTGTCGTCATCCCGAATGTAGATGGCCTCGCTCACCGGGTCGCTGACGGGGTCGTTGGACCATGGCGTGAGCTGGTTCTCGCGACTATTCCCGGACCACGTATAGCCTGAACCGGACTCGGAGACCTGGAACCCGAACGACTCGTTGGCGATCACATTCAACCAGGGTGCCGGGGTGGACTGTCCCGGGCCGAGGATGGTCACGTACTCTCGCCCGCCCTGGTCAAAGCCACCGAGCCCATTGAAGAACTCGAGGTCCGGACGCGGCACGGGCGGCTCGCTCCTGGTCTGCCTCGAAACAGCTGGCGCTGGCGGCGGAACGATCCTTCCGGCGGGACGCTCCAAACGGATTACCTGATCCGAAAGACTGCCCCGACGGCTTAGCAGAACGGCTCGAGCTGCCGCCTGCAGCAGAGTGCGGTCCTCAGTGGAGAGTTGGTCGCCGCGCAGGATATACACCCCGCCGTGGCCGGGATGGCCGGGCGCCAGGCTGCGCGCAGCGGCGAGGCTGGACTGACTCGTTCGGACGACGGCTTCGAGCGACTCCTGGAGGCTCTGGGCATAGGTTGGGCCATGCTCGTTGAGAATCACTAGGTCAACGTCGAGGAGCTTCAGGCGCCAGTACTCGTGGGCGCGGAGCAGCTGCCGAACGATGTCGAGGTCCTCGACTTCGTCGATCCGAACCATCACGATGGGCAGGTCGCCAGAGATGCCGTGGACCCACAAGCCGGATGCCCCGCGCTGGTTGCTGGCCAGCAGGCTCGCCGCGGGGCGAAGTGACGGATCCGAGTAGATGATCCGGTTGGCCAGGCGCTGGAAGAGGTGGGCCTCGTCGGCCTCGATCCCCAAATGATGGAGCTGTACCTGGGCCTGCGTCCAGGCCAGGGTCGCCGCCCGTTCGAAAGTGGCCGACTCACGGTACTTATCGGCCAGGTCCAGGACGTCCTCGCGTGACTCGGCAACGACCGTGGAGTAGATCGCGTGGGCGGTGGCGCCCGGGGCCAGCTTGACCCGGCAACGCAGGCTGAAGATCGGATCCAGGACCGAGCCGACCGTGTTCGAGAGTGGCCGCCCATCGATGACCGAGACCGGCGAGCGGACCGACCGGCCCCGGCCAAGGAAGCGAGCGCGGTCCGTTTCGTACTGGATGACCCCCTCGGCCTCATCCTCGACGGCGGCCACATGGGCGGCCCAGATCGGCTTCTCGTCCCTGGATCTTGGGCGCCGGGTCGCCAGAAGGGCGCCGATGTCGGCCACAAACTCGGTCTGGACAAACAGGTTTTGGAAGGCAGGGTGAGCCTCATCGGCCGCCTGCGGCGCAAGGGCGATCTCCGCGTATGAGGTCAGCTCGATCTCGCGAGCGTGTGAGCCGAGATTGGTCAGCGACACGCGGCGGATCTCCGCGTCGTGCTCCGCCGATACGACGACGATGAATCGCGTCACGATCGAGCCGTCGCGACGGGAGAACTCTGCGTGATCCTCCGAGTAGGCGGCCTCGTAGCTATCCGCTTCGACACCGCTCGGCTGGTGGCCCGCCGACCAAACTACGCCGGTGTTCATGTCGCGCAGGAACAGATAGCTGCCCCACGAGTCACGAGTAACATCCTCACGCCAGCGTGTCACAGCCACGTCACGCCAGCGGCTGTACCCGGACCCAGCGGCCGTAACCATGACCGCGTACCGCCCATTCGACAGAACGTGCGTGCGTGGGATCGAGCCGTGGGGCGAGTTGAAACGACGCAGCACCGGCGGCACGAGATCGCGCACATCGGCGGCCCCCTTCACCTCCTCCGCACGCGGCCTGGCAACGAGCACGTCGCGCGGCACTCGCTCCTGGAGCAGCAGCTCCGTCGCCTCGACGATCGGGTCGGCATGGAAGCGCTCCACCATCGCACGGTCGTTGATGACGTTGCCGAGGGCCACCAGCGCCATACCCTGGTGATGGGCCATGTAGCTCTTTACGATTGCGACCGAGGCCCCATCTGGGAGCCGGCGCGCCGTGTAGTCGAGCGCCTCCCGAAAGCCGTACGGCCCGCTCGCTCCGGCGCTGCATAACCGGGCGAAGTTCCGAACCGCGGCCTGGGGCTGGATCATCGCGGCGAGCGCAGTCGCGTACGGCGCGATTACGACATCCTCGCTCAGGCCTCGCTTGAGGCCGAGGCCAGGCACGCCGAAGCTCGAGTATTGATAAGTCAGGGCGATGTCACGGGCGTTGAATGCGGATTCGGAAATGCCCCAAGGCACGCCAAGCTGGGCGGCGTAGCTCATCTGGCGGGCCACGACGAGCCGGTGCGTCTGGTCGAGCAGGCTCAGGGCAGGTGCGCGCATGACAAGGGCGGGCATCAGGTATTCGAACATGGACCCGGACCACGAGATCAGGGCGGAGCCACGACCGACGGGCGTCAGGCCACGGCCGAGCCGGAACCAGTGATCTGGGGCAACATCCCCCTTGGCGATAGCGAGGAAGCTGGCGAGGCGCGCCTCGGAGGCGAGGAGGTCGTAGTAGCTCGCATCCAACGTGCCGTCCTCGACCCGAAAACCGATCGAGAAGAGCTTGCGGGTTGGGTCGAACAGGAAGCTGAAGTCCATCTCCCGGAAAAGGTGCTGGGCCCCGTCGGCGATAGCGTTGAGCCGCCGCACGAGCATCGCCGCGGCCGGCGATCCGCCGCCCGTTTCGCCGACCGGCGGATCGGACATCTCGGCGATCGTCGGGAAGGCGGGCACCGCCAGATGGGTTTGGAGCAGCGCGAGGTCTCGAACGTGGCTGCTTACGGCCAGCCGAGTCGCCTCCGTCCAGGTCACCAGATCGCCCTCCGCAGTCTCTCCACGCTCTGCGGTGAGGGCCGCGGCAACGTCCGACAGCGTCTGGGCGTACGCGGATAGTTCTGCAAGTCGGTCCGCCCACGCCTGGGGCATCGGGGGTACGTCGGCGCTGGAACCTGTGGGCGGCTCGAGGGCTGCGTCGAGGTGCCGCCGGCTGAGCGTCTGACTTCTACGATCGTCGCCGATCGCGCTGGCCGCCTCGCGGGTCAGCGCGATTCCGTCGCTGATCCCGGCCAGAGCGGCAGCGACTGGCAGCGGCTGGTCGATCATTTGGCGGCAGGCATTCGACAAGGTGAGCAGGTGGCCGGCCAGATTGCCACTGTCGACCGACGAAACGTACGCCGGATCCAGACGGCGCAGGTCGCGTGTGTCGTACCAGTTGTACAGGTGCCCGCGGAACCGCTCCAGGCGAGAGATGGTCGCGAGCGTCGCCTCCAGCCGCTCCACCATGTCCAGCGTCCCGATCCAACCAAAGTCACGAGCCGTCACGGTCGACAGCAAGTACATCCCAATGTTGGTCGGCGAGGTGCGATGCGCGACAACCGGCGCGGGATCGTCTTGGAAGTTGTCGGGCGGCAGCCAATTGTCCTCGGGACCGACGAAGGCCTCGAAGAACCGCCATGTCCGGCGTGCCGTCAGGCGGAGAGCCCCGACGTCGGCCGGAGACAGCTGCTGTGCGGCCGACGCGGCGGGTGGGAGGCTGACCAGGCGGGCGACCGCGGGCGAAAGCAACCACAGGACGATGAAAGGCGAGGCGATCCAGCCCGCACTCGGCTTCAGTGCAAAAACGAGGACAGCGGCAACGGCCGCGACGGCGACGCCGCCCGCCATCTGCCGGTAGAACCCCGCCAAGTCGACGTCGGTCCGGGCCTTGGCCTGCGCGGCCGTCGTCCATTCGAGGAGGTTCCGCCGGGTGGCGTACAGCCGCGCCAGCGTTCGCAAGATTGCGTCGACCATCAGCCACGCCTGGTGCGCCAGGAACATAAAGCCGAGTCCGACGTGAGCAGCGGCGAGGGAGAAGTCCCCGCCCACGGCGCGCAAGTGGCTGCGTTTGGAGATGCCCTGCCGCTTGGGGCGCAGTCCCGCCAGGACTGGTAGCGCCTCGGGAAGCATTACCGATGCCACGATGAACACGGTCCACACGACAGCCGAGACTGAAGGCAGCGTCCAGGCGGCAACGAGGGTGGCGAGCGTGAGCGGGGCGGACATCGTTCGGCGCAGGTTGTCGACCATCTTCCAGCGGGCGATTCCGGGCATGGAGCCCCGCCTCGCACGGCCCGTGGCGTCACGCGCCCGACCAAGGATCCAGGGCAATAGCTGCCAGTCGCCCCGCGCCCAGCGGTGCTGGCGGGCCGTCGAGACCAGGTAGTTCGAGGGGTATTCATCGAAGAACTCGACATCGGTCACCAGCCCGGCCCGGGCAAAGACGCCTTCGAACAGATCATGGCTCAGGAGCGTGTTCTCGGGCACCCGATCGGCCATGGCGGCGCTGAAGGCGTCGAGATCGTAGATCCCCTTGCCTGTGAAGCTGCCTTCCCGGAACAGGTCCTGGTAGACGTCGGAGGCCGCGAATGAATACGGGTCGATCCCGGCTGAACCGGAGAATATCCGCTGGAAGATCGAGCCCTCATGCTCGGCCGGCAGAGTCGATGTGATCCGAGGCTGTAACACGCCGTAGCCGTGGGTCACCCGGCCCGCCGGTACGTCGAAGGTTGCCTGGTTGAGCGGATGGGCGATCGTGCCCACCAGGCGCCCAACGGCGCCCCGAGGCAGCCTGGTATCGGCGTCGAGCGTGACCACGTAGCGCACGTCCGTCGGCGGCGTCGACGCGGCCCGCCCGGTGGTCAGGATTCCCGTCGTCGTCGAGCCACGCAGGAGCGCATTCAGCTCGTGCAGCTTGCCGCGCTTGCGCTCCCAGCCCATCCACCTGCCCTCGGCCTCGTTCCAGCGACGCTTCCGGTGGAAGAGCAGGAACCGGGCGCCTCCACCTGGAGCCTCGCCGTGGCGCTCATTGAGCCGGTCGATGGCTGAGGTGGCCGCTGCGAGAAGATCGTCGTCGCCGGGGACATTCTCGGTCGGAGCGTCGAGCCAGTCCGACAACAGGGCGAACCGAAGATCGCCCTCGGGGTTCCCCAGGTAGTGGACCTCCAAGCCGCCGACCTGCGCTTCCGCGTCCGCCTCGCTGGTGAACAGCATCGGCACGACGACGAGCGTCCGCATCCGGGACGGCACGCCCGCGTCAAGATCGAGACGGGGCAGCGCTCTCGGGTTCAACGAGTTGGTGACGACCCGGTTGACGAGCGCGATCGCGAGGTCGGTGGCAGGCACGAGAGCGAGGATGGCCACGACGATCATGCCGGCACCCGCGGCGCCTCCAGCAGCGGATAACAGGAGTGGCAGGGCCAGGATGAGCGCCGTGGCCAGCGCGAGCGACCCGAGGTAGCCACGCAAGGCGGCCCGGACAATTGCGCGCCGCAGCCGGCCCGCCAACGGAACCCGAACGTGGAGGGCCAGCTCGAACGCAAAACGGCCGTCGGAGACCAGGTAGTAGCCCGGATCTCGGTGGCGAGCTGCCAGCGACGGTTCGATATCGGCTCCCGACGGCGCGGCGTCCGCCATTGCCGCGGCCCTGCGGGCAACCTCGACCTCAGTCAGGCCCGAACCGCGGGCCAAATCTTCGACGGCGTGCCGGTAGCGATCTCGAGTCGCGAAGTCCATCTCCCCGAACGAACTTTGTCCGCAAAGAACGGCGTCGACGAGGCTGACACTTTCGACAAACTGGGCCCAGTCGAACCATGAGATGAGGCGCATGCTCGTGATCACGTTTCGGACAGTCACGTTCATGGTTGCCTGGCGCTGATGTTCGAGGCGGACCATCTCCTCGGTGGTGGTCCCCTGGGCCGCTAGGAGCTGGTCCAGCCAGCGCAAGGCAGGGGTAACCGCAGGGTCCTGGTCGCGCAGGCGCTGGAAGAGCTGGACCCGGGCCACCGTTGGAAAGGCCGCAGGCGAGAGCCGACGCAGAGATGCCGCCGCGGCCTCTGGGCTGTCTGTACCCAGGCCAAGCAGGCTGTCAGCTAACTCGTCTGCCTTCTGCCGCGCCGCCCGGCTGCGCACGATCTCCTCCGCAACCCGGCGGAGGTTGTCGACAAGGAGGATCCGGAGGCTAATCGCGATCGCCCAGAGCTCGCCGATTGTGAGCGGCTCTACTCCTTGGTAGGCGCGCACCGTGCGCCGCAGACTCTCGGGTTCGAAGCGGCTGTCCGTGTGCGCGATGTAGGCCCAGACAAGACCCAGGACGCGGGGGTAGCCCGCAAGATGGCCCTCGGCCAGCTTGGGCAGTTCGCGGTAGTAGTCCCGGGGAAGGTCGTCACGGATCTCACGGAGCTGCTCGTCGACGATGTGGAAGTTGTCGAGGAGCCATTCGGCGGCAGGCGTGATCGACCGCTCATCCTTGGTGGCAAGGGCTAGGACGCGGTACGACTCCACCAGGACGCGGCCATTTTCGGCGATGCGGGGCGCGACGGCATGTCCCCGACGGGGAGCATCGGTAACCGTCTGGGCGGCGGCGAGGGTCTGCGCGTGCTGCTCCAGCCGCTCCACGCTGAAGAGTTCGGCGACGATCAACTCTTCGAACTCGGCTTGCGGACGAACCCGCCGCCGGCCGCGACGGGGCGGGTCTGGGAGTGGCTGATTCGGTTTCAACGTTCGCCCTCGGCGTACAGCCTGACCCGGCCCGGACTCACCTCAAGCTGGGCACGAGCAAATGATAACGGCCCTCTTCTTCCGAATGGACCCCGGGTCCGCGCCACAGGATCGAGTCCGGATTGGCAGAGTGGGCTGGCGGCCGTGCTGCCGTCGCCGCCAACAACGCTAGAGGCGTCGAGCACGTCCCTGCCGTAGGCGCAGCCCGGTCACCATCGTCACAAGCAGACCCGTGGCCGCCGACCACAGATCCGAGTGGATGGCAGTGTCGGCGTCGAGGGCTCGGCGCGTGACGCAGACAGGCCGCCGCGAGAGGGCCGCGTGGATGCGAGCCGGCTTGTACAACCGGCTCGCATCCGATCTGTAGCTAAAGTCCCTTGAGCAGGTTCCCAAGGGCAAGAATCGCGTACGCCGCGAGTGCGATCCAGACCACAGCCACGGTGTTGAGCGGGTTCGTGATGACGTTATTGGCGATGAGAAAAGCGATGATCGCCACGATCATGGAAACGACGAACGTGATTACTTTCGGCGCACTGAGTCGCATAGGTCTCCTCCCAGAGATTGCCGCGGATGCTACTTTGGCTCCGTCGCCTCCTGGCGCGTCGCATCGAGCCATTCAAGGCCCGTTCAGAAACTATACTCCCCGTCGAGCCGGAAGAGCGCACTGGCCGGCCGGACGCGCGCGGCCATCGTCAGCCGGTCAGCGGTTGCTGTCGGAGCCTCGAACGGCCCCCTGGACGTCGCCATCGGCCTTGCTGATGGCGCCTTGCGATCCGAGGACATGTGCGCTAGCCGGCGTCCTCGCCCGGAGTCGGGGCCTCAGTGGGAGGGGCGGACGGACTACGCCACGAAGCTGAGACCTCGGTCCTAAACGTGGCGATCGTTCGAGTGATCGCCGACCCGGCGTACAAGGCCGTGTACGCGGCCCAGGCGACCGGTGGCGCCAGGGCGAGCGCCGCCGCACAGATGATGGCCCCCATGCCCGCGGCCGCCGCCGTCGCGCCGACAAACCGGCTCTGGCAATGAACACGAGCCTGCGGCGGAGCGAGCCGATACAGACGCTCGTTGGTCGCGAGAGCTCCGGCATTCCCCGCGCCGTTGAAAAGCACCGCGCCGATCAACAGGAAGACGGGTGCGAGTGGATTTGCCGGGATTGCCGCGGCACAGCTCACTGCCGCGAGCCCCCGAAAGAGGAAACTGGTCCGCAGGACGCGGCTCGATGAGCCGCCGAAGAGGAAGGAGCCCGCCGCCAGCGAACCAGCCAGCGAACCAGCGGCCGCGACGCCCGAAAGGGCAACGGCGAAGCCAGCCGACATCCCGAGAACACTCAGTGCGTACAGCGACACGGAGGGGATAAGGCCTTGCCCAAAGGAGGCAATCGTGCTCACGTCCATGAAACGGTTGAACTCGGGCGGCACTTCGGCGCCCCCGGCCGTTTCCCGGGCGACGAGGACTCGCCCGGGACGTGGAAGCCGGGCGACAGCCAACGGCGTCAGGGCCGACGCCACTCCGCCGACGATGAAGAAGGCCACGTAGGCCCACAGACCGATCGCCCGCGTCCCGGCGTCGAGTACGAAGCCCGCGGGCAGGAGAAGTGCGGTCGAGAGAGCCATGGTTAGGGCGCCCATCCTGGGCCCGACCAAACGGCGCTCGGCATCTGGCAGCACGACGGCCGTCCAGAGGGTGATGTTCGAGTACGACAGGACTCCGGCCGTTTGGCCGATCGCCACGGTTACCGAGATGAGCGCAATGCCCAGGACCCGGTCCACGGCTCCGGTGGCCACCCCGGCAACGATCGCGGCGAGTACAAAGCCGCGGACCTCGGCAACGGCCAATCCCAGCGTCAGTCCGCGCAGGTTGCCCTTCAGCCGGCGCAGGATCTGGGGCGCGAATGCCTGCAGTGCTGCGCCCCCGACCGGGGCGGCGCCAACTACAACTACCAGCGCCGGGGGGGCGCCCAGCCACAGAAGGAGTGGCACAAACAGCGCGTCCGAGGCGTAAGACGCGGTGAAGGCCTGTCCGACGGCGATCGCCTGGAAGGGCCGGTAGTGGGCCGAGGCGAACGTTCGCCAACGTGTGGGCCGGGGCAGATGCATCGTCTAAAGGGTACGCCGACTCCGACATCCGGCCAGAAATCGATCCTGGGTGCGCAAGGAAAGCTCCGAGACGGGCTCTCGGAGTGGCGCCGACCAGCGTCACACCGCACCCCCGGCGGAAATGGCACGGGGTTGGCACGGAGCCTGGCGACGCAGATAGAATCTGTCGCTGGTGCGCCTCCTGCCGCCGCAACGCTATCCTTCCACGGTGAGTGACCCGACTTCCCCCGCCGGACCCCCGGCCGAAATATCCCACCTGGTCCGTGAGCGAGTGGAGGCCCGTACTCGTCACGACTGGGCGCGCGCCGATGCCATCAAGGCCGAGATCGAGGCAGCCGGTTGGCGCGTCGTCGATCGTCGCGGCCGCAGTAGCGTCAGCCAGGCTGCACCTGCGAGTGTCGAGGCAGACGGCGAGATTCGGTACGGCACGGCCGCCGGAGTTCCGTCGCTCGTTCACGAACCGGCGACCGACGCCTGGACCGTGGCCATCGTGGCCTCGGAGACGCCCGACCGCGTCTCGCGGCTGCTGGCCGCGTTGCGCAGCCATGCCCCGGCCGGTACTCAGGTCGTGATTGTGGCCAACGACCCGAGCGACGCCCAAGTTGCGGCTCTGCTGCCGGACGCCGAGGATCGGGCACCGATCGGCGGCCTCGCTCCCGAGCTGCTGCGAACGTCCGCCCGCCTGGGCTATGCGGCGGCGCTCAACATCGCCCTCCACCGGGCCTCGGGCGAGTTGGTGCTGATCGCGGACGGCACGGCCTGGCCCACCGGAGACGCGATCTCACCCTTGGCGGCCGCGCTGAGCGATCCCGCGGTCGCGATCGTCGGCGGGTTCGGGCTGTACGCCGCCGACGACGAACCGCTCCGCCCACAAGCACTCAGCCGCGAACCCGAAATTGCCGAAGACGGAGCGCTGCCCGCGCCCACGGCGCTCGAGGGCGCCTGGCTGGCCTTCCGACGATCCGACTACATCGAGCTGGGGCCGCTGGACGAGCACTTCATGACGTCCTCCTGGCTAGACGTGTGGTGGAGTCTTCGACTTCGAACTGGAGTCGAGCCGGAGGGCTGGGAGACCACTGAGCCGACCGAAGAAGTCGCGGCCGGCGACGCTGCCGACGCCGACGAACCGGCTGCGCCGTCGACAGTCGAGGCTGCCGCCCCTGAGCCAGAATTCGACTTCGCCGAGCCCAGGATGGCGGTCCGGTTGGACCTGCCTATCGAACGCGAGGTTGTCGGCTGGCCGCCGGATCGGTCGCGACTCAACCGCCGGAATATGTACCGGGTCCTCGACCGTTTTGGTCGGCGTATAGACCTAAACTGACCTCAGTCAGTCGCTGAGCGAGGTCGGTTTCGCGGTCAGCTCCGCGACGAACGAGTGCGACGTCGGCACCACGACCGCGCCGTATACGCGGTGGTATATGGGGTCCTGCTGCCATTTGGCCGTGCCGAATGCGACAACGGCACCAATGACGGCGATCAACGCCACTACCCCACCGACCCTGATAGCTGCCGTCTGAGCCCGCGAGCGAGCGCCTCGGGGCGCCTGCCATGCGGATCCGAGCGTTTGCACCTGACCCGGCGGCAGGACCAGGGCGAGCCAGAGCCCGGCCAGCAAGCCGCCGACGTGGGCGAAGTTGTCGACATTTAGGAGCCCCGTAAGGCCGATTACCAGGTTCAAGACGATCAGCACGCCGACCTGCGAAGCGATTGCCTTCGACCGGGCGTCGAGGATCGCGTGGTGGAAGCGCGTCGAGACCAGAACGATGCCGAAGAGACCGAAAATCGCCCCTGATGCCCCCACGCCCCAGCCACTCGCCGGCAGTCCGAATGCGAAGCTGGCGGCACCGCCGGCGATGCCACAGATCGCATAGAAAACCAACAGACGCCACGATCCGTACATGCGCTCGACAAGCTGCCCGGCGTACCACAGGGCGTACATGTTGAAGAGGAGGTGAAGGATGCTGGAAGGATCGTGGACAAGGGTCACGGACAGCAACCGCCAGTATTCGCCGTGGGCCACTGCCAGCGGGAGGAGAGAGAGCTGTGCCTCCAGCGACCCGGAGCGGAGATAGCCTTGTGGGGTGGCCGCGCCCGACATGGCCGCGAGCGACGTCACCACCGTTACAGCAATGATCAGGTACGTCATGAAGGGCGCCATGGCATCGCCGCGGCTGCGCGCGAAGTACTTCTGGGCAGCGCCGGTGTTGCCCGTCTCCTTGTTCAACCAGCCCAGGCGAGAGGCGATCTCGGCCCGGTCCTGGCTCGGAGCCAGCTTCTCGCAGTGGCGATAGGCCTCCAGCGCGCCGCTCAGGTTCCCCTCCCGGACGAGTGCGGCAGCGACCTGGCGCCAGACCCGATAGGCAACGGGCGTGTTGTCGCCCAGGCTCGTGGCCCGCTGCCAGGCCTCACGCGCCTCGGCCTCACGGTCAAGCCGATACAGAACGTTGCCCAGCCCGTAATAGCCCGCGGCGGCGACGTCGCTCTCGGACGAGGCCGTTGCGCGCGAGTACAGCGGCAGCGCCTGGTCGGGCTCGCTCTGCTCCAGGAGGTCGTCCGCCTGCGTCAGGGCCGCGATGGCCGTGGCGCGGTCCAGCGGACCCTGGTCAGTCGGGTCGAAGCCCGTTGGTAGATTGATTGGCCCCTCGGAACGGAGGCCGTTGGTCGCACGATCCATGCCTGAACTCTACTGGAAGCGGTGAGTCGTTCGTCGGGCCAAACCCGCGGCTAAGCGGCCACGCACCCGCGGCGAACACAATCAGTTTGTGGCCGACTCCCAACCCGACGCCGCAACAGCGTCGCGGAATGCAGCTGCCGGCTCCTTGCCCGCGTCCAGGGCGGCCGCAAATATGCCGACCATCCGTCCGAAGGACCCATCGTCGTCTGCCGGGGCCTCGAGAACGGTGGCGTCGGCGGGAACCTCCGGCGGCGGCGAACCTGCCGCCACCACCACCACAAGTCTGGCCGTTGCAAATGCCGCGGCATCGATGGCCACGGCAAGGGCGCCTTCCGCCAGTGGATCCGTCAACACGATGACCGACGACTGCGGCAGATATCGCAGCGCCAGTTCGATATCTGCGGCATCGAGGGCCGGGCGCTCCGCGGGGTTCGCCGGGAGCACCGTCGGGACAGGAGTGTCGGCGTCCATCTCGGCCGAGTCGTCGACCGAAACCGAGCTGGCCGTCAGGACGGGCGTCGGCCGCACAGGATCGCGCAGCAGCGCGGCGTGCCCAATGCCCAGGCGGCCGAGAGCCACTACGACCGCGTCCCCTGCCCCATCCTCGCCGACCTTGCCCACAAGCTCGACCTGGCCGCCGCGCCCTTTCGACGCCACGGCGACTTCAACGGCCATTCCGCCCGCGCACTTCTCGCCGTCAGGCGAATCCGCGTAGGCCGGCAGTCCGACCACGACGATCATTCGGCAGCCTCCTCGGACGGGCCGCCGCCCACGCCCGCAGGATCCAGGCCCGCAGGATCAACGCCGGCTGGCACCTCCTCGGTGATTACCTCGAAATCGCCGAAGCCGGCCGCCTGCAATTCGGACCCGACCGCGTCTGCATCGCCCACCGCGACGATTGCCAGCCTGCCGGGCGCAATGTGATCCTGCGCCGCCTTCTGGACATCTGCGATCGTGACCGCTTCGATCTCATGACGGTAGCGGGCCAAGTCGTCATCAGGGAGCGAGTGGATGAAGAGCCCGCCGAGGGCCGCAACAACCGCTCCCGGCGTCTCGAAGCGAAGCGGGAAGACGCCCACGAGGTAGTCCCGGGCGGCCGCTAGCTCGGCCGGCGTTACCTCCGTCTGGCGGATACGGCCCAACTCCGAGAGGATCTCCGAAATGGCGGGCACGGTGACAGCGGTCTGGACCGCCGTCCGGACCGAGAACGGACCGGCCCCGCGACGCATGTCGAAGCCGGCGCCGATGCCGTATGTGTAGCCCTTCTCTTCGCGCAGGTTCATCTGTAGGCGCGAATTGAAGAGGCCGCCCAGGATCGCGGCCATGATCTGAACGGCGTGGAAATCCGGCGCACGGCGAGAGAGCCCAACATGACCGATCCGCAGCTCCGTCTGAACGGAGCCCGGGCGGTGGTAGAAGCGAACGATGGGGTGGTCGACCGCCGAATCGACTCGCGGCGGGGGCGCTCCGGCCCCGCTTGCAACCGACGAATCCTGCGCCAACGCCCCAAAGGCTGCCTCCACGATCTGGGGAACCCTCAAGTCGCTCAGGTCGCCACCAACAATGAAGGCCGCCTGGCCCGGATCGAGTACCGCCCGGTGGACGGCCCGCAGGACCTCGGACGTTAGTCGCGGAACCGTTACCTCGTCACCGCCGAGGGGCCTGGCGTAGGGCGAGTCGCCGCTATAAATGGTCGATACGAAGACTTGATCCACGCGCCGACGCGGATCGGCTTTGACCTGAAGCAGGTCGTTAAGTCTCTCGTCGCGAAGGCGCGCCACGTCCGCCTCCGGGAAGGTCGGCCGCTGAACCAGCTCGGAGAGTAATTCCAGGGCCGCGGGCAGGCGCACCGCGGCGACGTCCACGGACGCGAAGAACGCGTCCCAACTGGCCTCCACGTGGAGAGTGGCGCCGAGACGTTCCGAGGCCTCCAGCAGCTCCACGCCCGGATAGCGCTCAGTTCCCTCGGTCATTGCCCGCGCCGCTTGGACCGTGGCACCCGCGAAATCGGCCGGCTCGTCGCCGCCACCGCGGCGGATCACAAGGTTGGCCGAGATCAGTGGCCGGCCCGGCACGTCGACGGCCAGCACCTGCAGCCCAGACCGCAGCACGGTTCGCTCGAAAGGCGGGAAGTCGTAGGAACGCGGCTGTCCGGGCGATGGCCGCGCCGACAGGATCTCCTCGAGTGTCATGCCGCCGTTTCCTCCTCGGTGCCGGCGGCCGCGTCCGCGGCGGGCACATATGTGATGACGGCCCGGTTCTCCGGCCGCAAAACCTCCGCGGCCACGGCCTGGATATCGGCCGCGCTGACTGCCAGATAGCGGTCCAATTGGTGGTTGATCATGCCGGGGTCATCGAGCAAAGTGGCGTACATCGAAAGTCGATCGGCGCGCTCGTCGACCCGCTGGAGCGCGTCCAGTTCGAACGTCTCGATGAGGGCCCTTGCCCTTGCCAATTCGTCGTCCGTCACCGGCTCCCGACCGAGACGCTCAAGCTCCTCCTCGAAGGCACGCTCCACGACATCGGCATCCACGCCCGGCCGAACCGTCGCTTGACCGGCCGCGATCGAGGCGCCGCCGATCAGGCCGAGCGAGAAGAAGGCCACGTCCTGGGCGATCTGCTCATCGCGGACGAGGCGCCGGTAGAGACGGCTGCCCTTGCCGCCGGCGAGTATCTGGCCCGCGATCTCCAACGCGTCAAAACGAGGGTCGCCCAGTCGTGGCGCTCGGAAGCCGAAGAAGACGCGCGGCAGCGGCACTCGATCCTCGACAACCTCACGGGACTCCCCACCGATCACCGACGGCAGGCTCAAGTCGCCGAGTGGCGGGATCGCCGGATTGGCCGGTA
>JAYUDR010000057.1:0-2397 GCA_043739665.1 Chloroflexota bacterium
AAGCCGAGGACAAGCAGTGCCCGGCCGGTTGGACTCGGCACCAGTCGAACCGTCGCCTCGAGAATGGTGACGCAGGTGCCTTCGGTGCCGATCAGCGAACGGGCCACGTCGAAGCCGTTCTCCGGCAGCAACGCCTGCAGCGGGAAACCCGACACGAGTCGCGGTAGCTTCGGGAAGCGCTCGCGGATCAGGGTCGCGTGGCGGTCCCGGAGGGAGCGGAGGGAGCGGTAGATCGCGCCGCGCGGGCCGACCTCCAAGCAGATGCCGTCCAATTCCTCGTCCGTGGTTCGGCCAACCGTCAGCCGCAGCCCGTCGTAGGTAAGCACGTCGAGCGACTCGACGTTGTCGCTCGTCCGGCCGGCCATGATCGAGTGGGCGCCGCACGAATCGTTGCCCAGCATGCCGCCCAGCGTGCAGCGGTCGTGCGTGGCCGGGTCCGGGCCAAAGGTCAGTTGGTGCCGCTCCGCCGCTGCCCGGAGGTCGTCCAGGATCACGCCCGGCTGGACGCGGGCGACGCGACGCTGCGGGTCCAACTCGATGATCCGGTTGAGGTGGCGCGAGACGTCAACTACGACGCTCCGGTTCGTGGCCTGGCCGGCCAGGCTTGTGCCGGCGCCGCGTAGGGTGACCGGGGCCCCATGCTCGTGGCAAACCCGAATGACCTCCCCCAGATCGTCCGTGTCGAGCGGCCGCACAACACCGATCGGGAGCTGGCGGTAGTTGGACGAGTCGGTGGCGTAGAGTGCCCGATCCCCAGCCCCGAATTGGACCTCTCCCCGGACGCGGGCACGCAGGTCCCCAGTCAGGGCGTCGCGCTGGGCGGTGGCCTGGGCGCCTGAAAAGGTGTCGATTCTCACCGGCTCAGCATACCCGGCCCACGACCCATGGCGATCCTCCGGAGCCTGCAACTCCGTGTGCTACGATCGCGGCCCGGTCGCCGGGGCGAGGCCGAGCCAGCAGGTGGTACCACGACCCGTTCGTCCGCTTGACGAGCGGGTTTTCGTCCGCTTGACGAGCGGGTTGCTTGATTGATGGAGCGAGTGATGGCGGACCGATCGGCGAAGAATACGGACGAGGCGGACGGGTCGGCGGAGCTGGCCAAGGCTTATCAGTCGTCTGAGGTAGAGACGGCGGTCTACCAGCGCTGGCTCGACGCCGACGTGTTCGCGCCTGACGGAAGGGGCTCACGCGCCGACTGGACGAAGCAGCCCTTCGTCATCATCCAGCCGCCACCCAACGTGACGGGTTCGCTTCACCTCGGCCACGCCCAGCGGTCCACGGTCGAAGATCTGATGACTCGCCACGCCAGGATGCAGCGCCGGCCGGCGCTCTTCCTGCCCGGCCTGGATCACGCCTCAATCGCCGCCCAGTACGTCCTTGACAAGATCCTGGCCAAGAAGGGCCAGACCCGCCAGAGCCTGGGCCGCGACAAGTACCTCGAGGCCATGTGGGAGTTTGTCAGCGAGACTCGCCAGACGATCCTGGTTCAACAGCGCCGTGTCGGTGCATCGTTGGACTGGGGCCGACTGCGCTTCACCATGGACGAGGTTTCGGCGGCGGCCGTCCGCGAGGCGTTTCTGCGCCTCTACCGTGAAGGCCTCGCATACCGAACCGAGGCCCTCATCCACTGGTGCCCCGGCTGCCGAACGAGCGTCTCGGACCTGGAGGTCATACCGAAGGAAACGACGGGCAGCCTCTGGACGATGCGCTACCACCTCATCGACGAGGTGTCTGGGTCTGTTGACCCAGACACCTGGATCGCCGTCGCGACCACCCGGCCGGAGACGGTGCTGGGCGACACCGCCGTGGCCGTGAACCCGGACGACCCGCGCTACACGGCCCTCATCGGCCGGCGGGCGATGGTCCCGTTCGTGGATCGGGCCGTGCCGATCATCGCCGACCCGGTTGTGGACGTGGCCTTTGGGACGGGAGCGGTCAAGATCACGCCGGCCCACGACAACGACGACTACGAGACCGGCAAGCGCCACGGCCTGCCGATGATCACCGTCCTGGACGACTTCGCCCGTGTCAACGAGAACGGGGCCCAGTTCACTGGCCTGGACCGCTACGAGGCTCGCAAGCAGATCGTGGCGGCCCTCGAGGCGAGCGGCGACCTGGAGTCGATCACGGCCCACGAGATGCTGCTGGGCCGCTGTCAGCGCTCTGACGACGTGGTGGAGCCGCGGCTCAAGACGCAGTGGTTTGTGCGGGTGGCACCCCTGGCTGAGGCCGCCCTGGACGCGACGCGCTCGGGCAAGACGCAGATTCTGCCGGAGCGGTTCGTCAAGGTCTGGGAACACTGGATGACCGAGATGCGCGACTGGAACATCAGTCGGCAGCTGTGGTGGGGCCATCGAATCCCGGCCTGGTACTGCCCGGACGGCCACACCACCGTGA
>JAYUDR010000058.1:0-6338 GCA_043739665.1 Chloroflexota bacterium
ATACGGGCGACTGTGTCGCTCTGACGCACGCTTTTGGTGAGCCGCTGAGCTACGGCGCGGAGCAGGAGATCCCCGACCTCGTGTCCGAGCGTGTCATTCACTTCCTTGAACCGGTCGATATCCATAAACAGGACGGCAAAGGTGGCACCCGATCGTTGGGCTCGGCCCAGAAGCTGGCCTAACCGGTCCACCACAAGGAAGCGATTCGGAAGATCGGTGAGCGTATCGTGAGTGGCCAGGTGCTGAAGGGCCACCTCGGTCTGCCTGATCTCGTTGATCTCACGGGTGATGCCCACGAGGCCAATGACGGCACCTGACTCGTCATGAATCGGCAGTTTCGTGGCCAGCGTCCAGTTCGTCTGTCCATTCTCCAACTGGCGGCTCTCGATCAGGCCGATGATCGGTCGGTCGGTCTCCATTACCCTGATGTCGTCGAGTCGCGTTACCTGGCCAAAGGCCTCTCCGTACAGATCGATGTCTGTCTGGCCAACCAGCTCCTCCGGATCCGAGAAGCCCAGGCTAGTGGCCATCTTGCGACTGACGCGCAGCAGACGGCACTCGCGATCCTTGAAGTAGATGCTATCGGCGGCATTTTCCATCAGGGCCTGGAAGAGGAACAAGTCGCCCGGTGTATTTGGAACGGACATCCTCAGCTCCTTGCCACTGCAGCGGATGTAGCTATTCGCCGCAACAGGCGATGGCCTCGAGGCAGCGCTCGCAGCGCAAAATGAAACCATCAACTAGACCGATGCTACCGCGCGGATGATCTACAGGCGATGGTCCTTTCTGCTCGAAGACGGGACCCTTACGAACAGGGACCCTCACGGGCCGGTAAGGACGCGACAGTCTGGGACGGGTGCCGCTCAATCGCCGAAGCAGGTTCCCACGTGCCGGGCTGCCTGGACCCACGAGTGATCGGGCGGGACCGGCTTCCGCCTGCCGGCTACCTTCTCGAGCGGTACCGGCTCCGTACCCTCGCCCCGTGCCGCCACCATCACTCCGAACACACCCTCGTTGATCAAGTCCGCGCCGGCGCTGCCAAGGCGCGTCGCCAGCAAACGGTCGGCCGCCGAGGGCGTACCGCCGCGCTGGACGTACCCGAGGATCGTGACCCGGGATTCGAGTCCGGTGAGCACCTCGAGCTGACTCGCCAGGCGGAGGGTATTGCTCGCCTGATCCGCGTGGACGGCCGCGATGCTCGCGACGGCGGACTCCCTCTCCTCCTGATTCGAGGACGACCGCTTCAGGGCGTCCGCGGCCCGATAGGCCGAGGCAGCTTCGCCGTTCATGGCACCCTCGGCGACGGCGACGATGCTGAAGCTGGAACCGCGCTGGACGCGACGCCCTATGGCGTCCGCGATGGACTGCACGCTGTAGGGGATCTCAGGGATCAGGATCACATCGGCGCCACCGGCGATCCCCGCTCCCAGAGTCAGCCAGCCGGCCCGATTGCCCATGATCTCGACAACAATGATCCGGTGGTGGCTATGCGCGGTGCTGTGCAGCCGATCGATGGCGTCCGTGGCGATGTCCAGGGCTGTGGCAAACCCAAACGAGGCGTCGGTCAGAACCAGGTCGTTATCGATTGTCTTGGGGAGAGTAATGACGTTCAGGCCGGCCTGGACGAGCCTCAAGGCGTTCTTGGCGGTGCCGTCGCCGCCAAGACACACGATGGCGTCGAGGCGGTGCCTCTGGTAGGTGGCAACTATGGCGCTGGTCATGTCCACAACTTCGCCGTTCATGAGCATCCGGTGAGGCTTGTCGCGGCTCGTACCCAGGATCGTGCCGCCTACCGTGAGAATTCCGGACAGCCTGGAATCGAGCGGCACGGAGCGGTCCTCCGCCAACCCGCGGAACCCATCCCGGAAGCCAATGACCTCCATCCCGTATTGGTCAATGGCGGCCTTGCCGATTCCTCGAACCGCAGCGTTCAGTCCGGGGCTGTCGCCGCCGGCCGTTAGAACCCCGATACGCTTGCCACGGACCATATTTCCGCTCCACTCAGTGGGTCCAAATGCCGAACCGCGGGTTTGGTAAGCCATTAGCTTTCGGGAGGTAGGATACGTCGGCTTGGCCTACCGGGCCGTGCAACTCCGCCGCCGAAGGCGCCCGTGCCAAATACCGAAAGGGCCTGGCAGCGGCGGGTCTCGCCAGCCCGCGTCAACCAGGCCTATTGTGTGAGGCGGCGGTAGGGGCGATGCCGGACCGTGGCGTGAGATGGCTATCCTGATCTAGCGCGACCGGCGTACGGGTCGCCAACAGGAGGAGGGTCCAATGAGTGATACCGGCCAGCCCGCCGACTCGGTCGACTCCGGGCAAATCGGCGAGACGACGCAGCCTGCCGCGGCCGCCGCGCCCGCCGCGGCCGCCGCGCCCGCGAAGCCTGACGGTTTACCGGAGCCCAGTGCGGCAGAGACTCCCTGGCGCAAGGAAACCCTCGCTTCGCAGGGCAGTCAAATGCGCGACATGGACACGGTGGACACCTGCCGTATGCGCCTCGTCGCACTGCGGACCCGCATCGAGACCAACTGGCCCCTGACCGGCCGCGGCGTCTTCAATCGCGGCCAGGGCCTGAGTCGTGAGGCCACCGCCGATATCACGGCGCTGCTCGTTGCCCTACCGACTCCACTCCCCTTGCAGGCCGGCGGAGAGCCAGAGCCGATCATTCGCGACACAGACACCGACATGCGGGAGGTGACGGGCCGAGTCGTGGATGCGGGCCTCGCCCTGCTCGAGGGCGCGACGCTCGAGACCATCTACCGCGGTCACATCAAGATGCTCGAGGACCATCGCCCCCACGCGGCGGATCCGATCGTCGTGTCCAATCTCACCGTGGGCGTGCTCGTGGCCACGATTATCGGCACGCTCGATGCGATCGCGGAGACCGTGATGGACGGTCGCGGTGTTGCCAAGGGCGGGGCCTCGACGCACAAGGCTGTCAACAAGCCAAGCCCCGTGAAGGAGACCGCCCCACCACAACCTGAGCCTCCCAAGCGAGGCCGACGTGTCCCGCGTATCTGACATCTACCGGCCCAGCCTCTCCACCTTGACCGACCTGTACGAACTCACGATGGGTGCCGGCTACGAGGCCGCCGGCGTCGCCGACCGAGAGGCCGTCTTCTCGCTCAGCTTCCGCACTTTGCCCTTCGGCGGTGGCTATGCCCTCGCCGCGGGACTGGACGACGCCCTCCAGATTCTCGGGCAGATGCGTTTCGAGTCGGACGACCTCGAGCATCTGGGGAGCCTCCGCGGCACTGGCGACAACCCCCTATTCCGCTCCGAGTTCCTCGATCGCCTGGCCGCTTTCCGGTTCAGCTGCGACGTTGACGCTATACCCGAGGGGACGGTCGTCTTTGCCAACGAGCCGCTCGTGCGGGTCCGAGGGCCGCTTCTCCAGGCCCAGCTCGCGGAAAGCATGTTGCTCACGGTGGTGGGGTTCCAGACGCTCGTTGCCACCAAGGCGGCCCGGATCGTCGAAGCAGCCGGCGGCGGGTCAATCCTGGAGTTTGGGCTGCGTCGGGCCCAAGGACCTGACGGCGCGCTTTCCGCTGCGCGGGCCGCCTATATCGGCGGCGTGGCCGCTACCTCCAACGTTCTGGCGGGACGCCTCTTCGGCATTCCGGTGCGTGGCACGCACGCCCACTCGTGGGTCCAAGTCTTCGACGACGAGCAACGCGCCTTCGATGTCTACGCCGACGCTCAGCCGGACAACGTCACGCTGCTCGTGGACACGTATGACTCGCTGATCGGCGTCGCTCACGCCATCGAGACCGGCAGGCGGCTGCAGGCCCGTGGCCAACGGCTTGCGGCCATAAGACTCGACTCGGGCGACCTCGCCTATCTCTCGATCGAGGCCCGCCGCATGCTCGACGAGTCGGGCTTCGGAGACACGAAGATCGTCGCCTCCAACGACCTCGACGAGTACACGATCGCGTCGCTTCGCGAACAGGGCGCTCGGGTGGATATCTGGGGCGTGGGCACCAGGTTGGACACGTGTTTCGACCAGCCCGCGCTTGGGGCCGTCTACAAATTGACTGCGATCTGCGAACCCGGGGGCTGGCGCTATCCGATCAAACTCTCGGAGCACAGCGCCAAAATCTCGATCCCAGGCGTTCTGGGCGTTCGCCGCTTCGTGGACGGCGCCGGGATGTTCCGGGCCGACATGATCTACGACGAGGACCTTCCGACACCGCCTGACGGGGACGTCATCGTCGACCCGGCCGATGCTCTGCATATGCGGGCCATCGATCGGAGCTGGCAGCCCCAGGAAATGGTGGAACCAGTTATGCGCTCTGGACTGCGAATAGGGTCGTCGCCCACGCTCGATGAGATCCGAATTCGGGCGCGCGACCAGGTTGGGTCGCTCCATCCGGCCATCCGCCGACTCCTGAATCCACACATCTATCCCGTCGGCTTGGAGATGCGACTCCACGAGCGGCGCAGCGCGCTCGTCCTGGAGCACCGCCGGACCCAGACTCCGTCCTGACCTCGCCGTCGACGCACCAACCATCGCCGCAGGCGCGGTCGCCTATCCGAGGCTGACTACCTCGGCGGGCTCGAGCTCGGGCTCGGTCGCGGCGTCTGCCAGCCCGGCCTCGACCGTGGTCCAGCGCGGATCCAGAGTCAGATGCAGCAGCGCCGGCCGGCCCGCATCTATGGCCTGGCGCAGGGCCGGTTCGAGCTCATCGTCGGTCCGAACCGACAGCCCCAGGGCACCGCAGGCGTCGGCGACAGCCGCAAAGTCGACCGGCCCGAGCCTCGTGCCCAAACCGCCGCCAGGGCCACGCAGATTCTGATCACGCCAGATCGCGCCGTACCGACCGTTGTCGAAAACGACAGTAATGAGTCTGGCCCGCTCCCTGACGGCCGTCTCGAGGTCCGCCATTGTCATGGCAAAGCCGCCGTCACCGGCCAGGGCCACGGCCAGTCTGCCGGGTCGCGCCAGGACCGCGCCGATGGCCGCCGGCAGGGCGAAGCCCATCGGTCCGGCCGTCGAGCCGATGAACGTTCCGGGGCGGTGGAATCGCAGACCGCGGGCCGCCCACGTGCCGAAGTCCCCAGCGTCGGTGGTGATGATCGAGTCGGCCGGTAGGATACGGGCGAGCGTGGCGATCACGCGGCCTGGATGGACTCCTGGACCGTCCCACGGCTCTGCATCGACGACGGTGGCCGCCTCGTAGGCCGCGCGATCCACGACATTGGCGGCCGTACGCTCGTCGAGCGAGGTCGCTTCGAACGCCGCGTGGCCTAGAACCCGCTGGGCGGAGCGCAGGAACGTGGCTACGTCGGCAGCGAGAACGATCTCCGGCCTGTTCGGAGCCCCGTGCGGCTCCAAGTCCACGTGCGCCCAACGAACTCCGGGGCCGGGGATCCTGTAACCGAAGGTCGTCATCTCGCCCAGCCGAGACCCAATGACGAGGAGCGCGTCAGCCTCTTCCAGCCGTGACCGGAGGCTGGCAGGAGCGCCGTTGCCGGTCATGCCCAAATAGAGCGGATGGTCGTTGGGGAAGACGTCGGCACGGCGCCACGACGCCACGACTGGAACGCGCATCGTCTCCGCGAACCGAACGAGGGCATCCGTGCTGCGAGCCCGCAGAACTCCCGCACCGGCGAGGATCAAGGGCCGACGTGCATCAGCCAGCAGATGCAGGATCTTGCGCACCAGCGTCGGATCTGGCTCGGCCTGATGTTCCGGACGGTTGGAGGCCGGCTTCGTGTCCGCAGCGGGCGGAGCCGCCACCAGCGCATCGATCACGTCGGCAGGCACTGAGACCAGGACGGGACCAGGACGGCCCCTGGTGGCCGCGGCCACTGCCCTCTCAAGAATCGCCCACGCCTCACCTGGGTCTTTGATCTCCACGGCCCACTTCACGATTGGCTCGAAGGCCCGCACGAGGTCCATTTCCTGGAAGGCCTCGCGACCGCGCAGATCGCTTCGAACCTGACCGACTATGGCGATGACCGGCGCCGAATCCGCTCTCGCGGCGTGCAGGCCAATGGCCAGATTGCTCGCGCCCACACCACGGGTGCCGATGCAAACGGCAGGTCGGCCGGTGAGCTGCGCCACGGATTCAGCCATGAAGGCGGCCGACCCTTCGTGGCGCGCAGCGACCACTCGAATGCGTCGGGCGGCCAGCCCCTCGAGGAGACCAAGTACGTTCTCGCCCGGAACGGTGAAGGCAATCTTGACGCCGGCGCGAGCCAGCCCCTCAGCTAAGGCGGCGCCGACCGTAACGGTAGCGCCCGGCGCTTCACTAATAGACATGACCCAACTCCTCCAGAACGCCGCGCCGGCTTACCGGGCAGGTCTTATCGGTAGTTCGTAAATTGCAGTGCCA
>JAYUDR010000059.1:0-14922 GCA_043739665.1 Chloroflexota bacterium
CTGACCAGCTGGACGACGGCGGCTCGCCTCGTTCGGGCGACCTTCCTCTCGCTTCGTGAAGCGGACTATGTCCAGGCAGCTCGGGCGCTCGGCGCCAGCCGCTTCCGGATCATCACGCGCCACATGCTGCCCGGCGCTCTGGCCCCCATTCTGGTGGCTTGCACACTGGGCGTCGCCGACTCGGTGGTGACGGAGGCTGCCCTGTCGTTCCTCGGTTTTGGTATCTCGCCGCCGGACGCCAGCCTGGGCAACATGATGTCCGGCGCCATCGACTTCATGGTCCGCCAGCCAATGCTCATCGTATATCCGGGTATCACGCTGATCCTCATCGTGCTCTCGGCTAGCTTCCTTGGCGACGGCCTACGGGACGCGCTCGATCCGCGCCAGAGAGTCGAGGGCTGATGAATGACTGAGCGCGTCAAAGTGAAGGAGATCAGGACAGGCGTGGCGCAAACGTCGAGCCACCTCCTCGAAGTCGAGGATCTCCGCACCCATTTCCCAACTCAGGACGGCGTGGTCAAGGCCGTCGACGGAGTCAGCTTCGAGATAGAGGCGGGCAAGACGCTCGGCGTGGTCGGTGAATCCGGTTGCGGAAAGAGCATCACCGCACTCTCGATTATGAAACTGATCGAGAAACCGGGCCGTATCGTGGGTGGCTCGATCAAGCTGGATGGATTCGACATCGTCAATGCCACCGATGACCAGATGCGTCAGATCCGGGGCAATGACATCTCCATGATCTTCCAGGAGCCGATGACCTCGCTCAATCCGGTCTACAACTGTGGCGATCAGATTGCCGAAGCCGTCTCGTTGCACGACAACATGGGTGGCCGTGAGGCCCGCAACAAAGCCGTCGAGATGATCCGCGATGTGGGTATCCCGGACCCAAAGCGCCGTGCAAAGCAGTATCCACACGAGTTGTCGGGTGGTATGCGCCAGCGCGTGATGATCGCCATGGCCCTCTCGACGGATCCGGCCTTGCTGATCGCAGACGAGCCGACTACTGCGCTCGACGTCACAATCCAGGCCCAGATCCTGGAGCTGATGAAGGCTCTTCGCGAGAAGAACAAGATGGCCATCATGCTCATCACTCACGACCTGGGAGTCATCGCCGAAATGGCCGACGAAGTCGTCGTGATGTACGCCGGCAAAGTCGTCGAGCGTTCGGACGTCAACACGATATTTGCCCAACCCCATCACCCGTACACGCACGGTCTGCTGGCGTCGATCCCTCGCCTGGGCGAGAAGCGTGAGCGCCTGGAGGTCATCAAGGGCGTCGTTCCGAACCCTCTCAACCTGCCCAAGGGCTGTCTTTTCAAGCGCCGCTGTCCATATGCGATGCCCGTCTGCGACACGGCACCGCCGTTCCAGCTGCTCGGTCCGAACCACTCCTCGCTTTGCTGGCTTACGGCCGACCATAAACCGCCGGCCATTGGAGCGAACGCCACAGGGGCGATCGCCGAGGCGGCAGCCGCCGCCATGAGTCCTTCGAAATGACACTTCCGTTGGCCGCAACTCCGGTTCCCTCCGGCGATGTGTCGGACGAGCCGATCGTGCGCATCGACAATGTCGTGAAATACTTCGAGATCAGGGGCGGACTCCTCGGCATCTCCCACATCGGCGATGTTCGCGCCGTGGACGGGGTCAGCCTGGAGATCCGCAAGGGCGAGACTCTCGGACTCGTGGGTGAGTCCGGTTGCGGCAAGACCACACTAGGCAAAGTGATTCTGCGCCTGATCCCAGCCACGTCCGGTCAGGTCTACCTCAAAGGCCGACCCATCTTCTCGCTCGGCGAGCGAGACATGAAAGCGGTCCGGCGTGACATGCAGGTCGTTTTCCAGGACCCCTATGCGAGCCTGAATCCGCGCATGACGGTTGGTGAGATCGTCGGTGAGGGTCTCCTGGTTCATGGCCTCAAGAACCGCAAAGAGCGGGATGGCCGCGTACGCGATTTGCTGGCCAAGGTCGGTCTCAACCAGAGCCACATCCATCGCTATGCGCACGAGTTCAGCGGCGGCCAGCGACAGCGCATCGGCATCGCCCGTGCTCTTGCCCTCAACCCCGACTACATCGTCTGCGACGAGCCGGTGTCCGCGCTCGACGTCTCGATCCAGAGCCAGGTGCTGAATCTGTTGAGCGACCTCCAGCAGGAGTTCGGTCTGACGTACCTCTTCATCGCCCATAACCTCGCCGTCGTGGAGCACATCAGCGACCGAGTGGCGGTGATGTACCTGGGCAAGATCGTGGAACTCGCGGGCGTGGACGATCTTTACGCTACGCCGCGTCATCCTTATACCGTGGCTCTGTTGTCGGCGATTCCGGAACCCGATCCGACTCGGCGGAAGCGACGTTTGATCCTCGCCGGCGACGTCCCGTCACCGGCGAACCCGCCGTCTGGGTGTCGCTTCCACACGCGCTGCTGGCTGCGAGAGAAGCTCGGCAATCCTGAGCAGTGTTCCACCATCGATCCGCCGATGCGGGACGTCGGCGGAGGCCAGTCCGCGGCCTGCCATTTCACCGAGGAGGTCACCGTTAGGGCTGCCGAGGACGTAGCTTCGAGACAGTCGGTCATCAACACCGCCACCTGACGGTCCGGCCAAACGGCAGAGGCATCAGACGCGTGCGAGGTCGCCTCGTCATGTTCCACGTCGGCCGCGGCTAGACTTCGCCCTATGAAGCCGCTTCGTATTGCCCTGGCCCAGCTCGCTCCCCGATTGGGCCTGCTTGAAGAGAACCTGGCCCATCATCGGGCTCTGGTGGCCGAGGCCAGGTCGGGCGGAGCGGACCTCGTTGTGTTTCCGGAATTGGGGCTGACCGGCTATCAGCTGCAGGACCTGGCGGCCGAGGTCGCGATGCGCGGCGACGACGCGCGCCTGCTGGACCTGGCGGCGGAGACTACCGGGATGTCGGCCGTGGTTTCGTTCGTGGAGGAGTCGGACGACCACCGGCTCTTTATCAGCGCCGCCCTCATGGAGGACGGGGCCGTCCGGTTCGTCCACCGCAAGCTCTTCCTGCCGACCTACGGCCTCTTCGACGAACGGCGTTTCTTTGCCGCGGGCGACCGGCTGCGGGCCGTCGATTCGCGGCTGGGCGTGCGCCTCGGCCTGGCCGTATGTGAGGATTTCTGGCACCTGGCCGTGCCCGAGACGCTGGCCCTCGACGGTGCCCAGATCCTGATCAACGTATCTTCCTCGCCCGGCCGGGATCTGGCGGCACTTCACGAGGTTGGCCTTGGTACGGCAGCCTCGTGGCGCAACCTGATGCGGACATACGCGCAGCTGACCACGTCCTTCGTGATCTTCTGCAACCGCGTGGGTGTGGACGAGACGATCAGCTTCTGGGGCGGATCGGAGGTCATTGGGCCGAGCGGCGATGCGATCTTCACGGCGCCGCTCTTTGACGAGGGCCTCCATTTTGTGGACATCGACCTTGGTGACGTCCGCCGCGAACGAATCGGGCTGCCTCTTCTGCGAGACGAGCGGCCCGAGCTGCATCTGCGGGAGTTGCGACGCATCCTGGCCGAACGCGCCGAGATGTCGATCGACCAGGCCAGTGAAACGGAACCGAGCCCGGCCGCCGAGTCGGAGACGCCCTGATGCTCGACGGCATGCGACCGGCCGCAGGCCGCGAAGACGCGCGGAGGAGCCGGCTCTTCGAGTTGCCGCCTGAGCTTGCCATCGACACGGATGTCGCCCGGCGGGTGATGGTCGGCTTCATTAGAAACCAGTTGCAGCAGGCAGGCTTCAGCCGCGGCTTGTTGGGCCTCTCGGGCGGGATAGACTCCGCGCTGGTGGCCTTTTTGGTGGCCGAGGCGGTCGGGCCGGAGAACGTTCTGTGCGTTCTGATGCCGTATCGGACGTCATCGCCTGAGTCGATCGAGCATGCTCGTCTGGTGGTCGATCAGCTCGGCTGCGCCAGCGAATTGGTCGACATCAGCCCCATGGTGGACGGCTACTTTGGACGCGACGGCGAGCCCGGCGCCGGCGGCGAGAATGCCCGCGAAGCGACGCCGCTGAGACGCGGCAACCTGATGGCCCGAGCGAGGATGGGTGTCCTCTACGACCTGTCCGTGTCCTGGAGCGGGCTCGTGACCGGGACCGGCAACAAGACCGAATCGCTGATCGGCTATTCGACGATCTTCGGCGACTCGGCCTGCGCCTTCAACCCCATCGGCGATCTGTACAAGAGCCAGGTCCGGCAGGTGGCAGCGGCGATGGGAGTGCCCGAGGAGATCATCCGCAAGGCCCCTTCGGCGGACCTCTGGCCCGGCCAGACCGATGAGATGGAGGGCGGTTTCAGCTATCCGGAGCTGGATCGGCTGCTCTTCTGGATGATCGACAAGCGCCGTACGGACGAGGAACTCCTGGCCATGGGCTTCGCCGAGGTGGCTGTGGCTCGGGTCAAGCGGCTCATAGCCGTGTCGGAGTTCAAGCGGCAGGTTCCGCCGGTCGCCAAGCTCGGTCCGCGCACAACGGGCGTTGACTATCTCTATCCGCGTCGTCGTCCCGGCTCGGCTCGACGACCGTGACCGACGCCTCGACCCAGGCCGCCACCGCCGAGAGTGGCATCGCCGGTGGCCGGCTCTTCGTCGTGGCCACGCCCATCGGCAACCTCGGCGACGTCACGTTCCGCGCGATCGATGTGCTCAAGACCGTGCCACTCGTCGCGGCTGAGGACACGCGCCTGACGCGGCGACTCTTCGCCAGGTACGAGGTTGCCACTCGCCTTGTGAGCTACCACGCTCGGAGCGGACCGCGGCGCCAGATTGAATTGCTCGAGCATCTGCGATCCGGGTGGGACCTGGCTCTCGTTACGGATGCCGGAACGCCACTGGTCAGCGATCCGGGCGGCGAGCTGGCCGCCGCGTGGGCGGCCGGTGGGGGAGTGGTTGTGCCGATTCCCGGGGCGTCGGCAGTGCTGGCCGCCCTGGTCGCGAGCGGCCTGGCCGTGGCTCGCTGGAGCTTCGAGGGCTTTTTGCCACGCCGCGGGCGCGAGCGGCGCGAACGTCTGGCCAGAATCGCCGCCGACGAGCGCGCCTGCGTCATCTACGAGGCGCCGTCACGAGTTCCGGAGACACTCGCCGACCTGGCCGCCGTGGCCGGCGGGCAACGTCGCGCTGCCGTCTGCCGCGAGCTCACCAAGATCCACGAGGAAGTGGTTCGTGGCCCGCTGGCGGAGTTGGTTCGGCGTGCCACGGCCGACGAATTGACCCTACGTGGTGAGTTCGTCATAGTTCTGGAGGCGGTCACGGCCGGCGAGGCTACGTCCAGAGACGCCGCTAGAGACGCCGCGGCTCAGAGCCCGGCCGCGATGGCCGATGCCCGCGCCGCGGTCGCTCGGCTGGTTGCCGATGGAGCGAAGCGCTCCGATGCCGTCCGTCAGATCGCGTCCGCGACAGGTCTTGATCGGCGCGAGCTGTATCGTCCCGAGTGAAGGGCGGCCGTCAACGCGGCCAGGAGGCCATATCGGCTGCCGCGAACGGCTCGTCTCCATGAGCCATTGCGGCGCTATTTCGGAGGCGAATATACAATCTGCATACATGAGGTCGCCCAAAGACCTCGAAGACTGATCACAGGGAGAGCCATATGAGCGGAATGCTCCGAACAGCGTTTGCGCTGCTTGCAACGACTGCCATTGTGGCGGGATGCTCCGGCTCGGCGGCCACCCCCACGCCGGCTGCGGCAGCCACGACCGCGCCGACGACCGTGGCCAGCATCGCGCCGACTACGGCGCCCAGCGCCGCTCCAAGCGCAGCTCCAAGCGCCGCCGCCCTCAAGATCGGTGTTGTGACCGACGTCGGACGGGTCGACGACAAGAACTTCAACCAGTACTCGTACGAGGGCGCGAAGACTGCCGCGGCGGCAATCGGTGGCACCGTCAACTACGTAGTCCCCAAAGACTCTTCGGACTACGCCAAAGACATCCAGGGCTTCGTCGACCAGAAGTACGACGTCATCGTCACGGTCGGCTTCAACCTCGGCACCGATACGATCAAGGCTGCGAAGGCCAACCCGAACATCTGGTTCATCGCCGTTGATGTGGCCCCGTGCGTCGACGCGACAGGCGCCCCGGATGGCACTTTCGCCTGCAAGGGCGACGCCGCGACGCTCCTTCCCAAGCTCGTCGGCATCCAGTTCCAAGAAGACCAGGCCGGCTACCTCGCTGGGATCGTGGCAGCGTCGGTCAGCAAGACCGGAGTGATCGGCCAGATTGGCGGGATCAACAACAACCCGGCCGTCGTTCGGTATCTGCAGGGCTACCAGCTTGGCGCCCTGTCCTATAACCCCAAGATCAAGGTCGAGACCGGCTTCTTCTCCACAGGAGACCTCGGCAAGGCCTACGGTGACCCGGTCTGGGGCAAGACCTTCAGCACCCAGTTCATCGCCACGAAGGGCGTAGACGTACTCTTCCAGGTCGCGGGCGGCACCGGCAACGGCGCCCTTGATGCGGCCTGCGCCAAGGGTATTCCTGCCATCGGCGTGGATGTGGACCAGTTCCTGTCCTATCCGACTGCCGACAAGTGCATCGTCACGTCGGCGGAGAAGCATCTCGCCAACGCGGTTTCCCAGGCGATCACCGGCATCTCGGCCGGGACAGCCAAGGGCGGAGTTGCCAAGTTCGACGCCACCAACAACGGCATCGGCTACTCGGCTTTCCAGAACACCACCATCAAGATCCCTGCGGACGTCCAGGGCAAGCTGGACGCGGCCGTCGCCGCCATGAAGGCCGGTACTCTGAAGACCTGCCCCGACAAGTGCGGTACCTGGACCCCGTAGTCGCGAGCCTGTAACTCTCGTGTAGGTTGTCGAGCGGGTCGCGCCATTCTGGTGCGGCCCGCTCGCTGCATTCGGCCGGCGTACGGCCGTTCGAGGAGCCATGACCGAGGACGCCGCCAGCGGCAGGCCACCAGCGCTCGAAATGCGGGGCATAACCAAGCGATATCCGGGGGTTGTTGCCAACGACCACATAGACCTCGACTTGCGCAGTGGCGAGATCCACGCCCTCCTCGGTGAGAACGGGGCCGGCAAGACGACGTTGATGAACGTCCTGTACGGGCTTGCCCGGCCGGACGAGGGCAATATCTTGATGGATGGCCAGGAGATCGCGATCGCTGGACCATCGGATGCGATCGCTCGCGGCATCAGCATGGTTCACCAGCACTTCATGCTCGTGCCCGTCCTGAGCGTGGCGGAGAACGTGATCCTCGGCGCCGAGACGATGTCCAACCGTCTGTTCGTGGATCACCGTGAGGCGAGCAAGCGCGTCGGCGCCCTGGCCGACCGCTTCGGCTTCAACCTTGATCCCCACGCCAAAGTTGGATCTCTCTCGGTCGGGCAGCAGCAGCGCGTCGAGATTCTAAAGGCGCTGTATCGGGAGGCCCGGATCCTCGTCTTGGACGAGCCGACGGCGGTTCTCACGCCCCACGAGACAGACGAGATCTTCGCCCTGCTCCGCCGCCTGGCGGCGGATGGGCGATCGATAGTCTTCATCAGCCACAAGCTCTATGAGGTCCTCGCGGTGGCCGACAGGATCACTGTCATCCGGCGAGGTCGGGTGATCGGCGAGCGACGTCCTGGCGAGACGACTGAGGCGGAGTTGGCGGAGCTGATGGTTGGTCGCGAAGTCGAGCTGACCGTGAACAGAGGGGAGTCGCACGCCGGTGAGACTGTGCTCCGAGTAGAGGGCCTGCGTATCGCCGACGACCGGCGCCAGGAGGTGGTCCCCGACGCCAGCTTCGAAATCAGGGCGGGCGAGATCCTGGGCGTGGCAGGCGTCGCGGGCAACGGCCAGGATGAACTGGTTCAAGCGCTGGTTGGGTTGCGACGGGCGCTAGGCGGCAAGGTCACGCTGATGGGTCGGGACGTGACCGGTCTCTCGGCTCGCCGGCTCAATGAGGCCGGGGTTGGTTATGTTCCCGGCGACCGGCAGCGCTTCGGGTTGATCCTCGCGTTCCCCATATACGACAACCTGGTTCTCACGAGCTATTACCGTCCGCCGTTCGCGCACGGACTGATCCGCGACGACGCCGCGATCCTTGCCTCGGCGGCGAGGCAGGTCGAGCGCTTTGACATCCGCACTCCGTCGGCCGGTGTCTCGACGTCGACCCTCTCCGGCGGCAACCAGCAAAAGGTCGTCGTGGCGCGGGAGTTTGATCGGCCGTTGAAGCTCCTGGTTCTGGATCAGCCGACCCGCGGTTTGGACGTAGGTAGCGTTGAGTTCATCCACCGCCAGATAGTCGCCAAGCGCGACGCTGGTACCGCCGTGCTGCTTGTCTCGGCAGAGCTGGACGAGGTCATGGAGATGGCCGACCGGATCGCGGTCATGTATCGCGGCCGGATAGTGGCAGTGCTTGACGGTCGGACGGCCGAAAAGGGCGAAGTGGGCTTGCTGATGGCCACTGGCGGCCGGGAACAGGCAGCAACCGACAAGGAGGCGCTGGCGTGAGCGGGCTGAGGGTGGTCTCCGGGCGAACCAGGAGGGTGCTCGGCAAAGCCCGGACGACGATTGCGCGTTCCGTCGTCGCCGTCGCTCGGCCCATCGCCGAGCCGCTCGTGGCAATCATCCTTGCGCTCGTCGTCGGTGCCGTTGGCATTGCCCTCTTGAGCGGCCTCGTGCCGGGCCATTCGGCGTTCGATTTCGGCCTGTCCGTCCAGGCCTACTTGGCCCTGCTGGAGGGAGTGGCGAGTCCCAACGGGATCACTTCCACGCTGGTGTACGCCACGCCGCTGATCCTGGCCGGTTTGGGAGTGGCGCTGGGTTTCAAGGCCGGTCTGTTCAACATTGGCGGGAGGGGCCAGTTCCTGATGGGCGCGGTCGGGGCTATGGCCGTGGCCAGCACCATCGGCACCACTCAGAGTTCTTACATCACGATTCCGCTGGCTCTACTCGCCGGAGCCGCTTTCGGGGCGGCGGCCGGGTTCATCCCGGGCTTGCTCAAGGCCACGTCCGGAGCCCACGAGGTCGTGACCACGATCATGCTCAACTACATACTCGTCTTCGTGACCTATTGGGCGATCAGCGGACCGCTTTCGCTGCCCAACGCGCCGCAGCCCATAACCGTGGATGTAATGACGAGGAACGCGGCCCTGCCCATAATCCTGGGCCGCGACGGCCACATCGGCATCCTGCTGGCCCTGGTAGCCGTCCCGCTCGTCTGGTTCCTGCTGTACCGCACCACCCTCGGGTTCGAGATCAGGTCGGCCGGCGCCAACCCAGACGCCGCGCGATACGGCGGCATGAAGACCAACCGACTGATCGTCTTGACGATGTCTCTCGCGGGAATGATGTCCGGCCTGGCCGGCTCCACGACCCTGCTGGGCGTGGTCCATCAGATGGCGCCCGGCTACGACACGACCGTCGGATTCGACGCCATCACCGTGGCCCTGCTCGGCCGATCCCACCCGGTGGGCGTCCTATTCGCGGGTCTCCTCTTGGGGGCGATGCGCGCGGGATCACAAACCATGCAGATCCAGGCCGGCGTTCCG
This sequence comes from Chloroflexota bacterium, assembly GCA_043739665.1. Taxonomy (GTDB): domain Bacteria; phylum Chloroflexota; class Limnocylindria; order Limnocylindrales; family CSP1-4; genus Fen-1039. Next base: position 9,486 of record JAYUDR010000059.1, read on the forward strand.
CCTGAGCTGGTCGACGCCCTCCAGGCGATCATCCTTGTGTTCCTGGTCGTCAATACGTTGCGGCGATGGCTGGGGCGCAGGGCTGGCGCGCCGGGCTCAATGTCCTCAACTGGTGTCGCCGAGCGCGCGGGGGCGGAGGGCATCGCATGAACGGCGTCCCCGAAGCTCTCGACGCCCTGCCGATCCTGGGAATCGTCTTCCAGTTCCTCGGCTACGCCTTGTCGAACCTGGCGTACATGTCCCACACGACCGTTGCGGTGGCGATACCCATCACCCTGGCAGCCCTGTGCGGGGTCATGTGCGAGCGATCCGGCGTCGTGAATATCGGCCTCGAAGGAATCATGCTTACGGCCGCGTTCGTCGGCTGGATGGCCGGCGTCGTTGCCGTGGGGATCCTCGGCCCTGGTGAGCCACTGCCGGTGTTCGGGATCACCCTGCCGCTCTTGATCGGGCTCGTGGCCGCCATCCTCATGGGAATGGCCGTCTCCCTCCTACACGCCTGGCTGGCCATTTCGCTGCGGGTTGACCAGATCATCAGCGGCACGATCATCAACATTGGCGCGGCCGGAATCACCGGCTACGTGTACAGCCTCGTCTCGGGCCAATCGCCGATCGGTGCCGGGAGCTTCGCCCAGTACCAGGTTCCCCAGGGCGTGGCCGACCTGCCGCTGGTTGGCTGGCTGATAAACGCCGTCCTGAGTCAGGGCCCCATCGGGATGGCCACGATCGTGATCGTGATCTTCTTGCAGGTCATGCTGATGCAATCTCGCTGGGGCCTGCGGACCCGGGCAGTGGGAGAGCACCCGCGGGCCGCCGAGACCGTCGGCATCGACGTCATCCGACTTCGTTACCGGAACGTGGTCATGTCCGGTGCGCTAGCGGCGCTGGGCGGTGCGTGGCTGAGTATGGAAGGGACCGGCCAGTTCAATGCGGGCATGACCCAGGGTCGAGGATTCATCGGCCTGGCGGCGATGATCGTCGGCCGCTGGACGCCCCTGGGGGCCCTTGGGGCGGCCCTGCTGTTTGCGTCGGTGACTGCACTGAGCAACTCGCTACTCATTTCGCCACCGACGGGCGATCTCGGCGGGCTGATGGCGCATGTCCCGGGCGAGTTCTGGGGGGCCCTGCCCTACATCATCACCATCGTGATCCTGGCCGGCCTAATCGGTCGGAGCATCGCCCCGGCCGCGGACGGCCAGCCCTACGAGCGTGAATCGGCGAGCTGACTCGCTCAAGCGTCCCGCAGCAGCGACGGATAGAAGTTCGCCTTGCCGGCGGCCGTCTTGCGTCGACCCCAATCGTCCAGGATAAACACGGCCTCGTTGGCAACCGCGATCGCCCGTTCCTCAGCGCCGTTGTCGCCAAATTCGTTGGTCACCCGGTTCGCCACGGCGCCCAGGACCGCGCCGCTGCGCATGCCGAACAATCTGGCAAGCACGAACAGGGCCGAGCATTCCATTTCCAGGCCGGCGACGCCTGCCTTCTTCAAGTCCTCGATCAAGCCGTCCGCGCCGGACTGCCAGAAGCCTCCCGTGACGGGGCGTTCCTGGCCTACGTAGAACGACCCAACGCTGCAGACGATGCCGAGGTGGTAGCGGCAGCCGAGGCGCTCGCAAGCCTCGATGAGAGCCATGTATACCTCTGGATCGGCGAAGGCCGGGTGCTCGAGAGGCAGGTAGCGGTCGGCTGTTCCGTCGCGTCGGACCGCTGCAACCGGCACGATCAGGTCGCCGGTCGCGATCTCGGCCCGCAGCGCCCCGCAGGTGCCGACCCGAATGATCGTCTCGCCGCCAATTGTTGCGAACTCGTGAGTCGCAATCTCGAGACTGGGAGCACCGACGCCGCTCGATATCGCCCCGATGGGGATGCCCTTGTAGGTGCCACGGGCGGAGCGGTACTCGCGGTGGAAGGCCAACTCCTCGCCCTTGTCCCAGGTGTTCTGCATCCTCTGGACGCGGGCCGGGTCACCCGGCATCAGGACCGTGGACGGGATCTGTCCAGGGGAGAGATGCAGGTGATACTGTGCCCCTGCTTCGTTCGTCGGAGTGTCGGCCCGGCGTTGGGACTTTGGGCTGTTGGGGTCCATAGCTCGTCCTTTGCTCAGCCGCTGGTATTGACGATCAGTGGAGACGCTATCACTCCTGGGAGTGGCAGTCGCGTCGCGAGGTGCAGGCCATGACGGATACCGGCGTGAAGCGGATTGACAGGGCGGCGGCCGCCGCCCGCTTGCCCGAGTTCGATGGGCTCCTGCGGATGGCGTTGATAGCACAGGGCCGCGCGAGAGCGCCCTATTCGAATTTCCACGTCGGCGCGGCGGTTCTGGGTGGGAGTGGAGCGGCGTTCCCCGGATGCAACGTCGAGTCGGCGTCGTACGGGGCCACGATCTGCGCCGAACGGAGCGCGGTCGTTGGGGCTGTGGCTGCGGGCGAGACGGCGATCCGCGTCTGCGTCGTGGTCACCCCGACCGTGGATCCGTCCAGCCCGTGCGGGATCTGCCGCCAACTCCTGGCCGAGTTCGGTCCGGATGTCCTTGTGTTCGCGGCCTCCAGCGTCAGCGACGCCGTTTACGTAGCGGCCTTGGGCGACCTTCTACCACTGTCCTTTGGACCACAGAATCTCGATGGCGTGGGTCCGAAGGCCCCGGCCGAATGAGTGGCCGTTTCGTTCTCGGTCTCGAGATCCCACCGGCCGACCAGCCGGCGCTGCTGGCATCACTGGAATCGGCCGTTCGGGAGCGCACAGATCTGCAGCCCCGCTTAGGCCTGGTTTTGGGTTCTGGCTTGGGCGGGCTGGCCGACGCTCTCGAACTTGAGGCTTCGATCCCATTCGAGGAGCTGCCGGGCTGGCCCGACGCGACCGCACCCGGTCACTCCGGGAAGCTGCTCTTCGGCCGCCTGTCCGGCGTGCCGGTGGTGGTCCAGCAGGGCCGCTTTCACTTATATGAAGGCCACTCCGCCGGGTTCGTGGTCCAGCCCGTGCTGTTGATGGGCAAGCTCGGTGTCCGGGTAGTCGTCCTCACAAACGCCGCCGGCGGCGTCAACCCCGAATTCAGGGCGGGGACGCTCATGGCCATCACCGACCACCTCAACCTGACCGGCCGCTCGCCCCTTGCGGGGCCGAACGCGCCCGAGATCGGCGACCGTTTCCCGGACATGACCGCCGTTTGGGACGCGGGGTTGCGGTCGCGTCTCCATGCCGCCGCCGATGCCGAGGGAGTAGCGCTGGCGGACGGCGTCTACGCCTGCCTCATGGGGCCGAACTACGAGACGCCGGCCGAAGTCCGAATGCTGGCCCGTCTGGGAGCCGATGCCGTGGGCATGTCCACCGCAGTCGAGGCAATCGCCGCTCGATGGGCCGGGCTCAAGGTATGTGGCGTCTCCCTGATAACGAACCAGGGCGCCGGTCTTTCGGGCGCGCCGTTGAGTCATGCCGAGGTGTTGACCGCCGCACAATCAGCTGGTCCCAAGTTGGCCCGAATCTTCGCCCGATTCATCGGGGATCTAGATCCGGACTGAGCTGTGGCGAAGCCGGCGTTGAGCCTCCCGGCCAAGACTGGCCGGGGCGCCGCGCATGGGGGATACGCAGCGCCCCGGAGGACTGTGATCTAGGCCAGGACAAGCACCCGATCATCTTCCGCTGAGGCGTCTTCCGGTGCCTCATCTGAATCGTTTTCCGAAGGCTCGGACGTGGAATCGCCCGTGGTCGAGGCATCACCGGCGGCATCACCGGCGGCCTGCCCGGCCAGCGTTTCGGCCTCGTAGTCGCGCTTTCGGCGACCCGAAAGCATCTCCACGGACGTGGCCACGACCTCAGTCTTCCAATGGCGCTGTCCCCGGTCGTCTTCCCATTGGCGAGTCTGCAGCCGGCCCTCGATGGCCACTTGCTGGCCCTTGCCGAGGTATTGGCCGCAAACTTGTGCGAGGCGGTCCCAGACCACGATGTTGTGGTATTCGGCGCGCTCCTTACCGTTTCCGCGGTACTCATTGGTGGCTACTGCGAACGTCGTCACGTTCGATCCGCTGGCCAGCGCCCGGAGTTCCGGATCGCGGGTCAGTCGGCCGGTTAGAAGGACCTTGTTCACGGTCCCTGTCTCCTCTTCTGCGCCGTTCAATCGCGGCGCTCTGTATTGCGGCGGGTGTCCCGAACCCTAGGTCTCGCCCCTTCCGCACGGCTCACCCGCGGCTTATCTGAGCGGACAAGGCGCTCTGAGGGCCGAGATACAGGTCCGTTTTGCAACTCGCGCGTCACCTGGCGGGCGATTCCGCCGCGCAATGAAGGCGTGGGTATGCTGGCCGAGCGGTAGTCGTTTCGTGACCGCTTCGCGTGCGTACCCACAGGAGGAGTCCAGATGATCGGGCACCCCGAAGCCCTGCGCAGGATTGCCGGCCCAGCTCTCATCGGAGCGCTGCTCGCGATCGTGGCGGCCTGCTCGAGCGGCGGCGCGGCGCAGACGACGGCGAGCGCCCCGATTGCGACGGCCGCGACGCCGACGACGGCGATCGTTCCGACTGCGACCGCTGCGACGACTCTCACTCCCGCCACACCTACGCCGGCCGCGAGCGCTAGCGCTGCCACCGTGTCGCCCGGTCCTCCCCAGCCCGGTACCGTCGTTGCCTGGGGCCTGAGTACATCCGGCCAGGCCAAAGTCCCGGCTGGGCTCTCGGGCGTCACTGAGGTTGCCGCCGGCTACCAGCACAGCCTCGCCCTCAAGGCGGACGGCACGGTCGTCGGCTGGGGCTTCAACGGCTCGGGCCAGGCTACCGTTCCGGCCGGACTCTCGGGCGTCACCGCGATCGGCGCCGGGTACTACCACAGCATTGCTCTTAGGTCTGACGGCAAGGTCGTTGCCTGGGGTCAGAATGCCTACAAACAGACGGTCGTACCAACAGGGTTGGCCGGAGTTACAGCGGTTGCTGCGGGCGGCTACCACAATCTTGCCTTGAAGTCCGACGGCACGGTCGTCGCCTGGGGGTACAACGCTTCGGGACAGGCTAAAGTCCCTGCCGGCCTAGCCGGTGTGATTGCAGTCGCCGGCGGCTACCAGCACAGCCTTGCCCTCAAGTCGGACGGTACCGTCGTCGCCTGGGGCGACAACGCCAAGGGTCAAGCGACAGTCCCGGTGGGCCTAACGGGCGTCATCGCAATCGCGGCCGGATACGACCACAGCCTGGCTCTCAAGTCGGATGGCACGGTCGTCGCCTGGGGCGACAACTCGAGGGGTCAGACAATCGCCCCGGCCAGCCTATCGGGAGTCGTCGCGATCGCCGCGGGTGATTGGCACAACCTCGCCGTCAAGTCGGACGGCACGGTCGTCCTGTGGGGCGACACCACCCACGGCAACACCGTCCCGTCCGGTCTGGCCGGCGTGACCGGCATTGCCGGCGGCGGCAGCTTTTGTCTGGTCATCGTCCCGAATCCCTGATCCATCAAGCCGAGA